>CANPYO010000096.1 GCA_947588645.1 uncultured Akkermansia sp. | reverse complement strand
GAACAAAATGTCCGGGGATCAGGTATCATGGACTGCCCCTGTGTCAAAAATCTTGAGTTTTTAGAGGTGCCAGATTTACGAATTTGGGAAATTCTCGCGCTTGCGCGCGAACTTGGCGAAGTTTGACACCTTGTCGGGCTTACCTCTTTTGTTTGTGGGAAACGACAGAGAAGATCTTATTGGGACACGTGTGGCTTTCATCATTTATTTCCCAGGGAGGGCATGAAATCTTTGTGCGCGCCAAGCACGATGCGCATATTTCGCTTGATATTTAGGCGAAATTCGCTATACTCGCGGCGATTAAAAGATGAACGCGCAACCCAGAGTAGCCATTGTGGGAGCCACAGGAGCCGTTGGCGTGGAGATCCAAAAATGTCTTGCAACACGAAACTTTCCTCTATCGGAATTGAAACTGCTCGCTTCGGCACGCTCGGCCGGTAAGAAAGTGGGCTTTCGGGGGAAGGAGCTTGTGGTGGAGGAGCTCACGGAAAAAAGTTTTGACGGAGTGGACATTGCCCTTTTTTCGGCAGGTGGTGATATTTCTCGAAAGTATGCGCCCATAGCAGCCGCGGCAGGTTGTGTTGTGGTGGACAATTCCTCCGCATTCCGGCAGGAGGAAGATGTACCGCTTGTCGTGCCGGAAATCAATGGGCAGGCCGCCCTGCGCCACCCGCGTAATATCATCGCCAATCCCAATTGTACCACCATCATCACGCTGATGGCGCTCTACCCGCTGCACCTCAAGTTCGGACTGAAAACCATCATCGCCAGCAGCTATCAGGCAGTCTCCGGCAGCGGGCAACACGGCATCTCTGAGCTCGAGAGTCAAGTGCGTGCCCTTGTGAACGGACAGCCTGTGGTGTGCAACACTTACCCGCGGCAAATTGCCTTCAATGTACTGCCGCAAATCGACAGCTTCACCGACACAGGTTACACCAAGGAGGAACTTAAGATGCTCAACGAGGGGCGCAAGATCATGAGCCTTCCGACCCTGCAAGTGAGCTGCACCTGCGTGCGCGTGCCGGTGTACCGCAGTCATTCGATCTCCTGCGTGGCGCAGTTTGAGAAACCGGTGGATGTGCCGGTGGCGCGCGCCTGCTACACCGGCATGCCCGGCGTGGAACTCATGGATGATCCCGCAAAGGGGATCTGGCCTACTCCGCTGGATTCCACCGATGGCGACATTTGCTACGTGGGGCGTATTCGCAAGGATTCGGCGCTTGAAAATGCCCTCAGTCTCTGGGTGGTGGGTGACCAAGTACGCAAAGGCGCTGCACTCAATGCCGTGCAGATAGCTGAACTCCTCATTCGTTGAATTTATGTTGAATCTGGACGATCTCATCCACTCCACCACGCAGCTTGTGGAGCAGCGCCTTGCCGAGCTCCTGCCGGCGGAAGATGCCGAGCCCTCCGCCACCCTGCACCGGGCTATGCGCTACAGCATATTCGCCGGTGGCAAGCGCATTCGTCCTCTGCTTTGCCTAGAGGCTGCCAAGGTCTGCGGCGGCGCTCCTCAGACAGCGCTGGATGCCGCCTGCGCCCTTGAGACCCTGCACACCTACACACTCATCCACGATGATCTGCCCTGCATGGATAACGATGATCTGCGTCGCGGCAAACCGACCAATCATAAGGTGTTCGGGGAAGGGATGGCGGTGCTGGCGGGAGATGCTCTGCTCACGGAAGCCTTTGCCATGCTGGCGCGAGTGCCGGAGAATGCACGGTACAGCGTCCGCAACTATGTGGCTGAGCTGGCGCGGCTCACCGGTAGTCTCTCGCTGGTTGGCGGACAAGCACTCGATTTGGAGGGAGAAGGCCGTCCTCTCTCTCCGCAGGAAATACGCGCGATCCATTTGGGCAAAACTGCCGCACTGATCGAGGCTGCCGTGCGTCTGGGTGGCATGAGCGCGGCCTGCTCCGACGAGCAGTTGAACTCTCTTTCTGCCTACGGTCGCAATCTTGGCCTCGCATTTCAACTCATCGATGATGTGCTGGATGTCACCTCCTCACCGGAGGTACTCGGCAAAAGCATCGGTAAGGATTCCAAAGCTCAAAAAGCTACGCTGTGCGCCCTCCTGGGAATCGAGAGCACACGCACCGAAGCCCGGGCACGAACTTCAGAAGCCCGCGAGGCGCTCAACTGCTTCCCCACTGAGAAGCGTGAATCTCTTTTAGCTATTGCAGATCTGCTCCTGCAGCGCGCATATTAAGAAAAAACGCGCGGCTATCCACTTGCCGCGCGTTGAAAATGGCAATTGCCGGGGAAATTATTGCTGCCAGCCACCGCCAAGTTGCGTGTAAAGCGTAGGTACACAGGCAGCGTACTGATAACGGTAGGAAGCCAACTGTTTTTGCGCCGGGAAGAGCAAGAGCTGCGCTTGCAGCACCTCGTAATAAGCCGCGGCGCCCTCTTTGTAGCGCGCCATAGAAAGCCGCACACTCTCAGAATATGCCTGCACCGCCTGCTCCTGGTTTTCCATGACCTCCACCAGCTTTTCTCGCGTGGTGAGTGTGGTTGATATCTCAGCCATCGCATTGAGCACCGTCTGCTCATACTCCGCCTTGGCTGCTAAAAAGGCCTCCCGCTTGGCACGCGTGTTGGCACGCAGCTGCCCTCCCTGGAAAAGCGGTCCTGTGAGCGACACACCTATGCCCCAGCCCGTGCGATGAGGGATAGTGGCATGTCGCAGATCGGCAGAGGCATACCCACCGGCGCCCGTCAAGCTGATGGAGGGGAAATAATTGGCTATAGCCAACCCTATCTCTGCATTGGCAGCGCGTAGCTGCTGCTCCTTAGCTCGAATATCGGGGCGGCGTGCCAGCACATCCGCCGGTATGCCTGCAGCCACCCTGCTCGCCTTTGCATAGGCTTGCAGATTCTCACTGCGGGCAATGCGACCCGGCATGCGTCCTGCCAGCGCACTGAGCGTATTCTCAAGTTCAGCTATTTGCATTTGCAACGCCGGGATCTCTGCCTCTGCGGCAGACAATGCTGCCTGGGCACTTGCTGTCTGCAATTTATCTGCGATGCCCGCCTCCAACTGATTCTGGAAGAGATGCAGAGACTCGCGATAACTCTCCACCGAAGCGTGAGCGATGCGCAGTTGCTCGTCCAGCATCATCAGCTGCAAGTAACCGCAAGCCACTTGGCGCAGAAGCGACACACGCAGGTTATTCAATTCCTCTTGGGTCGACTGGGCACTTGCCATTGCACTTTCCACTCCCTTACGCGTCTTGCCCCACAAATCCAACTCCCAAGAAGCAGAGAGAGCTGCAGCCCCCGGGTTGGTGGTTACTCCACCCGTCTGGGCGATGGCTGCGCCTCCTTGCTGATTCATCCCTTTGGATGAGGAAGCGCTGTACCCCAGCCACGGGAAGAGCGGAGCGCGGGCAATGGTCACATATTGGCGCGCAGCCTGCACATTGTGTTGCAAAGCGATTATACTGCGGTTCGCATTGAATACATCGGTGAGCAAACTGGTGAGCTTTGCATCCTTGAGTACGACCTGCCACGGCAAGTCGGCCATATTCCCCTCATGAAAGCTCTTTCCGCGAAACACCTCCGGTACCGCCATCTGCGGCTTCCGCCACATGGGGCCAAAAGAGCAGGATGCCGCGCCGAGAGCCACAGCCCCCAGCAGCGTGATTGCCATCGTCTTCTTCATAGTTGCCATGATCATACCTTGTCGTTTTAATTGTTGCAAGCTCAATCTTCATCGTTACCATGTGCGGCCAAGTATTCGCGCGCCTCCACCTCATCCGGGTCTTCTTTGAGCTCGTGAAGTTTGAACTTGAGACGGAAAAGACGCATCACGAATACGTATGAGCAGGGAATCAGGAAAATGCCCACCAATGTGGCCACTGTCATGCCGATAACGACCACAACGCCGATCGAGTTACGAGCCAACGCGCCCGAGCCACTGGATAGAATGAGAGGAATACAACCCAAGATGAAGGCGAGCGATGTCATGAGAATGGGGCGCAAGCGCAGGCGCGCCGCAGCCAGCGTGGATTCCATGAGCGTCTTGCCACGTTCCATCTCCAGATTGGCAAACTCGACAATCAGAATGGCATTCTTGGCCGCCAACCCCACAAGCATCACCAACCCAACCTGCGCATACAAGTTGAGCTCCAGTCCCCAAAACCACAGCCCGGCGTACGCGCCCAACACGGCTATCGGCACCGTCATGAAGACAGATATGGGCAATGGCCATTTTTCGTAGAGCGCTACCAAGATCAGGAAGGCAAAGAGGCCGGACATGATGAAGATAGTGCCTAGGCCGGTACTGTTGCGCACCTTGTTTTCCTGAAAACTCATATCCTGATAATCGAAGCCCACCTTGGAGGGATCCATCGTCTGGGCGTACACCTGCTCCATGGCGTCCATAAGCTGCTGGGTCGAATAGCCGGGCTTGGGCATCACGTTAATTTTGGCGGCGTTGTAACCCTGATGATGCATCACAAACTCCGTCTCCGCGATATCCTTGACATTCACCAGCACCGAAAGAGGCACACGCATGCCTTCTGAGTTGGTCACGAAAAAGCCGTCCATTTGATCCAGGCTGGTACGGTCGGCTCCCTGAGCCTGAATGTACACCTGCCATTGCTGGCCGAAGGCGTTGAAGAAGTTAACGAAGGAAGAGCCATAGTAGGCCGCCAATACACCGTTCGCCGTGCTGATGTCCACCTTGTAGTACTGACACTTTTCGCGGTCAAGCTCCAGGTATTTCTGGGGAGTGTCAGCCATCATCATGTCCATGCACATGCCCACCTCCGGGCGCTGACGAGCCGCCTGTTCAAAAGCTTTCACTCGTTCATAGAGGAAGGGAACGCCTTGTCCCTCCAAATCGGTGAGCACCATCGCCACGCCATTCGCTGTGCCCACGCCTGGGATAGCCGGCGGCACAAGCACCATAGCTGTGCCATCCAGCCCTGCCTGCTGCACTTTAGCCATGAGACGGCGTTGAATCTGCTGGGCTGTTTCCGGACGCTCACTCCAATCTTTGAGTTCTACGAAAGCAATACAAGCGCCCGGTGTTTGCACCATATTCAAAATGTTAATCCCGACCACCGAGGTAAGATTTTTCACGACTGAAGGGTCATACAATGCAGCCTCCAGCTTCTTATTCTGCTCCATGGCCACTTGAAGCGAGGTCTCGGGCTTCATGACGAGCGCTGCCATAAGGAACCCCTGATCCTCATCCGGCAGGAAGGCGCCGGGAACACGGTCTGCCACCGGCTTGATGGCAACCCAGAAAAGCACCAACAAAGGCATGGAGATGATAAGCTTGCGCGCCAATCCGCCGCAAATGCGCGTGTAGAGGTTAGCTGTGCCATTGTAGCACTTATTGAAGAGGCGGTGCAGCGGCGCAAAAATGCTCCTGTTCTGCGAACTCGGCTTGAGAAGCAGAGCGCACAGCGCCGGGGAAAGAGTGAGCGCGTTGAACGCTGATATCAGCATCGAAATTGCAATGGTGATGGCAAACTGCTTGAACAGCGTACCTGTGATACCCTTCAACATCAACGAGGGCAGGAACACCGCTGCGAGCACCAACGCTATGGCGATCACCGGGCCGCTCACCTCCTGCATGGCAGCGAAAGCAGCCACGCGCGGTTTGAGTCCTTTGTCGATATGATGCTGCACCGCCTCAACCACCACAATGGCATCGTCCACAACCAAACCGATTGCAAGCACCATGCCAAGCAAAGAAATCGTGTTGAGCGTGAACCCGAGCAACGGGAATACGCAGAAGGTTGAAATGAGCGATACCGGCACCGCAATGAGCGGTATGAGCGTAGCACGCCAATTCTGCAGGAATATGTACACGACCAACGCGACCAAAATAATGGCCTCGATGAAGGTGTGGCGTATCTCGTTGATGGAATAGCGCACGGAAGTAGTCGTGTCCAGCGCCACGGAACCGCTCACGCCCTGAGGCATCGTAGCGGTCTTCTTCTCCAGTAGCTTGGTCACGCGATCCACGGTGTCGATGGCGTTTGATCCCGGCGATTGGAAAATGACCACGGAAGCTGCCACTTGCCCATTGCGTCGTCCCGTAGCTGAGTAGTTTTCCGAGCCGAGCTCTATTGTCGAAATATCCTTCAAATAGACAATTTGATCGGCCTGCTGGCGCACGATAATTTCCTCGAATTGTTTGGGATCAGTGAGACGTCCCTGGGTACGCACGGTGATGGTCTTCTCCTGACCATCGGGCACAGGGTCGGCGCCGATCTTACCACCGGGATTGGTCATGTTCTGCTTGGAGATGGCAGCGCGCACCTCATCCAACGAAATGTTGAAGTGGCTCATCTTCACCGTATCCAGCCAAATGCGGATGGCGTAGCGCCCGGCGCCGTACACGGCCACCTCGCCCACTCCTTCCACACGCTTGATCTCATCGACCAACTTCACCTGCGCATAGTTCGCCAAATCCACGGAGTTGTAACTGCCATCCGGCGAGGTTAATCCGTAGAGCATGAGGGGCAGACCCGGCTGCTGGCGTATCGTCACACCGGAATTCATGACCTCGCTTGGCATCTGCGATTGAGCCTGACCGTAACGCATATTCACGAGCATCTGGTCCAAATCCGTGTCCGAATCCGGCTCAAAGACGACCATGAGGTTGTACACACCGTTGTTGGAGGAAACGGAGGTCATGTAATCCATGTGCTGCACACCGTTCACCTGGCGCTCCAGCGGAGTACCTACAGAATCTGCCACAGACTGGGCGTCTGCACCGGGGAACATCGTTTGCAGCTGGATGATACGCGGCGTTATCTCAGGGTATTGCGAAATGGGCAAGTTCAGGTAGCACACGATGCCCAGCAACGTGGTGACCACAGCTATTACCGTGGCAATCACCGGGTGTTTAATAAAGTAGGCGCTCATGGCTGTTTATTGCTTGGCTGTGACAGAAGGAGTAGTGGACACAGGATGCGTGTAGATGAAGGGATGCGGATTCACGGTTCCAAAGCCTTCCTTCGCGCCCGCCGCACGCATCCCCATGTTGGCCTGCGCGTAGAGGGCAGACATCTGCCCGCCCTCTACGATGACTTGCACGTCTTTCGGATTGTCAAATCCGAGTTCTTTGAGACTCTCTTCCAGCGGCTTCACCCGACCTGTAATGATCTGCATGAGCATGGGAACCGTTTTCCCGTCGCCATTGGGCATTTCAAGAGTCACCTCCTCACCACCTATAACATCAATGCCGTACGGTGTATTGTCCTTGCCCACCACGTAAATGAAGCGGTGGTTCATGGAAGAAACAAGCGCACGACTGGGCACCAGCAAGGCATTCTTCTCCACGCCGGTTTTCGCCTTCACCCGCACGGCCGCTCCACTGCGCAGCTTCAGATCCGGGTTGGGAATATACCCGACAAAGTTGACCGTGCCGGTGGAGCTGTTCACGTAACTGTCGACAGCCACCACCTCGCCTTCACGGTCATACACGGTTCCATCCTCCAACACCACGCGGAAATTTTTCACCGGCGATACCATCCCTTGATCCGGTCTATAGGTCGGCGCCAGCAGCTTGGCAAGTATTTGTTTCCCCGGCACCACAAAATCCACACGTATCGGATCGATGGAAGACATGGTGGTGAGCGTCGCTCCACCGGCGACGATCAGATCACCCGTACTCACATTGGCTTTGGAGGCGACTCCGGTAAACGGGGCTCGAATCGTGCAGCGCTTCAGGTTGATGCGCGCAATTTCCTGCTGAGCTATGGCCTGCTGTTCAGCAGCTTTCGCCAATGCCAGCGCTGCCTGGGTACGGCGGTGCGCATGCAAAGCGTCCGTGTAGTTTTTCTCGGAGACTGAGCCGCTGTCCACCAGCTTGCTATAACGCTCCACGTCCTTCGCCGCCTGGTCATCCGCAGCCAATGCCTGCTCCACATTTGCCTTGGATACGGCCACAGCGGCATCCGCCTGCGACAACGCTGCCTCGTAACTTTCCGGGTCAATCTCAAAAAGCACCTCACCCTCCTTGCACAGCGTGCCATCCCAATATACCTGTTTGAGCAACTTCCCTGTCACCTCCGGCTTGATATTCGCCTCCTGCACACCGCGTAAATGCCCGAACCACGTACTCTCTATATCCACGTCCTGCTGCTGCAAGTTCATGACACTCACGGAGAGAGGCGCCATTTGACGAGCGGCCGCATTTCCGGCGCCCTGCATCTTTTGGTCTTTGCAAGCGCTGAGTCCGGCGCATGCCAAACCCAAAACCGCCATTCCTATCATTACTTTCTGTGTTCTCATGGTCGTTTTATGAAATGTTCGCGTACATTTTTTCCAAACAGGCACTCAGCTTTTCCAGCTCTGCCTCACTCAGCCCGTTGAGCACCTGCTCATCCAGTTCTTGCAACAACGCTTGCACCCGCTGCTTGTCGCGTTTTACCGCATCCGTCAGATATACGTTCTTCACACGCCCGTCGTGGCTATCAAACGCTGTCCGCACGTACCCCTTTGCCTCCAGCCGTTCCAATATTCCCTTCATCGTCGCGTGACTTATGCCCATGTACCTCTCCAGCTCTCCTTGCGTCACCGGACGTCCCTTTTGTCTCTCCATATACATGAGCGCGCGCCCCTGCGCAGCCGTCACGGGACACTCAGCCCGCGCCATGTACAGCGTTGCTGCGCGATCCACAATCATCTTCATGATGAATAAGATACTGTGCGGTTCTTCGTCCCTCATCAAATAGGAAGTATGCTACATATTTCGACGAGAGCATACTCTTCTCGCGCGGAAAGTCAAGCGCAAACGCAGAAAAAATTTGCAGATTGAGCATTACTCCAAAAATGAAGGGTCCATATCAAAAATATGTCCTTCAAAATGAGCAATCAAGCCAGGATAGAGCTACCTTCTGCAGATTGTCATTCGACTGTTGAGCGGCATGAAAAACGCCGAGGCGCTACGTGAAAACGAAAGGTTGCCTTTTCCTCACTCCTTCGCGCCGTGCTCCTGGAGGAGTTTCACAATTTTATCCCGCTCCCAACTCTTCTTTTCTTTTGCGAG
>CANPYO010000095.1 GCA_947588645.1 uncultured Akkermansia sp. | reverse complement strand
TTCCAGCTTCTTCTGCGCGCTCACTTTGTAGGTTCCGCTGAGTCCCGTAAGCAAGCCGTGCTCGTTCACGGTGATGCCGTTGATCTCTTCGCCCCTCATTCCATTCACGTCCACCACCCCGCCTCTCGGCGTCGCTTCGCGCGCCACTCGGCTCCGCGCCGCATAGCTCGCAACCTGCACGGCGCTCTCCGCCGTGGCCGTGTCTACGTACAGCTTAAGCTTGGTATCGCCCTTCCCGAAGTTATCTGACAGCGTCACGTTGGAAAGCACCAGGGTTCCGCTGCCCGCGATCGCCTCTCCCGCGTGCCCTGTCAAATCCACGGAATGTCCCCCGTCGCCCAGCACGACGGCTCCGTTATCCGCGTTGCCCGTGTCGATCGTCGTGCGATTCCCCACGGCTCCCGCGATGACGAGCTCTCCCGTTCCTCTGTTCAGGACGGTGAGTTGATCTTCATCACCCGTTCCCAGCTCGCCCGTCAGGATCACTCCCTCGCCGCCGGATTCCACTTCCAGCTGTCCCTTGCCCGCCACATTCGCCACCACGGCGCCCATCGCCGCATTTCCTGTCAGCTTCATTCCTCCCGACTCCTTCTCACCCTCACTGCCGGTGTGCAGCGTTCCTGCAAACTCGGACACATCTCCGCTGAGCGTCACGACGCTCCCCTCTCCCGCTTTCAGGATGCCGCTGCCCGTCACCTTGCCTCCCATGTCCGCATGGCCCGCCTCGCCGTTCTCTCCCGTCACATTCAGTGTCAGGGTTCCTCCTTCTACTGCGATTTCTCCCCCATGCTTCCCGCCTTCGTCCTCCTTCCAGCTCAGCGTGAAGTCGCCCTCGCCATACTTCTCGATGCCTTTCTCCAGCGCCAGTTCCACGCCTCCGTTCAGCTCCTCACCGCTCTCCCACGTCCTGTCTTGTTCAGTCGCGACTTCCACTTTCACGCTGTCGGTGCTGTTGTCCGCATCCACCTTCTCGCTCACGATGTCGTCGTCGTGGCTATCTCCCGTATACTTCAGCCTTCCTCCGTTGAACCGCACGCTCGCATTGCCGCTCAACGATCCCTTCTTTTTCACGTTCAATGAGCCTCCATCTCTCAGATCCACGATGATCCCTTCATCCTTCCCCGTCAGCGCGGCATCCAGATCCAGGTGCGCGTCCTGATAGCTTCCTCCCGCACTTCTCCTTCCTCCCACTGTCAGCTTGTTGGTCGCCAGACTGTCGCCTTCACTATTCCGGGTGGTAAACGTATACTCTCCGGAATCCACGTAGACTTCTCCCGCCTTGACCGATCCGGACAGTTTGACGTCGTCGTTATTCCCCTCCTGCTTCTTGAAGGTCACCGTGGCATCCGCTCCGGGCGCCGTGCCTCCTTCTCCCCAGTTCTTGTCCACATCCGTGCTTCCCTCGTCCGGCGTTGACCACACTCCATCTCCTCCTCCCGTCCATACTGTTCCTTCCTCCATTCCAAAGGTCAACTTCCCATCGACGAGATTGTCCACCCTCACTCGGCTGTCCGCTCCTTCCAGTTCGATCTCAAAGTAATTTTCCCACGCTGCCTCCGCTTCTCCCTGCGTCAGCTCTTTCCACATCCCTTCAAAGCTCTCCGCCTTGAACAGCTGGTACCCTTCCGTCAGTTCGTGCTCTCCGTGCCACTCCTCGTAGTCTCTCAGCGTGATGGTCAATTTCCCTCCCTCCAGATGGCTGATGTCCAGGTTGCCGGCTTCTCCGGTCATGCCGACGGACAATCCGCCGCTGCTCTGTCCCACCTCGACGAAATCCGCTTTCAGGACGCCCGATCCCAGCTTCAGCGCTCCGCTGCCGCTGAGGTTGAGGCGTCCCACGCTCAGCGTGCCCTCAAAGGAGCTTTCACGATCGCCTGTCAAGCTCAGGGTTCCGCTGCCGGTGATGGTTCCGCTGCCGCTCAGTCCGGCGGCGCTCATGCTTCCCGTCAGTTTCAGGCTGCCTTCCACGCTCAGGTCGCCCTGTGCGCTTCCCTCCTTCCCGCTGTAGGTGAACTCTCCCGTCACCTTCAGCTCTCCTCCCGCTCTCAGCGCTCCTCCGTAGTTGCCGCTTCCCACGCTGAGGGCTCCGTCACTCTCCACGCTCGCCTTGTCTCCCTTCGCGGGATCTTCCTGCAACAATTCGTTGATGTCGGTTCCTCCTGCGACTTTCAGCGCTCCGCTCTCCACGCTCGCTCGCGCGATGCTCGCCGCCGTTGCTATCTCCACTTCGCCTCCCGCTACCTGCAGGCTTCCGCTCCCTTCGTAGCGACGCGTCGTGAATCGTACGTTGCTCCCCACCGAGATTTCCGCTTCATTGCCCGTCACTGTCGCCACGCTCACGGTCCTCTGCTCGGTCGCCTTCATGCTGTACCTGGCTCCCTGCTCAAGACGCAATTCGGCCATCTGCGCTCCCTCTCCTACGCTCACTTCTACCTCCGCTCCCTGCGGTGCTTGCAGGTACACGTGCTTGTCTTTCTTCCACCCTTGCTCGCCTTCTTTCCCTTTTTCCTGGCTCCACTCCTTGCCTCCCTCTCCCAGTGTCAGGGTCGTGTCGCCGCTCCCTGCTCCCCAGTACAGTTTGGCTCCCTCCGATACCATCCCCCACGTCAGTTTCCCGTCCTCATTCAACTCCAATCCTTCGTAGTACCCTACGTCGGCGCTCTTCCCGTCTACTGTGAAATCAAAGTAGTCGTCCAGCCACTCCCCTTTCATCCCCGTGAAGATTCTTACCTCTCCGACGCTCTCCCCGTCTCCCCCCATGAACGCTTCCGTCAGATTAATGGTCAGTTTCTGCCCGGGTCGCGCTATTTGCAGGTTCTCTCCCAGCGTTATGGTCTGCCCCACGGCGCTCAGTTCCAGCTTGCTGCCGGATCCCCAGCTCCACTCTCCCTCGATGTCCAGCTTCCCTCCGTTCACCGCCAGCTTCGCCCCATCGCCTATCTCTAACTTCGTCAGTCCTCCGCTCACTTCTTTCAGCGTCAGAACCGTGCCGGCTTTCATTTCCACTCTGCTTCCCTCTCCCGCGTTCAGTTTGCCTACGGTGTAGCTGTAGATGTTCTTCTTCTCCTTGTCTCCCGCAACGCTCAAAGCTCCTTTCAGGGCGACTTCTACTCCTTGCAGGGCACTCGACGCCTCCTCCAGCGCCAGGGTCGCTCCTTCCGCCACGGCTACCTTGCCGCCGCTCCCCGCCGACACGCTCACGGCTTCGTTCATGCTCAGCTTCCCGCTCGCCACGTTCAGTGTCTTCGTCCCCAGCGTTATTGTTCCCGTGTATTGACTGTCCTCTCCGGCGGCTATGTTCGCATCGGCGTCCAGTGCAAGATCCCAGCTCAGGCTGTGCTCGCCCATGTTCAGGCTCCCTCCTTCCATGTGGATCGTTTGGGCTTTGCCCTCCGCTTCGGCCATATCCGTTCCCAACGCGAGCTCGATGTTGCTGCCTACGTGCAGGGCTCCCAATTGTCCCAGCTTGGCGCCGTCTCCTTCCATCACGGTGACGGTTCGGCTCGTCTTGTCTGCCGTCGCCAGTTTCAATGCGCCCAGCGTTCCTCCCTCTGCCAGCAGGTTCCCCATGGCTCCGCTCACGCTGTCATTCCCGCTCAGCAGGAGTTTCAGACTGCCGGCTCCGCTCACGCCTTTCCCGGCGCCAAAGTTGATGGTCTTCCCTGTCTTCTTCACCACCAGCTCCCCGCCTTCTTCCACGCTCACGCCTCCCTTGAAGGTGTACTTGTTGCTCTCTTCCAGGGTGACGCTCCCTCCCTTGATGCGCATTCTTTCATGCACGATGAGTTCCGTCCCGGGGCCCGACTTCAGCTTCCAATCCCAGTCTCCCGCTTCCACGGTCACTCTGTACGTCAGCACTTCTCCTTCTATGGTCACCTCGCCTCCCTCCGCTTGAGCAAATTTCGCCCGATCTCCTGCCGCAAAGATGTTACCCGTTCCCCATGCTGTATCGCCCTGCTCGCCCACTTTCCACGTGCCATCCCAGCCTTCTTCGGCCTCTCCATCGCCGCTCCAGGTTCTCTCGTCGCCTTCCAATGCCGTCACGCCCAGTTTTCCTGTCTTGTCCAGCGTGTACTCAAAGTTTTCTCCCAGCGCGGTTGGCTTCATGGCATCTGCGATCGCGTCCGCGAGTGCGTCGAAAACCGTGTCTGTGAATCCATCCAAACTGCTGAAGAGCTGGTACTCCCATCCCCCGTAATTCTCCTCGGTGAGTGTGTCCGCTCCGCTCAACTTCAGTGTCAATCCTCCATCCCACGCGAAGTTTGCGTTGTCTACCTGAATGGCTCCTCCCATCTGTGCGGCTTCTTTCGCGCTCGCCGTGATGTCCAATTTCCCTTTCCCTCTCAGGCTTCCGTTCGCTCCGATGAGCAAGGTGTTCACCTGCGCCTCTCCTCCGTTCATCCTCAGCGCTCCGTTGAGTGTCACCTGCTCGAATTTTCCTTCCACGCTCTCTACGGTCAGGCTTCCTCCTTCTTCTACGCTCAGTTTCGCTCCCGCTCCACTGCCGCCGGTCAGGCTTGCCAAGACGCTCTCCACCCCCTGCACTTGCAGTCCCGCCCCGTCCGCTATGCTCGCTGCACTCGTGGCTTCTTCGCTCTCCGCGTCTTTTCCTCCCAGCGCTCCGCTGACGGTCAAGGTGCCGCTCTCTACCGCGAGTTGGCTCCCATCAAAGCTTCCCAGTGTGAAGCTGCTGTCACTCCCTCCCGCGTACGTGAGATTCGTGCTGATGTTGCCTCCAAAGCTGCCTCCGTTCTCCAATCTCAGGGTTCCTCCCCCGATTACGTTCCCGGTCCCCGTCAGGTTGCTTACGGTGTAGTCTCCCGCAACTGTCAACGCGCCATTCACGGCGACTTCTTTCCCTTGCAGGATGTTCTCCTCCACGTTGTTCAGCGTCAGGGTCGCTCCTTGCGCCACGGCTACCTTGCCGGTTCCCTCCACGCTTGTTTCACCGGTCAGGCTCAGGTTCCCGCTCGCCACGGTCAGTGTGTGTTCTCCCAGCGTTATCGTCCCGGTGAAACGGCCGTTCTCTCCGGCGGCTATGTCCGCGTCGGCGTCCAGCGCAAGATCCCAGCTCAGGCTGTGCCCTCCCATGTCCAAGCTTCCTCCTTCCATGCGGATTGTCTGGTCTTTGCCCTCCGCTTCGGTCATACTCATTCCCAAGGCGAGCGTGGTGTTGCTGCCTACGTGCAATCCCGCTATCCGTTCCAAGATTTCCGTGTCGTCTCTCTCCACGGTGACGGTGTGCCCCTCCGCGTCTCCAGTCGCCAATTTCAGTGTGCCCGTGAATCCTTCGGTCAGCAGGTGCTCTACGGCTCCGCTCACGCTGTCATCTCCGCTCAGCAGGAGTTTCACGCTGCCGTCTCCGCTCACGCCTTGGTTTTCTCCAAAGACGATGGCGCTCTCTGTCTCCTTCACCACCAATTCGCCATCTCCGCTCACTTCCACGCCTCCCTTGAAGGTGTACTTGCTGCTCTCTTCCAGGGTCACGCTGCCTCCGCTGATGGTGAATCCTTCTCCCACGATCAGTCCCGAGCCCTCCGAGAGCGTCCATGTCCAGTCGCCACTCGTGACTTCCACCGAGTATGCCAACACGTCTTCCTCGATGCTCACTTCGCCTCCCGTCGCTCCTTCTACCGCCGTTTGATCAAATTTCGCCAGGTCGTTTGCTGCAAAGTGAGCATCCGCGCCCCATACTGTATCGGTATTGCCCTGCGCTTCCGCTTTCCACGTGCCTTTCAAGCCTCCTTCGGCCGTCCCATCGCCATTCCAGGTCCTCTCGGCGCCTTGCGATGCCTCCACGCCCAGTCTTCCATCGCGTCCCAGCGTGTACGCGAAGTTTTCTCCTAAACCGGTCGCTCCTAAGGATTCCTCGACGGCTTCCGCAAATGCCTCGAAGTTTGTAAGTCCTCCCAAGTCTCCAAAGAGCCGGTACTCCCATCCCTCGTACGTTCTCACCGTGATGCCATCCGCTCCGCTCAGCTTCAGTTTCAAGTTGCTATCCCATTCAAAGTCCGCGTTGCTTATCTGAATGGCTCCTCTCCCCGTACTCGCCGTGATGTCCAGTGTCCCACTCCCTCTCAGGGTTCCGTTCGCCCCAATGGTCATGGCGTTCAGCTTCGCCTCGCCTCCGTTCATCCTCAATGTTCCATTGAGTCTTATCTGTCTGAATGTTCCTTCCAGGCTCCCCACAGCCAGACTTCCTCGCGCTCCTATTGTCAGGTTCGCTCCCGCTCCACTGCCGCCTGTCAGGCTCGCTACGGCGCTTCCTCCCGCATTCACCGTCAGGCTCGCCCCGTCTGAAATGCTCACTTTGCTCGTGCTTATCCCTCTTCCTCCCAACGTTGTGCTGATGCTCAGCGCTCCTCTCTCTACCGTGAGTTGACTCCCGTCAAAGCCTCCTATCTCGAAGCTGCCATTCCCCGCGTACGTGAAGCTCGAGCTGATGCTGCCTCCAAATTTGCCTCCGCTCTTCTCTACCGCCAGCTTCAGGGTTCCTCCCCCGTTTACGCTCCCGGTCCCCGTCAGGTTGTCTACGGTGTAGTCTCCCACAACCGTCAAGGCGCCATCCAGGTCGACTTCTCTCCCTTGCAGGATGTTCTCCTCCACGTTGTTCAGCGTCAGGGTCGCTCCTTGCGCCACGGCTACCTTGCCGGTTCCTTCCACGCTTGCCTCGCCGGTCAAGTTCAGGTTCCCGCTCGCCACGGTCAGGGTGTGTTCTCCCAGCGTCAGCGTCCCGGTGAATCTTCCGCCCTCACCGGCTGCCACGCTCACGTCTCCTCCCAGTTCCACGTCCCATCCCAATGTTTGAGCTCCCGTCCACGTGAGAACCGGATCGGCGCTTCCTTCCAGGTAGAGCGTCTGCCCGCTCCCGGTCATGTCCGCGTCCAACTTCAGGCGGATGCCTTTCTCCACATGCACTCTGCTCACTTGCGCCAGGCTCTCTTCGTCCCCTTCCTTCACGGTGACGGTGTGGCTCGCCATGTCCCCAGTCGCCAATTTCAGTGTGCCCCTGAATCCGTTCAGCAGGTTCCCTACGACTTCTTTCACGCTGTCATCCCCGCTCACGCTACCATCCTCGCTCACGCTGTCATCTCCGCTCAGCAGGAGTTTCAGGTTGCCGTCTCCGCTCACGCCCTGGTTTTCTCCAAAGACGATGGCGCTCTCTGTCTTCTTCACTACCAACTCGCCATCTCCGCTCACTTTCACGCCTCCCTTGAAGGTGTACTTGTCGCTCTCTTCCAGGGTCAAGCTGCCTCCTCTAATGGTGACTCCTTTTCCTACGATCAGTCCCGACCCCTCCGAGAGCGTCCATGTCCAGTCGCCACTCTCTACTTCCACCGTGTACGCCAACACGTCTCCCTCTATGGTCACATCACCTCCCTCTGCTTGAGCAAATTTCGCCCGATCTCCTGCCGCAAAGTAATTTCCCTCTCCCCATGCGGAGGTATCGCTCTGCGTGCTCACTTTCCACGTGCCGTCCCAGCCTCCTTCGGCCGTTCCATCGCCGTTCCAGACCCTCTCGGTGACCTTCTCCTCATTCTCCGTAATGGTCAGTTTCCCGGTGATATCCAGCGCGTACGTAAAGTTTTCTCCCAGCTCGCTCGTCCCCAAGGCGCCCGCGATCGCGTCCGCTAGTGCGTCGAGGGTCGCGTCTGCGAATCCATCCAAGCTGCTGAAGAGCTGGTACTCCCATCCCTCGTAGTTTTCCTCGGTGATCTCTTCGGCTCCGCTCAGCGTCAATTTCAACCCGACTCCCTCTTCCTCGTCCCAGTCCCATGTAAAGTCCACATTGCCGCCCAACTGGATGGCTCCTCCCATGTTCCTCGCTTCTTCCGCACTCGCCGTGATGTCCAATGTCCCTCTCCCGCTCAGGCTTCCTTGCGCTCCGATGACCAGGGTTTTCACCTTCGCCTCACTCCCGTTCATCCTCAGCGCTCCATTGAGTGTCATCTGCTCAAAGACTCCGCTCACGCTTCCCTCCACGGTCAAGTCGCCTCCTTCTTCTACGCTCAGCTTCGCTCCCGCTTCTTCACTGCCGCCTGCCAGGCTCGCCAAGACGCTCCCCGCTCTCTGTACTTGCAGTTCCGCTCCGTCCGCGATGCTCGCTGCACTCGTGGCTGCTTCGCTTTCAGCGTCTTTTCCTCCCAGCGCTCCGTTGACGGTCAGGATGCCGCTCTCTACCGCGAGTTGGCTTCCATCGAAGCTTCCCAGTGTGAAGCTGTTGTCACTCCCTCCCGCGTACGTGAGGTTCGAGCTGATGCTGCCTTCAAAGCTGCCTCCGTTCTCCAATCTCAGGGTTCCTTGCCCGCTCACGTTCCCGGTCCCCGTCAGGTTGCCTACGGTGTAGACATTCGTGCTGTCTCCCGCAACTGTCAAATCTCCTTTCAGGGCGACTTCTACCCCCTGCAGGGCGTTCGCCGCACCGTCCAGCGTCAGGGTCGCTTCTTGCGCCACGGCTACCTTCCCCGTCCCCTTCACGCTTGCTCCGTCGGCCAAGTTCAGGTTTCCGCTCCCTACCGTCAGGGTGTTCGTCCCCAGCGTCATTGTTCCGGTGAATCTTCCGCCCTCACCGGCTGCCACGCTCACGTCTCCTCCCAGTTCCACGTTCCACCCCAGTGTTTGAGCGCCCGTCCACGTGAGGACCGGCTCCGTTCCTGTGCTTCCCTCCAGGTAGAGTGTCCTCCCGCTCCTGGTCATGTCCGCGTCCAACTCCAGGCGGATGCCCTCCTCCACGTGCACTCTGCGCACTTGCGCCAGCTTGACTTCGTCCCCTTCCGTCACGGTGACGGTGAGGCTCTCCGTGTCCCCAGTCGCCAATTTCAGTGTGCCCGTGAATCTTTCGGTCAGCAGGTTCTCTACGGCTCCGCCCATGCTGTCATCTCCGCTCAGCAGGAGTTTCACGCTGCCGGCTCCGCTCACGCCTTGGCCGGACCCAAAGGTGATGGAGCTCTCTGTCTTCTTCACCACCAGCTCCCCGTTCGAGCTCACGCTCACGCCTCTCTTGAAGGTGTACTTGTCGCTCTCTTCCAAGGTCAAGCTGCCTCCTC
>CANPYO010000094.1 GCA_947588645.1 uncultured Akkermansia sp. | reverse complement strand
CTGCGGGGGAACACGCTCACGATCGCGAGAGCGAGGAGCTGTAGTTCTACGTCAAACATTGCGATGAGAACGGTACTCGGGGAGGAGGGAAGGCAGCGCAGGATGATGCAGACGAGTGCGACGATGCACACCGGCTTGATGAGCCACTCA
Source organism: uncultured Akkermansia sp. (assembly GCA_947588645.1). GTDB lineage: Bacteria > Verrucomicrobiota > Verrucomicrobiia > Verrucomicrobiales > Akkermansiaceae > Akkermansia. The sequence goes on along the minus strand of CANPYO010000094.1, from coordinate 9,074 downwards.
GCCGAACGTTTGCTTCCCTCATCGTCTGCGCAGGTCAGAGTCCATATCAGGATGAGGAGCGTGCTATGGAACATTCCGGGCACAAGGAGGATGATGGATATGAAGTTCGTTTTGCCGAGTTCTGCTGCCATTACGACGAAGGAGAGAATCTCTGCCCCCGTGAGTAACGCGCAGCAGCATGCCGTTCGTGTGGGGAACAGAGCTCGGAGTGGGGCTGAACGCTGTTTGGCAGAGCAGTACCGCCAGATCTCGATTCCGACATTGGTAAGCGTCGCAATCCAGAGAGCGAACATGAGTATCCCGACATTTCTCAAAATCATCAAAAAACCGGGCTCATCCGGGTGGATCAGGTAATCGACGCAGTCCTTTCCGGAAATCAAGAGGGCGATCAAAACAAACAGCAGCATAAGTCGTCCCACCCGCTGGCAATCTCTTGAATCCTCCTCTCGTAAGAATAGACATGGTACTCTCAGCATGATAAGGGTCGGGATGGTAAAAGGGAAAAGTACGGCGAACCATAGATTCAGCTCCGCGAGCATCATGCCCGCAGACGCCAAAACGACGAGCAGTGCTGCAAATGAGCATATCTTTCTTTCATTCATAGAGATTCCTCCTTCTTCCTGCGTTTAACGAACTACGCAGGTCCTTACTCTTCCATTCCGCTTACTTGGTCGTCCACCTCATCCAATCGCTTTTGCCACAGGTAATGGCGCGTTTGGGAGAAGAGTACACCTGACAGCGCAATCATGCACACGAGATTCGGGAGAGCCATGAGCCCGTTCGCACAGTCCGCAAAGTTCCATACAATGGTACTTTTGGGCACCACACAGCCCAAAAATACCACCAGCACCCATACCACGCGGTATGGCAGAATCAGCTTTCCTCCTCCCAAATAGGCCAAGGCCTGCTCCCCAAAGTACGACCACCCCAGCAAAGTGGATATCACGAAGGTGGTCAGGCTGATCGTAAGTAGCCATGAACACATACTGCCCGCACTTGCAAAAGCGCGATAGGTGAGCATACTCCCCTCCCCACTTGCAATGTCGGGTGAGGCCAACACACAGATGGTAAGCGTCAACCCCGTGAGTGAGCATATCACCACCGTGTCCCAAAACGGGCCGGTGGAGGAGACGAGCGCCTGCTGCACCGCATTAGGTGTGCGTGCCGGCGCAGAAACGATGGGAGATGAGCCCATGCCTGCCTCATTGGAGAAGAGACCGCGTCGCACGCCGGTCTGCATGGCAAGCATGATCGTAGAGCCGATGAATCCCCCTGTGGCAGCCTGCTGCTGGAACGCCGAGGAACAGATGAGTTTCACAGCCGGCCACACGAGTTCATGATTCGAACCGATGAGTACGGCACAGCCCGCCATATAGATGACTGCCATGCCCGGCACGCAGGTCGTGCATACGTGCGATATCCCCTTCAACCCGAAGAGCAGCACCACCGCCACCAGCACAGCCAATGCCAAACCGGTCTGCCAGGCCTCAATGTGCAACGGACATTCCGAGAGTACGCCCGCCACAGCATTCGCTTGAGTAACATTGCCGATGCCAAAGGCGGCCAATGCTGTGAACACGGCAAAAATGGCCGCAAGCCATTTGCAGCGCATACCTCGCTCAATGGCATACATCGGGCCTCCCACAATATGCCCCTGCTCGTTACGCACGCGATAGCGGATGGCAAGCAGACTTTCAGCATACCTCGTGGACATACCGAGCACCCCCGTTACCATGCACCAAAACACAGCTCCGGGTCCGCCCGTAGCCACAGCCGTCGCCACGCCTACAATATTGCCCGTGCCTACATTGGCCGCCAGCGATACCATCAGTGAGCCGAAGTGCGAGATATTTCCCTCCCCATCGCGTCCCGCAAAATAATAGCGCAGCGCTGTAAAAATATACCTCTGCGGAAAACGCAGAAGCAATGTCAAATACAAATGCGTGCCCAACAACCCAAAAAGTAACACATAGCTCCACAGCCAATCACTTGTCCGCGCCAGCAGTTGATCTATCGCTTCTACAAACATTGGCGCGCATTGTACCTGCCTGCTTTTCACATGTCAAGGCCAAGGCAAACGCATTTGCGTTTGCCTATGTACGAGGTACGATGGACGATGTACGATTTGGGAAATTTGCGCGCGTTGCGCGGGGGAGAGCGGAGCTGAGGCAACGCGGAATTTAAAAGCCGTGCGCGGGAATCGTTAGAAAGCGGCGGGAACGGTGGCAGACTGAGTCCGCTTATGTACGAGGTACGATTTGGGGAGTGAGCGCGCTTATGCGCGAGTTTGGTGGAGCGGGTTACACGTCATGCCTGACGTACAATGAAATGCTCGGCTAGGCGATGGAGCCGGCCGAGCATTTTTGCTGTACTTATGTCCGAGAAAATTAGGAATGGTGAGGAAGCTCCTCCCTGCGCGGGGCGAGGGCGAGGAAAAGGAGGGTCCAGCCGGAGAAAATCATCTCGACAGCAATGACGGTACCGAGGAGCCAGAAAGAACTTTCCGGCCAGCTCCACGTGACAAAGGCGCCAAGGACAATCGAGATGACGGAATTAAAGAAGCGCCAGGCACTACCGGACTCGGAGCGCAGAGAGAAGGCGACAGCCAAGCGCAAGACACCACCGACAAGCAAGGCAATGCCGATGACAAGCGTGATGACGCTCAGTGAGCCTTCGGTGCGCATGATGAAGGTGATGCCCAAGCATGCGTAAATGAGCGTGGCAAGGATATTCCAGATGCGATAACCCGGTCGGGTGAACACCTGAATAAAGCGCATGAGCGCTACCACCAGCAGGACAAACCCGGCCACCCATACTGCGGAGGCTCCCATGATATAAGGGAAGCTCAGCAGCACGAAGCCCAGCACGAGTTCAGCGATCGCCAACAGAGCCACCAGCCAGGAGTTGGTGACCATGCGGCCCGTCGTGTGTGTATTCATATTATGATTCATGGCATATTGCGGTTAGACGTTGATGAGTGTGCTTCCAATCGATATGGGAGAGGAAGGAATTGATGTAACCGGCGCGATTGTTGTGGTAGCGCAAGTAGTAGGCGTGTTCCCAGACATCGCAGGCGAGGACAGGCAGCAGGCCGGGGATGAGAGCATCGTGGTGACGGCAGATGCCAAAGACGCGCAGCAAGCCACTGACAGGATCCACCCCCAGCACACCCCAGCCACTTCCCTGCACAGACAGAGTGACGGAGCGGAATACCTTCTGGAAGCCTTCCATACTCCCAAAAGAGCGGTTGATGGCGTCCGCCAAGTCGCCCATGGGCTGCTCACCACCCTCGGGGGAGATACTCTCCCAATAGAGGCAGTGCAAAATGTGACCACCGAGATTGAAAGCAAGGCGCGATGTAGCATCCGGTGCAGCCGCAGGGTCCAACTCGCCGGTCTGGATCCGGCTCAGGATATCCGCCGCTTCGTTGGCTCCGGCCACGTACGAGGCGTGGTGTTTATCATGGTGCAGCAGGACCGTTTGCTCATCCAGCAGCGGTTCAAGATCTGAGGCACCGTAAGGCAAAGGCGGCAGCACATAGTGGCCATCGCGGTAAGCGCAGGTGGGGTAATTCGTATTCATGCCGAGGGGTGAGATACAACACCGGGGCACGAATGTTCAATCCCGGTTAGAATGATGGACTAACCAAGTAGCAAATCCATTTACGATGTACGATTTACGATATACGATTTGGATTATAGTGCGCCAGAGGCGCGGGTTATGCGAAAGCGCTGCCCCGCGGGGGCGAAGGGAATGTGATGATTTTCAAATTGTAAACCGTAAATAGTAACCGCATGCCCTCATGTGGTTAATTGGCACACCCATCTGCCAACTTGTGAACACCGCATGCCCAATATGGGGCAATTTTCATATAAATCAGGCCCGAACTTCGGGGGCGAAATCCATACTCAACACCGTCACGTTGTCCGCATCCTCTCGTCCGAGAGCCCGACAGCCTTCAACAATTTCAGCAGACAAATTATCGGATTGGGAATCCAAGATGACGCGAGCCTCCTCACTGAGAGGGATGGGCAGAAGCAGCTCATCCACACCATCGCTTGCGAGCACAATGCGGTCGCCGGGCAACAGCAAGTACGGCGTGGGGGGGCTATCAATCAGCGGTATTTTCTCTCCGGTTACAGCTGAGCGCAACGAGTGCCCCTGCGACATAGCCTCCTCAAAGGACATCGTACCAGTCTTCACAAATTCCTCGTAAATAGAACGCATGGAATGGTCCGCGTTAAGGCGTTGCAAGCGACCATGGCGCCACAGAAGAAGGGGGGAATCGCCAACACTGACCCACCAGAGGACACCGGAAGAAACATAAACCGCGAGCAGCGTACAGCCGCCATACATGCCACGCTTGCTGAAAAAGTCGCCCACGGACTTATTGGAAAAATCGAGAGCATCGCGCATGCGCTTGGCCGTCACTTCATCCGACAACTGCTCAAAGGACTTCACGAAGGAGCGTGCGGCGATCTCGGCTGCCTGGAACCCGCAATCGTGCCCGCCCATGCCGTCGCAAACAACAGCCAAGGAGCCATCCTGAAAATGGCGCACGGCGTAGGAATCCTCCATATCGACGCGTTTGCCGATCCATTGGGCAACCTGAACCTTCATGAAATTTGTTCTACCACGCTGAGCCTGCATTGACAAGTCAGAAATACGACAAAAAGCTCAGATTCGGTTTTTAAGCTGAGGGAAAAGTATGATGTCCCGGATAGAGGAAGCGCCGGTAAGCAGCATGCAAAGCCGATCGATACCGATACCTATTCCACCGGCGCTGGGCATGCCGGATTCGAGAGTTTCAACGAAGTCGTAGTCAATTTTCTGAGTTTCCTCACCAGCCTGGTGCATGAGGCGTTCAAGTTGCTCCACGGGGTCATTCTGCTCAGAGTAGCCGGGGCAGAGTTCCTGACCGTTCATGACAAGTTCGAAAACATCCACCACCTCGTTATTTTGAGGGTTGGCCTTGGCCAGGGGGACGAGATCGCGCGCAACATGGCAGACAAAGAGCGGAGAATCCTGTTTTTCCTCGACGAGCTTCTCGTACACCTGCTGGGTGACGCCCACGTCATCGAGCGACTCGCCAATTTGGACATGCAGCTCATTCTGAGCGCGAGAGCGGCGAGCTTCCGGAGACAAGTCAAACCAATCAGCTCCCGCCACCTCCTTTACGAGATCAGCGTAATCAGCGCGGCGCCACGGGCGGGAGAGATCAACGGTGCGACGCACATTGCCCTCGGCGTCATACTGATCAAACACCAACTTGCCGAAGACGCGCTGCGCAACAGTGGTAATCAGCTCCTCCATCATGTTGGCCATGCTCTCGAAGTCACCGCCGGCTTCGTACACCTCCAGCACCGTGAACTCCGGATTGTGACGCGCGTCGATACCCTCGTTGCGGAAGTTGCGGTTCAGCTCAAACACCTTCGGGAACCCGCCGACAAGCAGGCGCTTCAGGTAAAGCTCCGGCGCAATACGGAGCGTTACCGGTTTTTTGAGAGCATTGTAGTAGGACTCAAAGGGCTTGGCCGCAGCGCCGCCCGCAATATCTTGCAGCATCGGAGTCTCCACCTCCATGAAGCCTCTCTCCGCCAAGAACGAGCGAATCTCATGGATAATGCGAGAACGGGCGACGAAGCGAGCGGCACTCTCCGGATTGCTCATCAGATCCAAATGGCGCTTGCGGTAGCGCATATCCTGGTCGGCCAGACCGTGAAATTTGTCCGGCATAGGCCGCAGCGCCTTGGACAGAAGCGTGAAGGAAGCGACGCGCACGGTAGGCTCACCCGTTCGAGTGACAAAGGTATCGCCCTCTACACCCACCCAGTCGCCGCGCTCCAACAGCTTCCACAGCGTCCACATCTCCTCGCTCACCGACTTTTTGGTGAGCATGCACTGAATACCGCCGCACACATCAGCAATGGTGAAGAACTGAGTCTTCCCCATATCGCGCAGAGCGACAATGCGCCCCAGCAGGCGGACCTGCTGCCCCTCCGAGAAGTTTTCTCTGAGCTGAGCCGGGGAGGTGGTCACCTCAAAGCGGCAACCGTACGGGTTGACACCTAAGGCTCGTATTTTTTCCACCTTCTCACGGCGAATGGCGATCAACTCCTCCTCCCCTGAAGAAGGGGCAACAATTTCCGGCGTTTGCTCTTCGGACATAACGCGCGCATTATACAGATTTACGCTGTATGTGCAATGCAAATATGTGAGATTCTTACTGAATAACGGGGAGAGGAGATGTCTTTTTCCAATCGCCGCGGGTAAAGTCGGGGAAGACTTGCGGAGCGCCGCCCTCGTTGACCGATTTTTCGGAAAGAGGACCGACAGCCGACCAGAAGGCACCCTCGTACACATTTTGGTCCATCGGTTCGCCATTGTGCAAGCATTCGATGACACGGTAGAGCATGATGTAATCCATGCCGCCATGGCCGCCGTTCTTGCGAGCCTCCTCTCCTAAGCGCTTGTAGAGCGGGTGATCGTACATAGCGTACAGCTTGGACTCAGCCTCCTCGCCCTCGTACCACTCGTGGTAGCCACCCTCGGAAGTGATTTCCGCGCCACCCGGCTGCCCCTTCTCGGGAGAATCAGCAGCTCCCGGGCTGATGCGTTCGCCCGCGACGCGCAAGGGGTAATCCGCAAGCGTTCCTGCAGTGCCTTGGATGAGGTTCTTGCGGTCGTAAGGACGGGGGCTCGTTTCATCCCACTGCACAAGGATGGTACGCCCCAGCTTGGTCTTGATAATTGAATTGCTCATGTCGCCACATTTGAACTGGAGCTTATTCCACTTGTGATCTGCCGGGAAATGCTTTTTGGCGTAAGCGGCGCGACCGATAGCCGGGCTACCGAAGGAAACGATGCGATCGAAAGAATCCTCGCCGCGAGCCAAACTCATGTACTGCGCCACAGGTCCGAGGCCATGCGTGGGGTAAAGGTTGCCATTGCGCGCGGCGTAGTGATTGGTGCGCCACGAACCGCAGCCGCGGTTTTCGCTGAACATTTGCATGCGCAACTCGTGAATGTAAGCAGCTTCACCGTGCAGCAGCTCTCCGATGAGACCTTGGCGCACCATGTTCAGGAACATCAGCTCGTTGCGACCGTAGTTGCAATTCTCCAACATCATGCAGTGTTTTTGCGTACGCTCGGCAGTATCCACAACGCGCCACAAATCTTCCAGTGTGAGCGCCAGCGGCACCTCCACAAAAGCGTGCGCGCCGGCTTCCATGGCATCAATAGCCATTTGCGCGTGCGTCTCCCACGGCGTATTGATGATGACAGCATCCGGCTTCACCTCCGCCAGCATCTTCTTGTACGCCTGCGGATCCTTGTTGTACTCGGCAGGGCGCTTGCCCGTACGTTTCTCCACTCGGTCGGCTACCTGCTTGGTGGCGTCGTCGTGCAGATCGCACACCGCCACGACCTCGCAATGAGGAATGCTCAGAAAATGAGACGTTTGCGGGTTCCCTCGCTCGCCCAGACCGATGACTGCTACGCGCACGCAATCAATCTTCGGGGCACGGAACCCGCCCATATAGATGCTGCCCTCGGGACGCGGAGAAACCGCAGCCGTATCCACCGATGCAATGTTCTTCGCGTGTACGGCTTCAGCCCCGGCAGGCCCCGGATCCTGCGCTTGCAATATTCCACCGAAAACCATGGTGCAGCTGACGACCACACCCGTCGCTTTTTTTAATTGGTGCCGTATGTCCATAAGTAGAGTACTTTTTTCGTGTACCATAGATGATACGCAGTCTCGCCCGAACTTCTTTCAAACTTTTTTATTGAATGAAAAATGAGGTTACCATGCACATCCGTCCCAAGAAAAAGCGACCCCAACACGCAATTCATTTACGATTTACGATTTACGATTTACGATTTACGATTTACGATTTACGATTTACGATTTGGAAAGAATGCGCAGCGGAGCTGCGGGAAAACAGCCGGCGGCTGCAAGGTCGTTTGGCCAAGCCGCAAGGCTGCCCCTCAGGGGCGAAAGCGACCGACGGCCGTAAGGTCGATTAGCCAAAAGCGATAGCTTTTGTCCCAACAGGATGAAAACTGCCGACGGCGTAAGGCAGTTTGGCCAAAAGCGTAGCTTTTGCCCCGCAGGGGCGAAAACTCGTGGGGCGAGTTTGAGGCAAGAGTCGTGAGGCACCTCCGAAGCAAAGCTCGTGAGGCAGGGCAAACGCATTTGAGAGAAGGTCATCAACAGAGAAAATGCTCTTATTGACTGATATCTCTCTTTATACGCATCAAAAATCATGACAACAAGAGATCATCATGATGATGGCTCCAAAAGGATTTCAGCATACATTAATGATCCGAAAAAATCTGCGCAACGCGCACATTATTAACAAATCGCACATCGTACATCGTACCTCGTACATAGGCAAACGCATTTTCTAATGCGTTTGCCCTGGCTCGTGAGGCGAGCTTGAGGCAACTGCAAAGCAAATGCGGACGCGTATTCATAAAGCAGGGTACGGACATAGTTAGAAAGCGGCGGGAGGCGGAGCTTGGCCATTTACAATTACGATTTGGAAAGCTCGCGCGCGTCGCGCGAACGAAAGTGGTGTATCTCGCATTCCTCACGCGAAGAAATGGGTTGAATGAGCCCGGAGAAAATTTTAACGGGACACGTGTGTCTCAAATGCGTTTGCCGTGAAAAAAGGCTTGCTTCTATCGGGGAAAAAATGATAGGATGGGAACATGCTGAGAGTATTAGCTGCAACGGATTTCTCCGAGGATGGACGACCGGTTGTGGACTTTGCCGCGAATTTGGTGAGGCAAAGCGGGGGTAAGATGTATCTACTGCACGCCGTTGAGCCGTGCATGATGGACGCTGCAGGTTGTCTGACCATGGAGGGAGGGGGAGAGGAAGAGCAAAAGGCGCACCATGTAACGCTGCTGGAACTAACTAACGAGAGGGCGCACCGCGCAGCGGAAAAAATCAGCAAGAAGTGGGACATACCCATATATGGCAAGGCGGAAGAAGCCGACGATGTGGTGGAGTGCATCCACCAATTTTGCGAACGACACCACATCGATATACTCGTCATCGGCAACCG
>CANPYO010000093.1 GCA_947588645.1 uncultured Akkermansia sp. | reverse complement strand
CCGCCTCAGGGTCTTGCTTGAATGTGGTCACCTATTCCATAAAAAATGCACTTTCCACAAAAAAATGGGTTGACCCAGTTTTTTTAACATCTCCTGTGGAGTTTTAGCTTTACCGTGAGCCCCATGCGCAAAAAAATCCTCTAAGCGAACATATCTCATAGCAAGATTTCTGAGACCGTTTTCGTCTTTTTGTTTTGTCGTTTTCATGGTTGTACTAGGTACGTTGTTCATTTTGGTATGTGTGTTGTTGGAAAAATCGCCGCATCACGCCCCCTGCCGGTACGCCTGCGCCGCCGCCGAATCAATCGCCGGCTTCGCTCCCTCCATGCCCGCCGCCAGCGCGGAAAGCACATTCCTGCGCATCGTAAGCGAGCCCGTGAAATAGCCGCGCTCCACTTCCTCCGAATCGTGCCCTATCGTGTCCCGAATCGCATCAGGCGAGAAGAGCGCCGTGCCCGTCATCCCGCCGCGCAAGTAGGTAGCCACCGTATGCCGGATGGAGTGGAAAGACTTTGCGCTCACCGCGTGCCGGTCGCCCTTCGCCTTGCCCGCGTTCACTGTCCCCTCAATCATCCCGTGCGCCCGAAGCAGGAAGGTAAACTGCGTTGAGATACTAGTCTTTGAGCTGCCGATGTAATAGTGCGCCATGTCCGGAAACACGTATTCTTCGCCGCCCGTGGACTGCGTGAGTCGCTGCATAAGCACCTCTTTTAGCTGTGGCAAAATCGGCAGATAACGCTCCTTGCGCGTCTTCACCTCCACAAGACGAATGTAGCCCTCCCGCCAGTTCACCGCATCCCAACGAAGCATGCAAACATCCGAAAGCCGCAAACCTCCCAGGTAAAAACTCACCGCCACCATATCATTCCACGGCGCCGGGAAGCTCTGAATCATGAAGTGAATCTCCTCCAACGTGAACGGCAAACGCTTCTGCTTGTCCAGCCCGCGCTCCGGAATCACCGCCCGTGCCTCAACGCCCGTATCCACCCCGGCAAACGGGTTTTTGCTCAGATAATCATCCACCTCCACGGCGCGCCTGAAAACCGCTGAAACGTACATGCGAAACTGACTCACCGTGCTACGAGATACTTTCCGTAACACGTGCCTCACAAACTCCCGGCAAATCGCGGGCGTGATGGTATCAATGCGCCGATCCGCATCCGTCCCCAGATACTCCAGAAACACATTGAACGAACGAGTGCGGTTCTTCTCCGTGCTTTCACCGGCCGTCCGGGGGAAGTCAGCGAAATACTCCCGCACCGTCGGAATCTTCCCCGCGCACCCGTGAAGCTCCGCCACCTTGCGCACAGCATCGCACGCCTTGTGTGCCGGGGTCTCCCCTGTGGAAGCCGCCTCCATCGCCGCCGCCGTCTGCTCCGCAAGCGCACGCGCATGCCGCCCGGCCGCCCCCGCCTCAATGCGGATACCCGTTGAACGTCGCACCTTGCGATTGCCTTGCTTCCAGCAAGCAATCCAGCATCTACAATTCTCTCTTTTTTCAATCCAGCTCATAATCGTGATAAGTATAGATTTCACTAGGGCTGCGGCGATTTTTTTTATGTGCCCCCGCTATGTGACCCTAAATGTGACCCCACTATATAGCACCCTCCGCACCCCTGTCAAAATAAAAAAGTGCCCTGTCAGGCACTTGCGAACGTTACGAAACTCTAATACCCCCAAAATGCAGTACGCGAACCGGGACTCGAACCCGGGACCAATAGATTAAAAGTCTACTGCTCTACCGACTGAGCTATTCGCGCCTCTGCCGCCGTTCCCGGCGGGCGAGCAGGCATCCTACTGCCTCTTCTTCCACTTGTCAAGCGAAATTCCTTCTGTATTCTCACAAAAAAGCTTCATTGAGCAATCGGAAGATCCCAGTTCGTACTACATTACAGTCCAGAGACGCCCATTTTGCCCGCGAACGAGTTGGATGGGCAATCCGTATGCGAGGCGCAGATTTTCCTCAGTAAGCACAGCGTCACGGGAACCGTAGGCAATGATTCGCCCATCCCGCATGATGAGACCACGGGAGAACTCTGACAAAATGTCCTCAATGCGCTGGGTAATGAAGATGAGAGTGAGCTGCGAGCGCTGCTTAGCGAGCTTGGCAATGGTGCGCAACAAGAACTCCCGCCCCGCTATATCCAGAAACACGCTTGGCTCGTCCAATATCATGAGCTCCGGGTCGGTCATCAGTGCGCGGGCAATGAGTACCTTCACCTGCTCACCGGAACTCATAGTCACTACCGTTCGATTTTCCAAGTACTCAGCGTTCAAGTCAGCAAGCAGTCGGCGAGCGCGCTCTTCTTCATCCCTCTTGGGAGTGCGAAAAAGACCGATAGTGGCATCCGGACCGGAAAGCACCATTTCCAGCCCCGTCCATTCACGATCGCCAAGCCATCTGTGCATGAGCGGACTCACCCAAGCGATACGCTTGCGCAGTTCTTGCAAGTTCACACTGCCGAAGCGGTGACCAAGCACTTGTACCGTAGCGCCGAAAAGCGGCCACGCATATCCCATGAGCATGCGCACAAGCGTTGTTTTGCCTGCGCCATTGGCTCCTAAAATAAAGCAGCGCTCCCCACGCTGCACTTCCCAATCTATGCCATGCAGCACCTCCCGCCCGGAAAGGTACACATGTGCATTCTCTACTAAAATAGCTGGCTGCATGTGCATAAAAGGCGCCCGTGGGCAGGTCGAAGCAGACGCTGCGCCACGGGCGCGAAAAGGAGCATAATTTTAGTTCCGCTCGAAGAGGGCGCGAATTTTCTTGCCCACCACTTCCGCCGGGTGCTCAGCAAGGGCTGCTCGCTTAGCCTGCAGATTGGGGGCTCCCTTGGCCGCCTCCTCCATCCACACCCGAGCAAACTCACCGGACTCAATACGCTTGAGAGATTCCTTCATCTTGGCCTTCACCTCCGGTCCAATAATTTGCGGACCGTTGTAGTACTCGCCAAACTCTGCCGTATTGGAGATGACGGAGTTCATGCGCTGAATACCACCAGTGTAGATGAGATCCACAATGAGTTTGGCTTCGTGCACGCACTCAAAGTAGGCCATCTCGGGAGGATAGCCGGCTTCGATGAGAGTCTCAAAGCCATACTTCATGAGATCCACCATGCCGCCGCAGAGCACATTTTGCTCGCCGAAGAGATCCTCGTAGGTCTCCTGCTCCATCGTACACTCCAGCACGCCCCCACGAGTCAGACCTTCAGCTTTGGCTATGGCTAAGGCTACCTCACGCGCATGACCACTCGGATTTTGGAACACCGCCACCAATCCGGGACAGCCAAATCCCTCCTCAAACACGCGCCGAACCTCGGTCCCCGGTCCCTTCGGAGCAACCATAATCACATCCACATCTGCCGGCGGCTCTATCGTTTTGAAAACGTACGCAAAACCGTGCGAACAGCACAGCGTCTTGCCGGCCTTCATCGCCGGAGCAATCTGTTTGGCGTACACTTCCCCGTGCTTCTCATCCGGCAACAGCAAGTGGACGATGTCGCCTTTCTGTGCTGCCTCATCTACCGGCATCACCTCAAATCCATCCTGCACAGCCGCATCCCAGCTCTTTCCGGGACGCAAACCTATAACGACATGCACCCCGCTGTCACGCATGCAGAGTGCTTGGGCGCGCCCTTGCGCACCGTAACCAATTACCGCTACAATTTTGCCATTCAAGACGCTTACATCGGCGTCCTTATCGTGAAGTATATCCATAGTTCAATCTGGGGTTGTTAAGCAAGACCTCTCTTCGAGTCTCCTAGAGAGACTAACACCGCATCCCTGCTCTGTCAAGCTATCATCACATAAAATCCCATCCTGAGCACATCCGTTCCAAGAAAAAGCACCCCCAATAGGCAATGCAGCAACCGTAGGCTGCTGCCTATGTACGAACGAAGTACGATTTGGAAAAATGAGTCGTTACTTGTCGGCGTACATCTCGGCGTAATAGCGTTCATATGCACCGCTGGTGACGTCTGTCACCCATTGCTCATTGGAGAGGTACCAGCGCACAGTATCGCGAAGACCTGTTTCGAAACTATGTTTTGGCGACCAGCCGAGATCCGTGCGCAATTTTTCCGCATTAATAGCGTAGCGCAGATCATGACCAGCGCGGTCGGCAACATGAGTAATAAGCTTCTCACTGCTACCAGGCGCGCGGCCAAGCTCCTCATCCGTGATGCGAATAAGCAACTTCACGACGTCGATATTTTTCCATTCATTGATGCCGCCAATATTGTAGCTCTCGCCATCCTTGCCGCGGTGGAACACCTCATCTATTGCTTCAGCGTGATCTTCTACATGCAACCAATCTCGCACGTTCTCACCCTTGCCGTAGATAGGTAGCGGCTTGTTGACACAAATGTTCCTGATGCAGAGGGGAATGAGTTTTTCCGGGAACTGGTACGGACCGTAGTTGTTTGAACAATTAGTGAGTACGACCGGCAGGCCGTACGTATCATGGTACGCGCGCACAAAATGATCCGACCCGGCTTTGGAAGCGGAATACGGGCTGTGAGGGTCGTAGCGCGTACTCTCGCAAAAAGCTGCCTGTCCCGGCTGCAACGCGCCATACACCTCATCGGTAGACACGTGGTGGAATCTCCTTTCCCCCGCCGGTGAACCCTCCCAAGCTTCACGAGCAGCCTGCAGCAGTGTGAGCGTTCCGATGATGTTGGTACGGGCAAAGAGAAATGGATCGCGAATGGAACGATCCACGTGGCTCTCTGCCGCCAAGTGGATAACGCCATCGATGCTGTGCTCACGGAAAACAGTGCGCATGAGCTCAAGGTCACCGATATCGCCGCGCACAAAACAATAATTGGGACGACGCTCTACATCGCGCAGATTCGCCAAATTTCCCGCATATGTGAGCAGATCAAGATTGACTATCTCGTAATCCTCATACTTGCACACAAAATGCCGCACCACGTGCGATCCAATGAATCCCGCGCCTCCTGTTATCAAGATGTGTCGCTTCATACCCTTTGCATCGATTGCGCGCCCATTCTATATTGTGCAAGCATAACGGTCAAGCAAAAAAGGCCGCCCCATAACGAGGCGACCTTTGAAATCTATGAAATAATCGGGAGAGAGATTTACTTCTTTTTGGCAGGCTTCTTGCCGCCCTTCTTCTTGAAGACAGAGGAGGGCTTGAAAGCCAGAGTGGTGGAAGCGGCGATTTTCATCGCAGCACCTGTCTGTGGATTACGACCAGTGCGGGCAGCACGCGTCTTCATCTCAAACGTACCGAAGCCGATGAGCTGAACCTTCTCGCCCTTCTTCACTGCGGCGGTGATGGAGTCGAGAACGGCGCTCAGAGCAGCCTCAGCGCACTTCTTGGTAGCGCCTTCACCAAGTTTTCCATGAATGCTCTCTACGAGTTCAGTCTTGTTCATAGGACTTCATGATAGCACCCCGCCCCGGCATTTCAAGTCTAAAAGGCATATTCTATGCATTTTTCACATATTTTGGCCGAAAAAACGCCGAATCAAAGCCATTTGGGGGCGCAGGGACATATTTGTGCCCACACGTGTCCCAAGAAAATCTTCTCCTGTCTCATTCAACCCACATCCGTCCCAAGAAAATCTTCTCCGGGCTCATTCAACCCATTTCCCATGTGTTAATGATCCGAAAAAAACCCGCGCAGCGCGCGCGAACATCGCAATCGTCCATCGTAAATGGCCAGGCTCCGCCTGCCTCCGCCGCTTTCGAACCACGCCCGCGCCAGGCTTTCAAAATTCCGCGTTGCTTTTGCTCCGCCTCCCCGCGCAACGCGCGCGAATTTTCCAAATCGTAAATCGTAAATCGTAAATGGCCAGGCTTTTCTTGGGACGGATGTGATTTGTGCCAATAAAATTTACGATATATGACGGCGGAGGCGCTTGGCGGCGCCTATGTACGACGGTGCGATTTGGGAAATTCGTAAATCGAAAATGGCAACCGTATTTTCTAATGCGATTGCCCTGGGGAATCGCCTTCACACAGTCCGGCGGAGCGCCATTCGACGAGCAGCTTTTGCACCTCCTCCAAGTTCATCAGGGAGCTGCTGATTTCCACCGCTCCTCCCGGCGAAAATGAAAGAAGAATAGTACACTGGGAAACGCCCATCTGATCACACTCACACACGCGCACACCGCGCAGGTTCCGCCACTCGCAACGCCGCATACGAAGCACGCCGACACTTATTCCAACGGAATCCACACGTACGCGATAGAGCGCATAGTATCCTCCCCACAACGTCGTCAGCAATCCGCCACCGATCGCCGCTGCCCGCTGCCACACATTCCAAGTCTCTGCCTTCAGCCCCCACACAACGACGACGCACACGACCACTGCCACCACCGTCATTGCATACAGCGCAGCATTCGCACAACGCAGCGTGCGCTCATATTCTTCCGGGAGTTTTGGCGATCGAGCGTGCATTCGTCTTATGACTTGGAACTGGACTTAACGTCATCGCTGTGATCTCCGCCGGGACGGTATTTCACATCTGAGGGCTGAACTCGTCCGCCGTGATTGTAATCTTCCACAGCGCGAGAAATGTACACCGGCATACCCAGTACAGTACATTCATAGAGCTTGCGTGCTGTCGCGTACGGAGAGCGAATGCAACCATGCGAAAGCCGTCGTCCCGGCACCACGCGTCCCCCATGTATCCCTACGCCATCCCACGTAAGCCGGTGCCAACACGGCATGGACGACGGGCGGAAGCTAGCCCCCGCCGGCGCACTGCGCGTAAGATCTGCGTTAGAATCCACCACCTTGCCCTTGGCATTCACCCACTTTCCATAGCGTCCGGAATGATGGTTACGCTCCTTTTCCATCACACGGAAAACGCCTGTGGGCGTCTCGTGTCCGACTGTACCGGTTGATACGGGCCAATCCATTGCCACACGGTCGTACACGTAGAGACGAGCACGCTGCTGAGGCAGGCAAATAATGATTTTGGAATTGGTGGCGGTGATGGCTCCCAGCAGCTGATCATTGCTGTACACTTTGTCTGTCTTTGGGTACTCCTTGGAGGCAGCAAAATTCTCATAGCTTCCATCAGGATACGGATTCACATAGCCTGCCTGGTCTTTGCCCGGCATGAGCAGAGGATTCACGCCCAACGGATCTACCTGCTCCGGCAAATTCAACGGCTCCAGTTCCGCCGGCATCACCTCCTGCTCTCGCATCTTAATCTGCACCGCCCCATGATCAGTCACCGGTTGCGCTGTCCGGCAACCAATGATGAGCATAGCTGCCCCCATGACCACTCCCCATTGGCAGCGGTTCATCATCTCCCACGCGGTATTGTCAGCTTTTGCCCGTCGCGAATGTGTCCAGCCTGATCCGCCTTCATGCCATTCGCTTTCAGGATGGCTGACACCGTGGTATTATGGCGATTGGCAATACCGCCAAGGGTCTCCCCGGGTTTCACGGTGTAAGTGTATCCGCGTGATTTTGCCGCTTCCTTGCCCTTTTCCTTGCCCTTGGTCAACCGAGCTTTCACCGGCTCGCGGCGGCGTTCAACTGCGGCAGTACGTTTACTCTGCGCTCGGGGTATGATAAGATTCTGTCCGCTGCGAATGGGGGAGGAGGGAGTGAGACCGTTGGCCGTACACAGCTCGGAAAGAGTCACTCCATTCTTGCGCGCGACGGAGGAAAGCGTATCCCCCTTTTGCACCATCACCTGACGCTGCCCACGAGCCATTGACGTCGGAGCGTGGGACAACGTGGTCGTGGGCGGGGGCGTGTCGACCGCCGCTCCCGGCAAGCCACCCCGTCCACTCTCTACCACCACATCATCCGTCTGTGCCTTGCCCACCGTATCGCGGAAAAACGACAAATTTTTCCCCAGAAATTGGCAAGAGCACAATCCTCCCACCACTGCTGCCAGCAGTCCTGTTGAAATGAACTGTCTCATCGGCAAAGTGACCATACCTGCTCCGTGATACAGCGTGGTTTTCTATATTCAGCGCTTCGCCGGTATCTTCAGCTTGCTGCCGGAGCGTATCTTGTCCGCCTGGCTCTTGGGTATGCCGTTGGCCTTCATGAGCGCAGAGACACTCACGCCGTACTTCGCGGCAATGACGGAAAGGCTTTGTCCGGGAGCGACAGTGTGCGTCTTAGTAGAGACGGAATTGCTGCTGTTGCTCTTTTTACCGGCTTTCTTGCTGTCCTTCTCAGGCTTGTAGCCCTTCGGCGTGAAACGCACCTTGATGACCTGTCCGGGATAAATCTTCGTACCTTTCAGGTTGGAGTCCTTTTGTATCTGCGCCACAGTCGTGTTGCTGCGCTTCGCAATGACCGTCAGATTGTCGCCCGGGCGAACTTTGTACACCACGAGAGTCGGGCGCTTGGGTTTCTTACCCTGTACCAGCTTCGTACTGGTACCCTTCTTGCTGCCGACCCCCTTGCTACTGCCACTGCTCGCGCCAGCAGCACGCGGTTGAACTCTCTGAGACGCACTCGAAGCAGTCGTGACGCTTGCCATGGGATCCACCACACCGCTGGGTGTCTCCACAACGGTGGAATCCTGCCCGGCTTCCGCCAGCTTCGGCTGGTTCTGCCGTGCGCCGGTGGTCTTCGGCTCATCCGGCTCTGGTATGGTGTAATTGTTCCGGCTGGATATGCTCGGCGTGTGCGTTCCTGCTCCCACCTGTTGCGTCCCATCATCCTCCAACAGCCACGGCGGTATCTCTCCATCTGCCACTTCGCTAACCGGCAACGCCGACTCTGAATACCCATCTCCATCTGAGCTTGAGCAGGCAGAGAACATCAAAGCTACACACGCTCCTACTCCGGGCGCTATCAATGAAAAAATCTTCATATTGGTTGCATTGTACCACACTTCCTCCGCTCTATCAAGTCCTTTACCCAAGGCAACCGCATTAGAAAATGCGGTTGCCAATTTACGATGTGCGATGTTCGATGTTCTATTTGTTGGTAACGTGCGTGTTACACAGATTTTTTTCATTTTCTCCGGGCTCATTCAACCCATTTCCCATGTGTTAATGATCCGAAAAAAACCCGCGCAGCGCGCGCGAACATCGCAATCGTCCATCGTCCATCGTCCATCGTAAATGGCCAGGCTCCGCCTGCCTCCGCCCCTTTGTAACCGCGTCCGATCACTGCTTCATCACATCCCGTCCGCATTTGCTTTGCAGCTTCGCGAGCTCCGCTCGCCGAACTTTCCAAATCGTAAATCTGGCACCTCTAAAAACTACCGAGGTGAAAAAACGCGGGAAAAAAGTTGAAGAAAGGAGAAAAATA
>CANPYO010000092.1 GCA_947588645.1 uncultured Akkermansia sp. | reverse complement strand
CATTGTTCAGCTGCACGGTGTGATTGGCTGTGGCTCCCCCCTCCGTCTGTATGATAAAGTCACCCTGACCCTCACTGTTCTGCAGCTGCTTCACGATGGTGGGTGTCTCCTCCTCTGTGGCGGGTAGTGTGAGGGTCAAATTCTCATCCACCACCACCGCGCTGTAGTGATTCAGCCGATCCACCACGTCCACGCTCTGCCCATTGCGGGATGTGCGCCATATCCCGCTCGTGCTGCCCGTGAGCACCAGACGTCCGCCGTGCACATCATCCAGCAGCAGCACCTTGATCCCCTCCATCCCGGTCTCCAGCACGAAATGCTTCGCCAACCACGCTTCCAACTCCTCCTGTCCCTCGGGCATTCCGCTGAAACTGCCGTTGGTAAAGACAATTTCCTTCTGCCCTTCGATGCCCTCCAGCACCTTGCTCTCAAGATGCAGCAGCAGCTTGCCTTCGTTCGTAAAGGCGATGTTGCCGGACGCTCCCTCAAACTGCACCATGGCCGTCCCGGTCACATCCCCTTGCGCGATGTGTTCGCTGCCTACCACCATCTTGCTCGCACTCTCACTGAAGGTGAGCGTGCTGCCACTCTTCAACCCATGCAGCTCGGTCTGAGAGGAACCCATCACGACCTTGGTGATGCGCGCGGCATCCACCCCGCCCAGATCCAGGGCCTCCGTGTACGTGTCCCCGGTTTCAATGCTCAGCTCACCCGCAAATGCCTCGGCTTTCTCCAGCTTCCCGCCCTTCATCAGCACACTGCCGCTCGCCTCCTGACCTCCCATATCGTACGAGCTCGCCGTGCCCTCCATGGTCACGCTGCCCGCCATGCTCCCTCCGCTCAGGGCGAGCTTCGCTCCGTTCTTGAGCGTGATCTCCACACCTTCAATGATACTTCCCGCGCTCTGCGTGAAGCTCGTCCCCGTCCCGCTCAGCTCCATGCTCCCGCCCGCGATGCTGCCACTCGCCGTCATCGTTGCACCCCCACTCAGCGTGAAGGCGCCGCCGGAGATGCTTCCTCCCGCTCCCTGCGTCAAACTCGCTCCCTTACCCTCCAGCGTAAAGGTTCCACTCTTGATCTCTCCTCCGTTCTGCGTCATTGCCGTCCCGGCGTTCAGGGTGAACGCCGCCTTCCCGCTGATCGTGCCTCCCGTCTGCGTAATGCCCGTTCCCGCGCCGCTCAGGGTGAAGGTTCCGCCGGTGATGGCGCCTCCCTGACTCATGGTCGTCCCGCCGCTCAATCCGTACGTGCCGCCCGTGATGCTTCCCGACTGGCTCATCGTGGCTCCCTCACTCAGCGTAAATTCACCGCCGGAGATGATGCCGCCCGCATCCTGCGTCAAACTCGCCCCCGCGCCGCTCAGCCGGAAGGTCCCGCCCTTGATCTCTCCCCCGCTCTGCGTCATCGTCGTCCCGGCGTTCAGGGTGAACGCCGCCTTCCCGCTGATCGTGCCTCCCGTCTGCGTAATGCCCGTTCCCGCGCCGCTCAGGGTGAAGGTTCCGCCGGTGATGGCGCCTCCCTGACTCATGGTCGTTCCTCCGCTGAGGGAGAAGGTCCCACCCGCAATCTCTCCCCCGCTCTGGGTCAGGGTCGCCCCGTTCTTGAGCTCGAATTGCGCCCCGTCCCCGATGTACCCTCCGATCTGCGTGAAGCCGGCGCCATCCACGCTCACCCTCGTTCCTACGCTGTCGATGTTGCCCTCTTCCAGCTCAAACTCGCCTCCGTTCGTCACGTTCACTTCCGTAAGCTCCGTCCCGCCTATCTGCCCATTGCCCATCCTCACGGTCACGCCGTTTATTTTCAGACTCTCCCCATCTTCCATATCCAGCTTCACCCCGTCCAGTTTAACCGTACCGGACAGCGAAAGCTCTCCGTCCCAGTCCAGCTCACCCGGTCCGCTGATGCTCCCCGTCGTCAGTTGATGGTTCCCCATGGTCAGTTTCGCATCGCTCGACAACACAAGTCCCGCACCACCCTTCACCTCCAGCGACCCCACGCTGCTGTCCGCTCCTCCTACCTCCAGCATGCCTTCCTGCACCTCCAGCGAACCGGGAGTCGTCAGGTTGCCCCCCGCCGTCAGTTTTTCCTCACCTGTCTTAATCAGGGTCAGGGCTCCGGCACCCGGTTCCACCGTCACTGTCAGGTTGCCGCCCACGCCGGACGATGATGCAAGAAATTTGCTCTCCTTCGTGTTGTTCAGCTCGAGGGTCAGCGCCTTCTCGCCCGATTTGTCGACGAGCAGGTCACCGGATGCATCCGAAGCCCCGCTTCGCAGGTTATGGATCACGCTGTTCTCTGCCGGCTCTTCAGCCACATTAAAGTCCAGAGTGAGAGTCTCATCCGCCACTACGGCGGCATAGCGCCCGAGCTGCAGCGGACTCGTCACGGTTTGTTCATGGGCAGTGACGAAATAGATATCCTCTGTGCTGCCGCTGATGAGCAACTTACCTCCATCGATACCCACCACAGCGTAGCCGAGGTTCTCCAGCGTCTCGGTGAAGTGGATATGCTGCGCCACCCAGTCCCTCCATTCTAGGGAATCCTCCTCACCCGGTGCGCCCGTGATCTGCCCGTTGGTGAGGTAGAGCTCCACGCCATCCTCCTGCTTGCGCAGTGCGGCTATCACCTCCGCATCCAAGTTCAGCAGGAACCCTACGTTGTTGCTCTTCCCATCCGCAAAGGCGATCGCGCCACGGCTCTCTTCAAATTGGATGAGATAGGTGTTGCTCGACCCCGCGTAATTCAAGTTGTCCGTACTCACCGCCATGCTGTTCTCGCCGCTCAGGGTCAGTGTACTTCCCGCTTTCAGCCCCGTGAGGTAGGTGCCGCTCCCCTCCGTCGTGATGCTCGTGATGCACGCGGCATTTACCCCGCCCAACTTGATCTCCCCGCTGTACGAGCCCCCTGTCTTCACCGCCACATGCCCCTGAAAACTCCCGCCATTCGCCAGCTGCCCGCCTTCCATCGTCACGGCCAGGCCGCTCGCCTTCGCGTTGCCCAGGTCCAGCACAGCCTTATCTTGCAGGGAGACGCTGCCGCTCGCCCCCGCGCTGCCGATGCTCAGCCGCGCGCTGTCCTGCAACCGGAAGTCCCCCTGCATCGCG
Source organism: uncultured Akkermansia sp. (assembly GCA_947588645.1). Taxonomy (GTDB): domain Bacteria; phylum Verrucomicrobiota; class Verrucomicrobiia; order Verrucomicrobiales; family Akkermansiaceae; genus Akkermansia. The sequence goes on along the minus strand of CANPYO010000092.1, from coordinate 6,213 downwards.
CTGCTGCTGTTGTTCGTGAACTCCGCTTCCCCCTCCAGCGTCGTGTTGCTCACGCTGTAGCTCACTGCCCCTGCCAGAGTGAAAGTCGCGCCGCTCCCCATCTTCACCGCGCCCGCACCCGTGATGCTCCCTCGGCTCTTCTCCGTCATAACGCTCGTCCCCGTCAGGGTGAGTGTCCCGTCCACCTGCAATGTACCGCTCGTCTCATTTCCTTCCTCGTCCGTGCCGCCCATAGCCAGCGAACCGATACTGTTCCCTGCCCCCTCCAGCTCAAGCGTCCCTGCGCTCACCTGCACCACGCCGCCCGTGGTCACGTTGCCTTGCACGGTGAGCGATGCGCTCCCGGTCTTCTCCAGAATGGCTGTCGCTCCGCCCCCTTCCTCCACGCGGATATCCCCACCGAAAACCGTGTCCCCGTTGATCCCGGTCTCATCCGTGTGCTCATTCTCCAGCTGCACCGTCAGTCCCTCCACACTCTCCACGATCAGGTCCTCCGTCCCTCCTCCGCTCTGCAGCTGCCGCACGTGCATCGTCCCCGCCTCCCCGGGATTCAGCGTCAGCTCCACATCCGCCTGCACCTGTTTGAACTTGTCGAGGCGCGTGACGCTTGTCACCTCCTGCCCGTTGCGCGAGGCTATCCAGATGCCGTCTGCGTTGCCATATAAAAGAAGCTTACCCCCATCCACATCTTCGATATACTTTAGGTTCAAGTCCTCCAACCCAGCGCCCAGCACAAAATGCTCTTTTAGCCAGCTCTCTAAATCTTCCGTCGACACACCATCGATGGTTCCATTTGTCAGCCATATCTCCTTCTTGAAGTTCCCCTTACCCATCACATCATCAAATACCCCGGCAGCAAAGTTCAGCACCACCGCGCCATCCTCCACAAAGGCTACGTTCCCACTGCCGTCCGTAAAGTTCAGGATGTACCCGTCGCTCGCCTCCCCGTCTACATCGCTCATATGCCCGCTGCCCACGGTGACGCTGTCCCCCTTGTGGAAGCTGAGCGTACTCCCGCTCGCCATCCCGGTGATGCTGGTGGCGGCTCCCGCTATCGTCACGCTCTCAATGCGCGCTGCATTCAGCCCTCCCAGCGACACCTCCCCGCTGTAGTCCGCACCCGTGTCGATCCTCGCGTTGTGCGTGTAGCTCCCCGCGTTGGTCAACTTTCCGCCGCGCATGATGATGTCCAGCGTCCCCTTATTGCCGTTCAAGTCATATGTCGCACGGTCATTCACGGTAATATGCCCCGCCCCTTTCAATGCCGTCGAGTGCGTATAGTTCTCGTTCTTCACCAAATTAAAATACCCACCGTCCTCCACGGTGAAACTTGACGACCCTATCCGTCCGCCACTGTAGTTATAATTGCCGCCCGCCTTCACCGTTGTTGTCGCGTTGTTCGTCCCGCCCGACATGGTATAGACGCCGCCTTCACCGACGATAACCTCAGCTGAGGTATAACTATTAATCGTTCCTCCTTCCTGCACAAAGTCACCATTGACGGTCATCGTTTTCCCGTACGCTATGGTTGCATTCCCGCTCAACGTAAACTTGCCTCCACCCTCCACTGTGATCGTACCATTCCTTATGTACCCATCGCTCTTACTAAAATTGCCGCCTCCCTTCACATCAATCGTCACGCTGCCATCGTATCCCAAATCACCTCCCGTACTCGTGAACTTGCCACCATCATTCACCGTAATCGTTGCACTGGAACCTTTCCTGTAGGCAATATACCCTCCGCTCTGGTTGAAAATTCCCTCTTGAATCACCAACTCACCATTTGAGGAAAGGATGCCGGAGAAAGTGAAGGCTCCTTTGCCCGTTTTACGCAACTCTGCCCCTCCGGTGACGGTGATATCCCCTCCCATCGTCGTGTCTCTGGAATTCACTAGTTCAACGACAACGCCACCAGCCCCACTCACCGAGAATCCGCCCTTTGTCCCACCATCCGTCAGATTATGCACCTGCGTCGTTCCGGGATTTGTCAGGGTCAATGTGAGATCCCGATCCGCGATCACTCCGTTCGTGTAATTGCCTATATTGGAGCCTTCGTTCACCTCCGTTCCATCAACCGAGGCGATCCAGAATTGATCCAGTCCTGTTGCCGTGAGCTTCCACCCTTTGCCTGCCTCCTGTTGTAGAGAAACTTCAAACCCATATAACTCATAATTGTTCCGGAGAGCCTCCGTCCAGCCCGTTACAGTACCTGCGTTCGTCAGCCAGTATTCGCCTCCCTTCTTCAATATCCCTATATTTCGGAGGGTTATTGTAGCGTTTTTGGCAAAACTCAACGTACCTTCCCCCTCTGCAAACTGAAACATAGCCCCTGTCTCGCTCGCGTTGGCAGAACCGAGCGTCATCGTGTTCTCCCCGGAAAGTGTGAGGGTATTTCCTGCAGCAAAGTTAATCAAAGAAACACCCTCCTTGTTCGACTGCACACTGAACTTTTTCAGTTTACTGCCATTGATTCCAGCCATGTTCAATGTTTCTCCCGCTGTCGTCTTTTCGTCTGTCTCCACTTGCAAAGTCCCTGCGTAGTTCTGCGCCTGGCTCATCGTCCCGTCCTGAAAAACAATGGTAGCGTTTATTTCTTCCAAACCGCCTAAATCCAAGTTGCCTCCTTTCAACGTCACTTTCCCTGTCACTTTCGCTGAGCCGGATAGAACGTAGGAACCTCCTTGATTCACTGTGACGGCTGCTCCATTCGTCCCGCCCGACATTGTATAGACGCCGCTTTCACCGATGGAAACCACTACCGAGGTATAACTGTTAATTGTTCCTCCCTCCTGCACAAAGTCACCATTGACGGTCATCGTTCTTCTCTGCGATATGGTTGCACTCCCGCTCAACGTAAACTTCCCTCCATCCTCCACTGTGATCGTACCATTCCTTATGTACCCATCGCTCTTACTAAATTCGCCGCCTCCCTTCACATCAATCGTCACGCTGCCATCGTATCCCAAATCGCCTCCCGTACTCGTGAACTTGCCACCATCATTCACCGTAATCGTTGCACTGGAACCTTCGCCATAGGCTATGTACCCTCCACTCTGCGTAAACTCGCCACCATCATTCACATCAATCGTCACCTCGCTTTGATGGTATCCTATATACCCATTTTCCTGCCTAAACGCACTGCCATTATCATTCACTATAATTGCCACAGTGCCATCGAATCCCACATAGTTCCTAGTACTCGTGAAGGTGCCGCCACGACTCACTGTAATCGTCGCTTTAGTGTCTTGGTAGAAGGCTATTCTCCCCCCGCTTTGCGTGAATATGCCACCATCCACTGTAATCGTTGCTTGAGTGGCGAAGTAGTATGCTATATACCCTCCGCTCTGCGTGAATCTGCCACCATCATTCACTGTAATCGTTGCTTGACCGCTGTAGTATCCCATATACCCTCCGCTCTGCGTGAATCTGCCACCATCATTCACTGTAATCGTTGCTTGACCGCTGTAGGGTATAATCCCTCCGTCCTTTATCTCCAACTCATTAGAGGCATCATCCCCCGATAAGGTAATCTCGAAGACTTTTCCTCCTTTCATCTCCGACTCAATAACACCATCATCACCATCCCAATTATTCTGTCTTTTGCCATCAATGGTCAGCGTTCGTGCTGCCCAAGTTTGTGTAGCGCAAAGAACAGCCAGCAAGGCAGCTCGGAGAGCAAGAGGCAAATGAAGTTTCATGGCGAAAAAATGGGTTGAATTCAATGATCGGCGGAAAACGTCGCGCGCGTCCCGCGCGCACGAAGCGATTATATCTTTTTGAAAGAGATGCCTCACAAAAAAACGTTTTTATCTTGATATTGAAGACATTTTAAAGTTTAGATGAAACTAATTCGATGGGTACGTCTTACCATTTTGATCGACCTTCTGAGGGAAATATTGTTTTTCCTAACGAAATAGAATTGAATCATTATCAGTAATTTACAGATAAATTCGCCTCAAAAAAAACGAAGACAAACGCATTTTGGCTTGTATATCTCTTTCAAAAAGAGATAATCACACGCTATCTATTGTCTTTAAGACAATAAGATAAAAAAATCACCTCAAAACACTAAAACGGGTTATACCCCTGTCCGACGGCAAGGAGGATCATAGGCGCCTATCGGCGCCTATGTACGAGGTACGATGTACGATGTACGATTTGGAAAATTCCCGCGCTTGCGCGCGAATTTGCTCCGCCTCCCGCGAGCTCCGCTCGCCGAATTTTCCAAATCGTAAATCGTAAATGGCCAGGCTTTTTCATGGGACGGGTATGGGTGCACGCCGTGCGAATTCCTCAATAATGGAGGGGATTTCTCCTGCGGCCCAGAGAGGAAGGTCGATCAAGGTGTAGGCGTTCCCGGGCGCGTGGTCCACACGCGATTGACCGTAGAGCCCCATGGAACAACGCAGCGCGAGGGACGAGCCGAAGCGTTTGCAGAAACTTTGCAGACTTTTGGCCTTGAGGTTGCGCTCTGCCTTGACCTCCACCGGAACGACTCCCTGTTCGCCTTGCAACAGGAAATCAATCTCGGCCTGCGCCTTAGGCGCTTTCCAATAAAAAAGATCCGTCTCACCGGCGGCAAGCAACTGCTGCATCACATATTGCTCCGTCAGAGCCCCTTTGTACTGCCCAAAAACGTTGTTTCCCTCGACGAGTACACGCCCCGGCAAACGGCACTGCGCGGACAGCAGACCCACATCGGTCGTATAAAGTTTGAAGGAGTTCCCCAAGAAACCGCCAAGCGACATCTGCGGGGCATGCACGCATGACACCCCATGGACCAACCCGGCATCATGCAGCCATTGGACAGGACGTTCGCGACGATCAACCTTCTGTTTGAAATCTTTTTTCTCCTGAGCCAGATAATTCGGGATGCTGTCCCACACCTCGGTGATGCGGCGAGTTTCTGATGCTGAGGCATGTTTCCCGAAATCGCGTCTGTAACCACGAAGGATAGAGATCTGGCGTTCACGCGCCGCAATGAAATCTCGATTTTGCGAGAAATCCTCAACCGCTTTCGGCATACCGCCCACGTAGTAGTAATAGCGCAGCAGTTCCTCCAACCTCGGACTGAACGTGCGCAGCAGCTCCCAATCATGCCGCTTGATGACCTCGACAAAGCCGCCCTCCCCCAAGGCTTCCAGAAATTCGGTAAAGCTCATCGGGTACAGGTCCAGCATATCCACTTTCCCGACAGGAAACCCGGTGCCGCCCTCCTGCGCATACAGCCCCAGCAGAGAACCCACCGCCGCGACATGGTACTCCGGCGCACCTTCGCAAAAGTATTTCAACGAGGTGATGGCCGCAGGACACTCCTGAATCTCATCCAAAATGATCAGCGTATTCTGCGGCATCACACGGCGACCGGTGGCAAGCCGTATATTTGCCAACAGACGGGCCACGTCAAACCCTTGTTCGAAGACAGAACGCAGATCCTTCGAACGGTCAAAAGACAGGTATGCAACCTCCTCATAATTTCTCTCTCCGAACTCTCGCATCAGCCACGTCTTCCCGACTTGGCGCGCCCCGATGAGAAGCAGAGGCATGCGCCGCGGATTCTCCTTCCAGCGTATCATTTTTTGAAGGGCATCGCGCTTCATTTTCCCGATTTTTCCTTTTTCCAAAAAATAATATCTAATAAATTGAATGTCAAGAATAATTTTTTATCATGGAGAAGGAAAACACGAGCAATTTGTCTCAAAAGTCGAAGGAAAAATCATCCCTTTTGTCACCAAATGCGAAGGAAAAAACGTGCCATTAATGCACACTATAATCCAAATCGTACATCGTAAACGGTTCATTTGGGGTGTTAAAATACGCGGGACTGCGATAGAATAAGCGCAGTTGCGGAAGGAGGGATAGAGGGAAGCTAGCCCCCCCTATCCCCGGTACATGGCGGCTCGAAAATCGATTAGGGAGAAAGCCCCGTTACGATGTCAGAGCGCCATGTGCCCCGCCCAAGCGACGGCTCCGCAAAAGACTCGCATGGTTGATAGGGCAGGAAGCAATTCCCAGGCCCGTAACCGTGTGAGACAAAATAAACAGACGCACTCACTATATGACAAACGAAATAAAAGTCAAGCTCGAAATCGTAAATGGGCAGCACATCCACATCCGTCCCAAGAAAAAGCCTGGACATTTACGAAGTCAACCATAATTTGGCATTGTGCGAATTTTTTTTCAAAGCAACTTTTCACAACACGCTCCCGCTTG
>CANPYO010000091.1 GCA_947588645.1 uncultured Akkermansia sp. | reverse complement strand
TTTCTGTGGATTGCAAAGTTAAGTGCAACGCACATCCGTCCCAATAAAACCTTCTCTGGGCTCATTCAACCCATTCCCCATGCATTTCCTATAGATGAAGGAAATAAGGTCAGCAAGACGGCAAACTTCGCCAAGTTCGCGCGCAAACGCGGGAATTTCCCAAAACGTAAATCGTAAATCGTAAATGGCCAGGCTTTTTCTTGGGACGGATGTGTAGATAATCAAAAAAAATGATTATCTTGTTGACAAAATCCCTAAATATGCTATAAATTTGTCCACGGAGGACAAAATATGCTCGTCTTTTTTCGCATTTGCAATTTTGGGTCAATCGTCGAAACGATTATCGACATGCGCTATGGTGAAGGAAAAGCTCCGAATGGGTATAAAGATATGGAGAGCATCCCATTCCTGGAATACCCGATCAAAAAAGGGAAAAGTCTGCGCTTATCGCCGGTTATGGCTATTTACGGACAAAATGCCGGAGGCAAAACGATGCTATTGGAAGCCGTGTACACCCTGCGGCGTTGCCTGGCTATCGGTAAATTGATTTATCGTCCGAATAAATTGCACCCTGACCTAAAAGAAACAACTTTTGAAATGAGCTTTGCACGCGAGGGACTCGTCTACACCTATGCACTGCGCTATAATCAGGCGGGAGTTCAAGAGGAGTCGCTTAAAACGCATCTCGGGAGTATCTTTTTGATTGATCATGAGCAGGAGATTTATCAGTACGATGGGTTGGCAACAGAGGCTTATACCGATGAACGGTTGAACGCTATTTTGAGGGCAGAATGCTGTAATAGCAAGGACGAGCAGATCGCTCCGTTTTTCTGGAAGCTCGCAATTAATTATCCGGGGTTGAATGCGGAGTTGAGCAACGCATACCAATTCCTGATGTATAGAATGTCTGTGGCGGGGGGGAATGACTTTTCTGCTTCTTTTGCTATTGATTATTTGGCTCAGGATAATCAAGAAGATTCTCAAAAGCAATCTTTTCAAGAAATTGTAAAGTATTTGCGCAGGCTTGATATCGATATTGCGGATATGGAGTTAATTCCGTCAGAGGAGAAGTTCCTCGATGAAAAAGGGGAAGAAGACGGACGCGAATTCCGCCCGAAATGGAAAATCAATAGCTACCATAAAAATAAAAATGGGGAGTTGGTAAAGTTGGATTTTCAGGAAGAGTCTCGAGGCACGCAAGTATTGTTCGGCTTGCTTGGCGTGGTGTTAAGGAAACTGCGCACAGGTGGGGTTTTAGTCATTGATGAGATGGATCGTTCTCTACATTCATTGCTGCTGCTAGCCTTGGTTTCACTTTTTACCAATAAGAGCTATAACGTGAAGGGGGCTCAGCTTATATTGACTGCTCATAATACCGATTTACTGGAATCTCCCGACCTGAGGACGTCTCAGGTAGCCATTGTGACCAAAACAGCTCAACAGGGAACCTGCATGCGCCGTTTATGTGATTTTGAAGGGGTACGCAATCTTCAAAACTTCCGGAAAACATATCTCGAGGGGGCTTTCTCCGGCATTCCGTTCCCTATTATTTAATTCATACCATGCCTTATTCTCAAAACACGTTCCTGTATGTGATCTGTGAGGGGAAGTCGGAACGTAATTACTTAGCGGCATTGAATCGTCTCTTCCGTGATTCCGGTACAAAACTTACGGTGCTGTGTCCCAATAAAATCTTCTCCGGGCTCATTCAACCCATTACTCATGCGTTTCCCATGGATGGAGAAGGTAAGCCAGCAAGACGGCAAACTTCGCCAAGTTCGCGCGCAAACGCGGGAATTTCCCAAATCGTACATCGTACATCGTACATCGTAAATAACCAACAACTTATGCTTCATGATGTGCCGTTAACTGCCTATTTGGGGTGCTTTTTCTTGGGACGGATGAGGTTCTTCATTGTTCGACAGATCGAGTACGTGAATGGGTGAATATTTGTCGGGAGCATAATCACTTTGCTATCCCTATGCATAGCACGGAATACGAACCTTTATTCAAAGAGCAATTCCCGGAGTACAAAAAAGGCGAATTGCCGGACAGTTTGACAGAGCTTACCAATGAGCAAGTTGAGAATGCCTTGATTCATTCCCTAGATGATACAATTCTGTTTCGGTGCGATTTTATTGAAAGGCTTGCGGCGTTTATTATGGATCAATATCCGGATACAGGCAAACCATGGAGTGTGGTCTCCGAATATCCCCAAAAGGTTAGTATCAGCGTTTCGACGCATGGTGTGAATCTCGAGAACAAATGGAACTGATCATGCGTTATGAAACTAAATTCCGCGTGTGTCGCGACGTAAGAAAAAGATGCCATCAACATGGTATGCCAAGAGTGTATTTGTTATATTGATTCGGAGTGGGATGGATTAATGTGCTTCAATCCGGATAACCTGCCGCTCAAGTACCGCAAAAAAGCTCTTGCGGACAAGAAAAATCGCAAGATCATGCACTGGGCAGGAGGGGCAAAGCCATGGCAAAAACCGGATTATGAAGGCGCAGTTGAGTGGTGGAACGTAGCACGACGCACTCCCTACTATGAGCAGATCCTCTACACCAACATCTGTACCATTCTGCGCGGAGAAATAGACAAGAAGATCTTCGAACAGGCAAACAAGCTGACGAAGCTTGGGAAGCGATGGTTGAGCTGAGAAAACTGGCTGGTCAATCCCTGTTGCAAAAAGTAGCCGTCTCGTCGCCTCCGCTCCGCTTCCCTGCGCAACGCGCACATTATTAATAAATCGTACCTCGTAAATCGTAAATTGTACATAGGCAACCGCATTTTCTAATGCGGTTGCCCGGGCGGTTTATGCTTGCAAATAGCTTTCCTCAAGGTAGAATGAACGAGTCACGTTGTTTCATTTTGTATGAAAATAGCAAGAATCACGGTGAAAAACTTCAGGTGTTTTGGAGAACTGACGGTCACGTTTGATGACCGCCTGACGATTCTTGTCGGGAAAAATGGCGCGGGTAAGTCCGCAATTCTTGATGCAGTCACTGTTGCCGCCGGAACATTGATGTCCGAATTGAAAATGAAGACGTTTGGTATCCGGAAGGAGGATGCCCGCAATATCTGCTACCCATTAGGCAGTGGCATTGATGTGCAGGCTCAGTATCCCGTATCCATTGATGCAGACGGAAGTTTGGGAGGGGAGAGCATTCAATGGACGCGAGTTTTGCGGAGCGCGAAGGGACATACGGTGACAGTGGATTCAGATCGTTTCAGGCAAGTGGCTGCCACTTACGCCAAGCGCGTGGCGGAGGGAGACTCCAACTTGGTTTTACCGATTATTTCCTATTACGGAACGGGACGTTTATGGGCTCAGATGAGAGAAAAACAAAAAGCTCCGCTTGAGAAGACCTCACGCTTGAATGGTTATCTTGACAGCTTGGACGCGTCGGCTAATAATAAGTTGATGCTACAATGGTTTCGTAAAATGTCGCTTCGAGATTTGCAGAATGGGAAAGCGAGTCCGGAATACACGGCTGTCAAACAAGTCATGGCCCGGTGTTTTCGAGCCCTGACCGGAGCCAGTGAGGTCGATGTGCGTTTCAATCTCGACAACCTGGAAATTGAACTTCAGTACACTACTCCCGCAGGCGAGAGGTTGGTAAGCTCTCTTGATCAACTAAGCGATGGCTACAAGAGTGCTATCAGTCTGATTGCTGACATTGCTTATCGGATGTCGATGCTCAATCCGCAACTTTTTGACCGAGTATTGGAAGAAACCCCTGGTGTCGTACTGATTGACGAGGTTGATTTGCACTTACACCCGGCATGGCAACACAAGATACTGCGGGATCTGCTGGATTTTTTTCCAAAAATCCAATTCATCGTAAGTACCCATGCCCCGGCTGTCATTCACTCCGTCCCAACAGGACGCTTAGTCGTATTAGAGGACGGGAAAGTGCAGCGGGACGGTATCCAACCCTACGGTCGAGATGTCAATTCGATCATGAGGGAAGTCATGGATGTCGCCACGCGTCCGGAGCCCATCAGACAGCAATTTGCTGACTATTACAGCAGGATGGACGAAGAAGACTACGAAACGGCTGAAAAGATATTGGACGACTTGGCCTCTGAGCTTGGGGAAGATGATACCGAGGTAACCTCCTGCCGGGTGAGTTTACAATTGGAGCGTCTGTCATGATTCACATCCGAAAGGGAAAGGAACCAAGAGAATTTCAGGAGTTCAGGAATCAAGCCGATTCTGAATATGGGAACATGCCTGGGAAGGTGAAGAAGAGCCTACTCGCTGCTCTGTGTGCAGAGCAACACGGTTTATGTGCCTACTGTACGTGCCGCATACCGGAAAAAGCCGCTGAAAAACGTCTTCAGGAACCGATGACGCTCGAGCATTTTTATCCACAGCACCCGGACAACGGGAAGAGGCAGGCAGCTATGGACCTCAAGTACAAAAATATGCACGCCGTTTGCTCAGGAAACCGTGGCTGTGGCAAGGAAACGGCTCTTACGTGTGATGCAAGGAAGAAGGACAATGTCATACAACTCAACCCTTGTAATGAAGCAATTATTTCCCAGCTTTATTATCAAAGTGACGGGACAATACGTGCCAAAGATCCAAAATTGGACGATGAGCTGAGGTCTGTCCACATCCGTCCCAAGAAAAAACACCCCCAATAGGCAGTTAATGGCACATCAAGAAGCATAAGTTGTTGGTTATTTACGATGTACGATTTACGATTTACGATTTGAATGCTAGCACGCTGCGCGCGTTCCTGCGAAACAAAAGCAAAGTAGAATTTTCGAAGACGATGGTGCGTTGATAGAAGGAAGGTCTCCTGTGTGAGACTATGTCGGTTTCACGGCTTTGCTCAATCATCAATGGTTTAAGCTTCTTGCTGGCTTATCTTCTTCATCCATGGGAAACGCATGAGGAATGGGTTGAATGAGATTTTATTGGGACACGTGTGAGGTCTGTCCTGAATCTGAATTGTCCTGAGCGGTCATTACCGCAAAATCGTAAAGAGGTGCTCACCGAGATACAAAGGAGGTTGCCCCTGGATTCTCATTTCAAGTCGGAATGCTTAAAGTGTCTGGATTCCTTACTTAAAAAACCGACTCCCTTTTGTGGTATGGCCATAGAATGGCTAAAGAAAAAAGCGGGGAAATAGCATCTGAATCCAGCTGCTGCTCGGGGAAATGGACAAGAAAATAGTTGAACAAGGAAACAGACTGACGAAGCTTGGGAAATCACTGACCAAGCTGGGAACAACTCTGCCCGACCAATCAAGGGCAACTGCATCAGAAAATGCGTTTGCGATTTCGATTTATTGATAACGTTCGTATTGCACAGATTTTTTCGAGTCATCAACGTATGCAGGAGCCCCTTTAGCGCCATCATCATGGTGACCTCCGGTTGTCATGTTTTTTGATTGGTATAAGCGATGATATCTGTCAATAAGGGCATTCCCTCTGTTGATTGCCTTCTCTCAAATGCGATGGTCTTGATCATGGAGACACTGGAGAAGACTCCAACTCGTTGAGCCAGGCGTCAAAAAGTGGGCAAGCCTTGCGTATGGTGGGTATGCCTATCTCTTTGGCAATGGCAATTCCGTCTATTGTTTTTTTGTAAGAGGGGCACCATTTTAGAATGTGTTTGGAAGGAGCGGTGTCTCGTCCGGAATTGATGGACTCCGTGCCTCCGCTGTTTGAGACGAGGTCGTCCACTTCGCTCTGCTTCACACCCAGGTGAATGGCCAGCACATCAGGGCGGCTAAAAAGGAGAGCCTCAAATTCATGCATGGAGATGTACGGGACAAAACGGCAGCCTCGTGCAACATCATCTTCGCAGATTTTCTTGCGGACAGCCTTGTTTAATATGTCGGCAATTTGTTGGGGAACGGAGCATTTTCGAGCCTTTTCTAAATCAGGCCATTCCTTAATACCATAGTAATCTACCATCGTGCTGACAATGGGGGCGCTTTTTTCCCGCAAATGATTCAAGATATCCCGCCGAGCGCGTGAAAATTTGACGTCTCCGCCATTGGCTCCGGGTTTACTGATTAAAGATGTTGTCAAATTGATTCCTTTTTCTCCCATGTACGGAGCGAGAACATCCCGGCAGAAGAGCAACTCAGTTTGCCCTTCTACGATGAGGTGCACACGTTTTATGGGACTGCTCATGGGGATGTATTCCCTAGGTCTATCACATTCCTTGCCCACAGATCACCGAGAGAGAAGTCGTCCAGCCACTGCCGATAATCATCCTCATTCAAGCGCTCGAATTCAGTCACTCCCTCATGCCAACGAGCCATAACAACGTCTTCCAAGCTGAAATGGTTCAACAAGAGGGAAGACTGTGTAGCCACAATAACTTGGGTTTGACTTGAAGAAGATTTCAGCAACTCGGCCAGCAGGTTGATCCCTTCAGGATGCAGACCCAGTTCCGGTTCGTCGACTATCAAGGTGGACGGCGGTTCGGGCTGGAGCAGAGCTGTAGCCAAGCAGATAAATCGTATCGTACCATCCGAGAGAGTGTAGGGTGGCATTGGATAATCCGACCCACGTTGCCTCCAATCCAAACGAACAACGCACTGCTCCCCATTGCGGACTGTTTGAGGAGTGAGGATGAAATCCTCGAAGGCCGGCATAAGGGCTTGCACGTATCTTACAACTGATTCATACTGCTCTCGGTTTGAAGTCCGCATGTGCAGGAGGAGAGGAGCAATGTTGGAGGCATTCTCGCGCAAAAGCTCCTTATCTTCTACGATGGCATAGCGCCGCATGCCGGCAGTAATGCTCGTATCGTGAAAATGGTAGATGCGCCACGAGTTGATGGCCTCATACACAGGTTTGCTATACTTTGAGTCTCCGCTCTGAGAGCGAACCTCCTGAACAAGGGCAGAGGAACCATCGCCTGTCGGCGGTAAACTCCACCAGTCATGCTGCGCATGCTGGTAGTAACGAGCCTCATCGGCCAAAACCAATTTTTGATTGACCGTGGGGATTAGCTGAAAACGGTAGCCACAAATGCCAAAATGCATCTGCGCAAAAATGCAGTCGGTCACCTGAGGACCGTTGTAAAGCAAATCATCAGATGTTCCGTGCCGGTTCACAAATGACTCAAGCGTACCAGACATCACGGAGCGCAAGAGAGAGAAAAATGAAAGAAAATTACTCTTCCCTGCTCCGTTCGCACCAACAAACACGTTGATATCTCTGAGTTCGAAATCCTCAAGAGACTGTATGGAGCGATACCCCCGCAACGTGATCCTGTCAAGTTTACCCATGAACTTCCACGTTCATTCTACAAATCTTCCGCCCTTTTGCAAGCACATTGTTTGTATCCATATCCGGTCCAAGAAAAAAGGAGGAGGCTTCATGTTTTTTTGTAGCCGGAATATTTGATTTTGATCCCGCTAACCGACTTGAAAACAACTCTGACCGGTCAACCCACAGCAAACGCATTAGGAAATAGACCATTGCAAAATATAAGGTAAATTTGCCACCAAATGAGGATTAAACCTATCGCAAAACACAAAGTAATTTTGTCATAAAATATAAAGAAAAACTTCTGCATAATCGAAAGTTTTCCTTGCAATTAATTGAAATGACTGTATATTGAAGAAGTCGTTAATGTATGAAAAAAGCGAAATATAGGCCAAGGGTATCAGATTCTCTTCTCCGCGAACTTATGGAGAGCACAGGGGCTGTGCTCATTGAGGGAGCGAAATGGTGTGGAAAAACGACTTCGGCTGAACAAATTGCGAAGAGTGCGGTGTATTTTAACGATCCGAACGAGCAGCGACGGATTGAGGCCATTCTGAGGATTGCCCCTCGCAAACTTTTGACAGGTTCCCCGCCAGTGTTGTTGGACGAGTGGCAACTGACACCCGTGATGTGGGATGCGGTGCGGTTCGAAGTGGATCAACGGGACGCTTCCGGTCAATTTATTCTGACGGGGTCGGCGGTTCCGGCGGATATGTCACAGGTACATCACTCAGGTACCGGGCGTATTGCGAGGATGCTTATGCGGCCCATGTCATTGTACGAATCCGGTGAATCATCAGGAGAAATATCGCTTGCATCGCTTTTTGCCGGGGAACACGAAATATGGGCGGAATGCGGCATGGAACTGGAGATGTTGGCTTTTCTCATTGCTCGCGGTGGCTGGCCAGGCGCCATAGGTCAATCCGAACGCGCTGCACTGCGGCACGCGCAAAATTATTACGATGCCGTGGTGCACACGGATATCTCGCGAGCGGACGGAACAAAGCGTAATGTGCAACGTGCAGCCGCTCTCATGCGAGCATACGCCAGGGTGGTGGGATCGCAAGCCAAGTTGTCCACGATAGCTCAGGATATTAGTGTCAATGAGGCGAAGCCTCTTTCTCTTGTTTCTCTATCAGAATATCTGGAGGCTTTACGGATGATTTTTGTCATTGAAGAAGCCGAAAATTGGTCGCCAAGTCTGCGCTCCAAGGCGCTTTTGAGAGCGGCAAAAACACGCTATTTCACCGATCCCTCCATCGCGGTGGCAGCATTCGGAGCGGGACCGCAGGAGTTGATAGATGACCTGCCGACCATGGGATACCTTTTTGAAAATATGGCTGTGCGCGATTTGCGCATCTATGCCGATGCCTTGGATGGCAAGGTTTATCATTACCTGGACAGGAACGGGAGGGAAGTGGATGCTATCATTCGCCTGAGAAACGGACGCTATGGGCTGGTGGAAATTAAACTGGGCGGTGACTTGCAAAGCGTGGACGAGGGCGCAGCTAATCTCATCAAATTCGCCTCGCTCGTGAATACCGACCGTTCACCGGCTCCGTCGTTCATGATGGTGCTTACCGGTCTGGGGCAGTTTGCCTATCGCCGCGAGGACGGAGTGTGCGTTGTTCCGCTCGGTGCACTCAAGCCGTAATATTAATAAATCGTACAGCGCAGAGCAAACACATGTCCTCATGCGTTTGCTCGGGGAGCCACCTTCTCTACGTACGCTTTTTGTGTGCGCGCTATTTCCTCAATCTTCCAGATTCATCCAAATAGAACAGCCTCATGGTAACGTAAAAACTTTGCGCCTGGGGTTGCTTCTCGGAGGAAGCGGCGGGGTGCGAAGCATCCCTTCCCAAGCGCTCTCCGCGGGGGTAGCACATGGCAGCGGTGTTATCAAGTTTTTTTCAAAAACATAACAGTTCAGCGCACACGTGTCCCAATAAAATCTTCTCCGGGCTCATTCAACCCATTTCCCATGCGTTTTCAACAGACAAAGGAAGTAAGTCAGCAAGACGGCAAACTTCGCCAAGTTCGCGCGCAAACGCGGGAATTTCCCAAAACGTAAATCGTAAATCGTAAACGGTTAATTTGAGGTGTTAAAATACGGGGGACTGCGATAGAATAAGCGCAGTTGCGG
>CANPYO010000090.1 GCA_947588645.1 uncultured Akkermansia sp. | reverse complement strand
TGGCGCGTAACCTGGCAGAGCTGATGTTTGGCACGCCGGATGCCCTCATTCAGGTGGACATGAGTGAGTACATGGAGAAGTTCAGCACGAGCCGCCTCATTGGCTCACCCCCGGGGTATGTAGGTCACGATGAAGGCGGACAACTCACCGAGAAAATACGTCGCAGACCATACTCGGTAGTGCTTTTCGATGAGATCGAAAAGGCTCACTCAGATGTGATGAATTTGCTGCTGCAAATCCTGGAAGACGGAAGCCTCACAGATTCCATGGGGCATAAGGTTAACTTTTGCAACACGATCATTATCCTTACATCCAACGTAGGAGCTTCGCTTGCCAACTCCAGCGGGCAAATGGGATTCAATTTTGCAGATAATGACGACGCTAACTATGAATCCATGAAGGAGCGAATTTCCGATGCTGCAAAGAAGCAATTTCGCCCCGAGTTCATCAACCGCTTTGATGATCTCATCGTCTTCCGCCGCCTCACATCATCCGATCTGGAGCGCATCGTACAGCTGGAGACGGACAAACTCATCCGCCGGCTTGCAGATAAGCAGATACGCCTTAGCCTCTCACCGGAGGTCATCCGTATGATTGTGGAAAAAGGCAGTGATGTGCAATACGGCGCTCGTCCGATACGGAGAGCCATAGAGACTCTGCTGGAAGATCCCATCGCAGAAGCCATGCTGCGCGGGGAGTTATTGCCCGGGCAAAGCTCTGAGGTCGACCGCAAGGACACACAGAGTTCGGCTATCACCTTCAAGTCGGATGGCTCAAAACCAGCAAAGTCCAAGGTCCTTGCAGCACGAAAGGAGAAAACGAGTGCTAAAACGGCTGGCTCATCTCGCCCCCGCAAAAAGAAAAACGCTGAATAATTCAGAAAACGTTTGAAATCGTCCAACGATACAGGTAGAATGACATGATGAGAAGACCTCCCATACCGGGGATTGTATTGGCGGACAATTGGCTGGCGCCTTATGAGCAGGTTATTAAAATGCGACTGAGGCTTTACGACAGTCGTATGGAGGATTTCGCGCGCAAATACGGAAGTCTGGAGGAAGCGGCGCGCGGGTACGAACGCATGGGGATTGTGCGTGATACGTCCACCGGAGAGTGGATCTACACCGAATGGGCTCCCGGTGCCCGTGGGCTGTGGCTCATTGGCGACTTCAACGCATGGAACCGAGAAGCAACCCCCTTGCTTCCGAGCAGCACCGGGATGTGGAGCGTGCGACTCCCGGCAGATGCCCTGCACCACGGCGACCACGTAAAGGTTCATGTACTAGGAGCTGACTTACAGCGCCATGACCGCATACCCGCGTGGATTCACTACACTCACCAAGATCCGCAGAGCTTCGACTACACCGGTGTCGTGTGGGAACCGGCAACCCCCTATCGATGGAAAAATAAGCGCTGGACGCCCGCACGCATCCGTGAACCCATAATCTACGAAGCGCATGTCGGCATGGCCGGGGAGGAACCGAGATTGCATAGCTTTGCGGAGTTCACCAAAAATGTGCTCCCACGCATAGCTGCACTCGGCTACAACACTGTACAGCTCATGGCGGTGCAGGAACACCCTTACTACGGTTCCTTCGGCTATCACGTTTCGTCTTTTTTCGCTCCAAGCAGCCGATTCGGTACTCCGGAGGAGCTCAAAGAGCTCATCGACACTGCGCACGGGCTTGGGCTGGCAGTGCTATTGGACGTGGTGCACTCTCACGCTGTGAAAAATGTGGCCGAGGGGCTCAATAATTTCGATGGGTCCGGCGGACAATACTTCCACGCCGGAGAGCGCGATTCCATGCACCCGGATTGGGACAGCTGCCTCTTTGATTATGGACGTGAAGAGGTTCAGATCTTTCTGCTCAGCAACCTCCGTTGGTGGCTGGAGGAATTCCGTTTCGACGGATTCCGTTTTGATGGCGTCACCAGTATGCTCTACCTGCACCATGGGCATGAGCCTTTTACCGACTTAGGCTGTTATTACAACGATCAGGTGAACGGCGATGCCGTCACCTATTTGCAGCTCGCTACCACACTGGCACAGAGGGTGCGCCCGGGCGCTATTCTGGTCGCAGAGGATATGAGCGGAATGCCAGGCATGTGCCGCCCGGTAGACGAAGGTGGATTAGGTTTCACCCACCGTCTGGCCATGGGGCTTCCGGATTACTGGATCAAGCTTATTAAGGAAAAGAAAGACGAGGAATGGGGCATGGGCGATATGTGGTATACCCTCATCAATCGCCGCTATGGCGAGCCCAATATTGCCTACGCCGAGAGCCATGATCAGGCGCTCGTGGGCGATAAGACCATCGCGTTCCGTTTGATGGATGCGGAAATGTACACGCACATGGATTGTGCGAGCAGCAGCCTCATCATCGATCGTGGTATCGCCCTGCACAAGATGATACGCCTTGTCACTCTGGCTGCCGGCGGTGAGGGGTGGCTTAACTTTATGGGCAATGAGTTCGGACACCCGGAGTGGATAGACTTTCCACGCGAGGGCAACGGCAATTCCTACCAGTACTGCCGCCGTCAGTGGAGCTTAGTGGATAATCCGCTGTTGCGCTATCGCTTCCTGAACGCATTTGATGCCGCCATGGTGCGACTCGCAAAGCAAACGGAACTCTTGGGCAGTGCACCGGCGCGGCCGTTGAACATGGACGAACACAATCGCGTGATGGCTTTTGAGCGCGCCAATCTGATTTTCGTCTTTAATTGGAACGGCGAGAGAGCTCTGTTAAATTACCGTCTGCCCACCCACAAACCCGGTGAGTGGGAAATTGTGCTGGACTCCGATGCACTGGAATTCGGCGGCTTGGGAAGGCAGGATATCCATGTGCACCATCTGACAGATGAGAACCATTGCATCTCGCTCTACCTGCTGCCGCGCACCGCGCTGGCGCTGCGTCTCCTACCTGGATCACACTAATCATACCCATGTCAAGTGAGCCGGATCAAACCATCCGCCGTATGGATGACGTGCTCGCCAGCCAGGTAGCTGCCGGCGAAGTAGTGGAGCGTCCGGCTTCCGTCGTCAAGGAGCTCGTCGAAAATAGTATTGATTCCGGGGCCACAGCCATCCGCGTAGAACTCACTCGCGGGGGCATTGCCTGCATCAAGGTCATTGACAATGGCAAAGGCATGAGCCGCTCGGATCTCGCACTGTGTCTGCAACGCCATGCTACCAGTAAGCTCCTTTCCTTCGACGATCTCTTCAACGTCCATCAGCTCGGCTTTCGCGGAGAGGCTCTGCCCAGTATCGCCTCGGTATCCCACATCTGCATTACGACCCGCCGCCGTGAAGAGGTCGAAGGTTACAAAATCGTCAGCAATGGCGGGGAAGAAGAGGAAATCCGCACAGCGGGCTGCCCGCCCGGTACCTGTGTAGAGGTGCGCGACCTCTTTTTCAACACCCCCGTGCGCCGCAAGTTTTTGAAGAGCATCGAAACCGAGGCCGGACACGCCGAGCAGCAGCTGCGCTTGCATGCTCTCGCTTTCCCGGATGTGCGCTTCACTTTATTGCGGGATGGTGAGGTCGTTTTTGATGTGGCTGCGACCTCCGACCTGAGACAGCGCATCGCAGAGCTGCATGGGATGACCCCCGCTCAGGGGTTGCTGCGTATTCGCCCTACCAGCGGCATCGGCGTGCATGTGCAGGGCTTTCTCTCTCCCCTTTCAGATGCGCGCCGTAACCGACGCGAGCAGTACATTTTCCTGAATGGGCGCGCGATTGAGGACAAGACGGTGACGCGTGCCATACGCGATGGCTACGGCGGCTTCCCCACAGGCATGCATCCTTCTTATTATTTGTACCTTGAGGTAGAACCCGCCCTGGTGGATGTGAATGTGCACCCGGCAAAACGAGAGGTGCGGTTTCGGCGTCCGGCAGAACTCTGCGCTGCCATCATCGAGGCTGTGGCGGTCACTCTGGCAGAGCATGCGCGAGGGAAACTTGCGGGTGAGAGTGAGGCAATACCCATCCCCCCCCCAGCGGAACATGCCACAATCCCGGAGCTAAACACTCCCCTGCCCGAACCCACTGCACAACTCCGCGTTCCTATTCGCCAGCCAGAATCGATAGCGAAAACGCCCCCCCAAAACACGCCTCCGGAGCTTCATAAGCTGCAACTCATCACAGAGCCCTCTCAAGGTGAACTCTCTCTGCCGAGAGTGGAACAGGAGACTGCTCAGAACTCAGAAAATGCTACTTGCCCTGGCTTTCGCTTGCTGGGAACGGTACGCAATCAGTACGCCCTCTTTGAGAATGCGGATGGCTTGGTGATGCTGTATGTACGCGCTGCTCGCGAACGCATCCTCTTCGAACGTCTGGTGGAATCCAATAAACGCGCCATTCCTTCGCAGCAGTTGCTGGCTCCGGCCTTGGTGGAACTCGACGCGCGCGATGTGGGCATTGTTGTCGAGTTGCAACCCTTGTTCAATCAGTCGGGGTTCCGCGTGTCGCTCTTCGGACAAAAGACCTTGCGGATCGAGGCCATTCCTCTCTTTTTGCCCCTGTGCGAGGTGGAGGGGTTCATTGCCGAGTTGATCAGCTCCTTCAGCGTGGGTGAAACGCGCGCTAAACGTAACCGCGATCCCTTCGAGCTTTTCGCCATCCGCCTTGCTCACCAGTACGCAAAAAAAGAGGACATGGCACAGTGGCTGCATGACCCCATGCCCTTGCTCCGTGATCTCCTGCACTGTGAAATTCCCTACTGCACCCCGCGCGGCAAGCCCACGATGTTTCCCTTCGCCTTCAGCGAAATTCAGCGTCGTTTCCAAGCGCAGTAGCAAGCTTTTTTGCCCCGCAGCGTACACCCGAAACAATGAATGCCCGCCGCGTCAGCAACCTCGCGCTCTTGCTCTTCCCGGTCATCGGCCTGATCGCCTTCCGCTTCCATGTCCTCACACTGGTCTTCATCTGCATTGCAGAGTTTGCCATGCTCGTACCACGTAAGCTGCTGCACTCCCAATCTCGCGTGTGCAGACGGACAGGATGGTGCTTGTTTGTGGGGTTGATTCTTGGGTTATCATTCGACGCCTGCCTGGGTTCTGCAGCGGTGCGAGATGGAGCTTTTCAAAGTCACGATTCCGGGGAAGACACCAGCCTTATCCTCATGTCATACGTGATAAAAGGCGGACTGCTCACCCTCGTTTTCTCATGGCTGAGTGTTTTAACAGCCGCTATCCTCAATTTTACTGCGGCACGACGCAAACGCCGCGCCTCCCAACAACGCCCACCTCTCCTCCATGCGCTTTTTCCCAATCGAACGGCACTCAGCTGCGCCATTTTCATCGCAGTAGAATTCCTGTCCATCGGTAGTATACTCCTGATGTTCTTCGTAGCTGTGACCTCGGGGGAAATCAAAGGTGTGTCTACGCTAATCATACCCCTCGGCTTACTCATATGGACCTGCGGTAACAGCTCCCTGCTCTTCCTCCTTTGGACGCTTGCCTGCTCAGATAATGACGAAGCACATGGCATCGCAAAATGCCTGATTTGGCCAACGAGCATCGTGTGTGCATTTTCCTCGACCTTGCGTCTTGTCCCCATGTCTGCGCCTATCTTGCTCAGTTTTCCGGATACGATGTTCCAGCTCACCCTCTGCTGCCCAATCTATTTGACATGGGCATGGCTGAACAAAAGGAAAACCTGCCGCCCCACTCAGTGCCCCGAGTAACTTTCAGAACCGCTGAAGTCGACGACATGCACGTGCGGCACAGCCGACAGATCCCTGATCACCGAATTGCCGTGCTGCCAACGTCTTCGAGTTTCCCCTCCTCCGTCGATGGAGCGGCGACTGAACCAAGAATACGGGATGGTTTCTCATTCATTCCATTTGTTTTTAGGTATAGTTAATCTCCTCGAGCAATTTGGTGTATTTAGTCGATTCCTTCGCTCCGGCAGCGCGGAGGAGAGCAGCGATCTCGGTATGACCGTTTTCCAAAGCAATGGTCAAAGCTGCCCTGTTGAAACACTCGACGTTGACATCCGCTCCGGCTTCAAGCAAGAGTTTGACGACGGATGTATGCCCGAAATATACCGCATCAGCAAGGGCCGTTCCCAACAAACTGAATTTCTCCTTCAGATTAACATTGGCCCCGGCAGCAATCAAAAGCTCCACGATATCCTCTTGCCCACGTCGCGCTGCCCACATCAAAGCAGTATCCGGCGCTTGCTTCATTTTGGAGTTAACGTTAGCTCCGGCAGCAAGAAGCATGCGTATAACGTTTTTATGTCCCTCGCACGCCGCTAAGGGGAGAGATGAACCGGTATGCGCATCTGCGCCTTTTTCCAGCAAGAGTTTGACAATTTCCTCATTTCCCTCTTCGGCTGCAACTGCAAGTGCCGTGTTGGCCCGGGAATCTGTGCTCGCATTGATATCGGCCCCGGCATCCAACAGCAGCCGAACGATGTCGATATGCCCTCCTTTTGCGGCAGCCATCAAAGGCGTGCAACCTCCCCAAACTCGTGTGTACGCGTTGACATCCGCTCCGGCATCCAACAAAATCCGCACGATGTCCATTTGTCCGTTTCCGGCCGCAGCAGATAAAGCTGTGTGAAAACTCCAGGTTGACGGGCACGGATTGAGGTTCGCCCCGGCTTCCAGCAAAAGCCGGACAATGTCCGCATACCCGTTCCAAGCGGCGCCTTTCAAGGGATAACCCGCGTTCACATCCGCCCCGGCTTCAAGGAGTATGCGGACGATATCCGTCTGTCCGTTACTCGCCGCCGCTTCCAGCGGATAGCCTGCATTTATGTCTGCGCCGCTTTGCAGCAGAAGCCGCACGATGTCGGCATGTCCATACCACGCAGCTTTTGCAAGTGCATGTCCTGCGTTCACATCCGCCCCGGCTTCAAGAAGCTTCCGCACTTTTTCTACGGAGGCATCAGCTGCCTTAATTTCTTGGATAAGTTGGTTACCTTCTTTGTTCATTGTATCTATTTTCGAGTTATGGTGATTCAATCGGATCATTTGGTGTCCTTTTTTCATTTTTTCGCCCCGGCATCAAAGCAAGAGTTTGACGATGTCCACATGATCATCCTCCGTTGCAATGATAAGTGCTGAACCGCCGATTTCCAACTGTGCATTAACATACGTCTTCGGCTTCCAACAAAAGATCCACGATACGAGCATGCCCTTCGGATACTGCTACCGCAAGGGCTGTGCCGAAGATTTCTGACTCGGCATTGACATCGGCTCCAGCCTCAAGCAAGAGCCTCACGATATCCTCTTGCCCGTTCTCCACCGCTTCTATCAAAGCTGTCTCCCCGCTACCATTCCTGGCGTTGACATCCGCCCCGGCTTCAAGCAAAAGTTTAACAATGGTCGGATACCCGACAAATGCCGCCTTTGCAAGGGCAGTACCGGAGCCTCCTACCTGCATGTTAACATCGGCTCCGGCTTCAATCAAAAATTCTACGATATCCTCATGCCCATGCAACGCCGCCACGATCAGAGCAGTATCGTTCATATCTTCATCCTTGTCATTGACGTCGGCTCCGGCAGCAAGCAACAAGCGGACAACGTTTTTATGTCCTTCGCCCGCCGCTGAACGGAGAGGTGAACCGATATGCACATCTGCGCCCTTTTCCAGCAAGAGTTTGACGATGTCCTCACTTCCTCGTACAACTGCAGCCTTGAGAGCCCTGCTGAACATGGGATCGGCCCCGACGTTGCTACCGGCACCCGACTCCAACAAAAGCTTCACGATGTCGATGTGACCTCCCCTTGCGGCGGCAATCAAGGGCGTGCACCCTCCCCAAACTTGCGTGGGCGCGTTGATGTCGGCTCCGGCATCCAACAAGATTCGCACGATGTTGATATGTCCCCTTTTTGCAGCAGCGGATAAAGCCGTGTGGCAATACATGTCCGGCGTGCACGGATTGAGATCCGCCCCGGCATCCAGCAAAAGTCGGACGATGTCCTCATGCCCGTTCCAGGCGGCTCCTTTCAGCGGATAACCCGCGTTCACATCCGCCCCGGCTTCAAGGAGTATGCGGACGATATCCGCCCGTCCGTTACTCGCCGCCGCTTCCAGCGGACAGCCTGCATTCACGTCTGCACCGCTTTGCAGCAGAAGTCGCACGATGTCGGTAAGCCCATACCACGCCGCTTTTGCAAGTGCATGGCCTGCGTTCACATCGGCTCCGGATTCAAGGAGCTTCCGCACTTTTTCTACGGAGGCATCAACCGCCTTAATTTCTCGGATAAGTTGATTAGTTCCTTTTTTCATTGTATCTATCTTGGGATTAAGTTGATTCAATCGGATGATTTGGTGTCCTCAGTCGATTCCTTGCCCTGGCGCTTGCCGGAATCGGATAGCTCGAATTTTTTATTCGCTAACGCTACATCCAAGACGGTCTTTCCGCCGACTTCACAGTGAGGATCCGCCCCAGCGCCAAGAAGCATTTGTACGACTTCCGTGTCCATATGCTTTGCCCTATTGTAGAAGTCTGCTCCCCATTTGCAAGCGTAAAATTTTTCCCATTCTTTTCGCTTTAATTGTTTGTAATTGGACTTGGATTGATTAACGTGTTCAACGGCGTTCTAAACGCGTTTTTACATGTCACTGATTATCAATGTAAAAATTCAGACACCAAGCACCCCGCTTCCTGCTGGCGAGAAACTAATGAGCGCCGGCTGCGCGGAGAAGGCGCACCACGCTCGGTTTTGAATTGAGTGATAAAGCGTAATCCAGAGCATTCTTGCCATTGACTGCCTTGTTGGGGTCTGCCCCGGCGGCAAGGAGGCGTCGAATGTCTGGCAGGCTGTCGTTGGAAATAGCAGCCATGAGAGGGGTGATGGGCCCCTCGTCATCATCATAAGATTGACCGACGGCATTCGGATCCGCCCCGGCAGCGAGGAGAATTTCGGTCGCATCGGTAAGGCGTTCATCGATGGATCCCACTAAGGCGTTGTGGACATGGGGAGCCGTGCGCACATCCGGGTAATAGGTGAGCAAGAGACGCAGGAGTTCCGGGTGGAAATACTGAGCGAGCGCAGCTGCCCGAAGCGGGAAATACTCCGTGTCAGCCGGACGCGGCTCCGCTCCCGCCTCAATCAACAGCCGCGCGATGCCCAAATGACCGTGTGAAGCCGCCGTCTCGAGAGCGTTAAATCGCTCTCTGAGGTGGGCATTGACATCCGCCCCGGCATTCAGCAGCAGACGAACGATGAAGCGATCGCCATTTTTCGTTGCTTCTACCAGAGGGAACTGCTCTTTGATCTCTTGATTCGGATCCGCCCCCGCTTCCAGCAGGAGCTGTACCATGTCGCAGTCATTCCTCTCAACCGCCTGCAGGAGGAGGGAGGTGCGATGTCTGTACTTGTCTTCGAATTGCCCATTCGGATCCGCCCCCTGGGCAAGGGCTTTCTGTGCAGCTTCCACGTCGTCGACTTGGACTGCTTCCAACAGGGCGCAAGTCTGAGCCGATTTTTTAGCGGTAGAAATTTTTCGGGGATGAGACACGTTCTCGGTTGCCTGAACAGAGGCGGGTCGGGGAGCGTGTTCACTCTTCTCGTCAAGCACGTGAAACAGCCGCCTCATACAGCGACCTCCCGATTGGGCAACCTGCTCGCGGATCGTTGTCTTCTTCGCAGCTTGATCCGCGTTCGCTCCGCGCGCAAGGAGAAGCTCCGCCATGCTGACGTCATTTTGTTCGACCG
>CANPYO010000089.1 GCA_947588645.1 uncultured Akkermansia sp. | reverse complement strand
AAAGTTGCTTTGAAAAAAAATTCGCACAATGCCAAATTATGGTTGACTTCGTAAATCGTAAATCGTAAATCGTAAATCGTAAATCGTAAATCGTAAATCGTAAATGGCCAGGCTTTTTCTTGGGACGAATGTGCGTCAGTATAGAATTTGAGGCTTGATATTGACAAAAAAAATGATAAAATCAAGCGGCTCGTTTTTTTCGGAGCATGCGACAACAGTTTCTTATCAGATTATCTGCTTGCATTTTTGCCGCTTTCCTGTTGACTGCTGGGCTGGTTTATTTTCAATTTAGCACGCGACTTGAGGATAGAGCCGAGCAGATGATAAAGACACGCCTGAGCGACATGCTTGATTTCATGATGCATGTGGAACAGGCGGTCGGCTTTTTGAACCGCGTTAACAACGCCAGCACAACCGACCGCGCCAATGCGCTGGCGGAAATAATTACGCTCGATCCGGATGTGCTTCGCAAGCAGGAAGAATTGCAGGGTATTTGCAATCGCCTTGGTGCGGAGCAAATCGCTGTTACCGATGCAGATGGAATCATCGAGGCAGCAGTGCCGGAGAGCTTGGTTGGACGTAATTTGGCCGATGGTGAGGATGTGATTCCCATAGTTTCCCTGAGCGAACGCGGCGATGAAATTCTGGCAGAGGTAAGCGATCTCTCGCGCGGGAGCATGCGGTTTGCCAATGTGAAGCGCCAGGATCGCCCCGGGCGTGTACGTCTCGGTTTCCGTACTCGTTTGGAGCAGCAGGCTCGTGCTGAAAGCTCCTTGGATAATACGCCGCTGAGGTTGCGCTTGGGGAAGAATGGTCATATCGTTATATTCCGCCGCGGGGTATGCCTCACCCATGAGCGTTCTGAAATACCGGAGACGGATCTGTTGGCGCTCGAACCCGGTCGCGTACACATCATACAGGCAGACAGTGCGGACTTCTACGCGTACGCGGTAGACGCAAACGGGTATCGTCTCGTGGGCGTACTTCCGGCGCAGGAAGTGTACGGAGCAGGGTGGCGCACGGTCAAGGTGATGGTGATAAGCAATTTATTGCTTTTTATGCTAATTTTCGGCGTGGTGAGTTGGCTGTTGCAGCGCATTGTTCTGCGCGGGATTTCGCAGGTGAACGAGTCTCTCATGGAGATTACCGAAGGAGATTTGGAGCGCAAGGTCGAGGTGGCAACCTGCCCGGAGTTTGTCCGTTTATCCAACGGCATCAACTTTATGGTGGACTCTCTGCGCAGTGTCGGCGAGGAACGCCAATCTCACGTGAAACGGGATCTTGAACTGGCGCGCACCATTCAAAGCACGGTTCTTCCCACCAAGTTTCCTGCTTTCCCCAATGTGGAGCAGTTTGATCTGTACGCCACCTGCATGCAGGCAAGCGAGGTGGGTGGCGATTTTTACGATTTCTCCATGCCGGATAAAAAGCACCTGCATTTCCTTGTGGCAGACGTGGATGCTTCCGGCATTGCCGCGGCTCTCTTCATGATGCGAGCCATGACAATCATCCGTGCTCTCACGCGTGCCGGTGGTACGCCGCAGTCCATCGTTACCGAGGCGAATCGTGAATTATGCCAAGGCAACCAAACAGGCATCCACATGGCTCTCTTCTACGGAAACTTGGATATCACGACGGGTATGTTGGAGTTTGTCAATGCGGGACGCCTGCACGGCCTGTGCCAGACCGACGGCGGTCAATACAGCCAACTTGCTCTTCGTGCAGATGATGTTCTCGGCGATCAGCCCGATATGCAGTTTCATACCGAAACGAGACAGCTCGTCCCGGGCGACCGCCTTTTCCTGTACACAGAAGGTGTGCTGAACGCCACCAACACGCACAACATTCCATTCAGCGAGGCGCGCCTCAAGGAGGTGCTCCACGGTGAGTTGCCCACCGTCACGGATGCGTTGCAAAGGGTTCAATCTTCTCTGCGCCAGTATTTGGAAGGTGGACGTATGGAGAGGGATGTGACAATGTTGGCGCTCGAATTCCTGGGAGAACCTGCGAACGAGATCGAGCTGGACTTTACACCGGAGCAGGTGGAGGATGCCGCGCTTCATGTGGCGCACCAGATGGAGGAGCTTTTGGCGGCACCCTCCGATATCATCGGCATGCAGGACAGTCTGCGCGTTGTACTCAGAGATTTGCCGCTCGGCGTACCTGTGCACATGAGCTTTAATTGTACCGAGCAACGTGCCGAAATGCTCTTGAGTTTTCCGGCACCGCGTTGCAATCCGTTGGAGCATTCCCCGGCTCTTGTGGTGGATGAAAGTTCCTACGACTTTACTGATAACCAAGAGAACATGGTCAAACTATGCAAGAATCTGATCTGACCCCCCCGGCTGTCCCGCAAGCAGCGCCGCCGATGATGCCGCCACCTGTGCCCGTGCAGATGGAAGCCTCGGCCCCCCCTCAGCCCCTTTCTTCCCCCGATGTTCCCGCAGCGTCGGGCGCACCGTTGTCTTCGGCGCCGCCCGTAGCGCCTCTGTCATCCCCCATCGCTTCCACTGTACTTCCATCATCTGCCACGGCTGCTCATGTCTCTACGGTTGTTCACCCGGTAAACATGCGCAGCCGCATTCAAGCCTCAGGCAGTTTGCCCTCCGGTCGTATAAATACCGGCAACGCCGCCCAGGACGGTCGCATTCCTCTGGCGCCCGGTACGCGGGTCGGCGACTACACCATTGATAAGGAAATCGGCATTGGTGGCTTCGGTATCGTTTACGCTGCTACCAACGCGAAGGATGGTTCAAATGTGGCTATCAAGGAGCATATGCCTGCGGGTCTCGCTACCCGCGAACTGAACGGCACTTATGTGGTACACTCTTCCCCTGAAAATGAGGAACGCTTCAAGGCCACTGTGAATGAGTTTTTGCAAGAGGTGAGCGTGCTCATGGGAATTTCCAACCCGGGCATTGTTCCCATTCTTGACGCCTTTGAGGCAAATGGCACCGCCTACTACGTGATGCCCTTCATGAAGGGAACTCCCATGTCCGTGCCGGAGCAAGCATCCCTGAGCTTTGAGCAGCAATCTCAGCAGGCGCGCCATAACCGTCGCCTTCTGCTCAGTATGCTCTCTATCCTCGATTATTTACGCCAGCATCGCATAGTACACCGCGATATCAAGCCCGATAATATCCTGGTGACGGAAGAAGGCAATACGATCTTGTTGGACTTTGGGTCGGCACGACAGCTGCAACCGGGCAAAGTGTTCACTAATGTGTTTACACCGGACTTTGCGGCACCGGAGCAAGCCCACTCTTCCACGGATGAAGAGATGAGCGCCAAACTCGGACCGTGGACCGATTTGTACGCACTGGGGGTGTGCTTCTATTTCTTAATCACGCGCCTTTTCCCGCCGAGATCGGATCTGCGTATGCTCGCGGGAACAGATCCGTACACGCCCCTGGCCGGGCGCTCGGATTTGGAAGCTCTGTATGGTGCGGCATTTCTGCGAGCCATTGACCGCGCGCTGGAGCTCAAGGTGGAGGATCGCTGGCAAAGCGCTGCAGCCTGGCGCATTGCTATTGGCGAGGGTGTGGTATCTTCTGAGCCGGAAAAGAAACGCCGTTTTCACTTCACTTCGCTCATTCCGTTGGGGGTGTTGGCGATCCTCATAGGCATCAGTTCCTGGGCTCTTTGGGAGCGCAGAGAGGCCATACGAGCCTACGACAACAGCGCTCATTTTACGGAACGTCTGCTCAACGATTTTAACCAGGAAATTACGGACATCCCCGCTTCCACTCACTTGCAAGGCATCCTGGGTGACCATCTGAACGCCTACCTCAACAACATGGGCAAACCTCCGGGTGGACGGGATGAAAAGCTTACCCGCTCCCTCGCGGCTTCGTGGCGTAATCTGGGTACTCTCCGCTTGCAGCAAGGCATGCTCAAAGAGGCTGAGTCGGATCTTTCCAACGCCGAGAGCCTTTTTCGCCAGTTGCAGCAGGAGCATGAAGAGGTGTTGAGCTACCGCTACGATTTGGCTTGCCTGTTGCTCAACCGTGTGGAGGTGGCGCGCAGTCGCAATCAGACGGATAAGGTGCGCCAGCTGCTTACGGAGAGCACCGACATTTTGCGCAATCTCTGCGCACAGATTCCCTATAACCCGGAGTTCCGCTGCTCCCTTGGTCAGGCCCTCGGCGAGCAAGCTCTCCTGGCTCGCAATGAGGGGGATGAAAAGGTCTACAAAGCCTCCCTCGATGAGATGCTCGCACTCTATCGCGATATGCTCAGCAGCTACCCCGACCATGTAAAGGCTCGTCAGGGACTCGGCTACGCTTTGCTCTACCAAGCGCGCTTTGCCACGGAGCGAAAGCAGTTTCACGAAGCAAATAAGATGCTCGATGAAGCCAGGCAGGTGTTCAGTGCCCTAGCCGCAGAGCATCCATACCGACTCTCCTTCAAAAAGGGACTTTCTCTCACTCTCTACGCTCTTGGCAATCTCTATTGTCGAGCCGGCGAAGCCTCCTCCCCAGAAGAACGCAAGCGGTATGATCAGCTTGCCTTGGAGGCCTTCCTCAAACACAATAATCTCGTCTCCTACCTTGAAACGCAGGATGAAAAGCAGACGGAGTACCCCTTCATGCTGTGTCGCGCTCTTTCCAGTATGGTGGATATTCTTCTGCGTAATGAACAGCCCAATCTTGCGGAGTCTCATTGCAACACGATTATGCGCAAGGTGGAAGTGCTGCGTCGTACTGCGCCGGACAACATGGACTATGCCGAGCTGGAAGCTTTTGCATGGCGAGGCATGGCGAAAGCCCACAGTCGCTCGCCGTACTTTGCTGAGAAAGCCGACACAGAGTATACTCACTACCGCCGCTTGGCTGAGCAGCTGTTGCATGCCAGTCCGACCAATACGACCTTGCAGGCTCTCTATGCGGATTCGCTGGTAAGTTCTGCAGAGCATGTATTGAGTGCCGGAGACAAAAAGCGAGCTCTTCAGTGGTTCAAACGTGCGGAGGAGCTGTACGAAAAACTCGTGCAGACCGAAACCAGTCAAACCCGCTATGCCGAGCGATTGAAGGAGGTCAAGGACAAGCTTATCGACTTGCAGGATGTTGCGCAATCCGGCAAGAGCTCAGATGCCTCAGCCAAATAAAGCATTCCCCCGACAAGGACAACCGCATTCGCGAGAAGTCAATTAACAGAGAAAAATACTCTTATTGACTGATATCACTGTTTATACGTATCAAAAACCGTGATAACCAGTGGTCATCATGATGATGTCTCTGAAGGAATCTCGGCATACATTCAATGATCCGAAAAAAATCTGCGCAACGCGCACATTATTAATAAATCGTACCTCGAAAATCGTACATCGTGCATAGGCAACCGCATTTTCTAATGCGGTTGCCCACGCGTGTCCCAATAAAATCTTCTCCGGGCTCATTCAAGCCATTCCCTATGCGTTAATGATCCGAAAAAATCCGCGCCCCGCGCGCTAGCATTCAAATCGTAAATCGTAAATCGTACATCGTACATAGGCAAACGCATTTTCTAATGCGTTTGCCCACGCGTGTCCCAATAAAATCTTCTCCGGGCTCATTCAAGCCATTCCCTATGCGTTAATGATCCGAAAAAATCCGCGCCCCGCGCGCTAGCATTCAAATCGTAAATCGTAAATCGTAAATCGTACATAGGCAAACGCATTTTCTAATGCGTTTGCCTTGGGGTTGCTCCTTCAAAATTAGTCGCCGTGGTGGGGAGAACGATCGCTTTGCGGAGCGTCCGTGCCGCGCGTTTCCTGCCGTTTGCACCACACCAGCAACAAGGATAAATCTGCCGGTGTGATGCCCGGTATGCGCGCTGCTTGTCCCAGGGTGGTGGGCCGTACACGTTCCAGCCGTTGTCGAGCCTCAATTTTCAGGGCGGAAATAGAGGAGTAATCTATGGAGGGAGGTATTTTTTTGTTCTCCTGTTTATGCAGATGTTCGGCGGCGGTGCGCATGCGCTCGATATGTCCGGCGTAGGTAATTTCCGTGGCCACGGCATCCCAAAGCTCCGTGTCTTCCGGTTGGGGCAACAGTTCTTTCGGTAGCTGGGAGATGCTGTTCTCCGGACGGCGTAACCAATGTTCCAAGGTGATGCCCTGCCACTTGGTGGTGCGGCAGTGGGCGATACCATCCGCAATGGCCTGGCGGCGAGTCTCAGCCTGTTGGGCCGTTGCCGGATCAATGAGCCCTGCTTTTGCCGCAATGTTGCTGAGTCTGAGGTCGGCATTGTCCTGCCTCAGTAGCAGGCGCATTTCCGCACGGCTCGTGAACAAGCGGTAGGGCTCATCTACCCCTCGAGTTACCAAATCGTCCACCATCACACCCATGTACGCTTCATCTCGCCGCAGCACGATCGGCGCTTTCCCGCGCAAGGTAAGCAGCGCATTTGCCCCGGCCAGCAATCCTTGGGCGGCAGCTTCCTCATAGCCGCTTGTGCCGTTGATTTGCCCGGCAAAGTAAAGACCGTGCACGCGCTTGGTTTCCAGCGTGGGCTGTAGCTCGATGGGCGGCACATAATCGTATTCCACAGCGTAGCCGGGACGGATAATTTGGGCATGCTCAAGCCCGGGGATGCTGTGCACGATCGCCTCCTGCACATCGAAGGGCAGACTGGTGGAAAGCCCGTTCAAGTAGTATTCATCAGTACTTCGCCCTTCTGGTTCCACAAATATCTGGTGCCGCTCCTTATCGGCAAAGCGTACAACTTTGTCCTCGATGCTGGGGCAATAGCGCGGCCCAACACCTTTGATGATACCGGCGAAAAGCGGGCTGCGTTGCAAGTTGTCGCGTATGATATCGTGCGTGGTTTGATTGGTGTAAGTGACGGCGCACGGCAGTTGGCGGAAGTGGAAGTCCCGCTCGGCAAAAAAATTCAACGTGCAGTGAGGTTCGCTCTCATGGGTTAGCTCTCGGTGGGAGCGGCGGCTGAAGAGTGGCGCGGGTTCGTCACCGTCTTGCAGCTCCAATCCGGCAAAGTCGATGCTTGTCCCCTTCACGCGCGGGGAGGTGCCTGTCTTGAAGCGTTGCAACGGGAAGCCCAGCTTTGCCAAGCATGCCGAAATGCCGCTGGGCGCGCAGCCCAAGCGCCCTCCCGGCAGATGTCGTTCGCCTACATGCAGCAGCCCGCGCATAAAAGTGCCGCTGCAGAGCACCACACTGCGCGCAGCTATGCGCTGCCCCCAGGTGGTGATTACGCCCGTCACATGCCCGGATTCAACGCAGATCTCGCACACGTCCCCTTGCAGCAATTCCAGCCCGGCAGCGCATTCAAGCACCCACTTCATACGCGTGCGGTACGCTGTCTTGTCGCACTGCGCACGCAGGGCTCGCACACTCGGTCCCTTGGAGGCATTGAGCACGCGCAACTGCAGCGCCGTGGCATCTGTATTCAGTCCCATGGCGCCCCCCATTGCGTCAATTTCGCTGACAAGATGCCCCTTGGCGAGTCCGCCCACTGAGGGGTTGCAGCTCATTTGCCCGATGGTGTCCAAATTCTGTGTAAGCAGGGTCACCTTCCCGCCTAACCGGGTTGCTGCCAGCGCAGCTTCAATTCCGGCATGACCGCCGCCCACCACCAGCACATCGCAGGGTAGAATCTGGGGACTTTTTTCGGGCATCACGCGGTGAGTGTCATGACGAGTGTGTGCAGCACATCGCGCACATCGGCTTGGGTGCTCACCAGACGGCGGTCGGCTTGAGCGCAGGCAAAGAGATGCTGTTTGGCCTGCTTGAGCGTGAGCTTGTCCAACGATGTGGCAGTGGTGTAGATGCCGTAGCAGTTCAGCGAGCCATCCTTTTTACGAGGGATGAGCTTGCGCGCTTCCTCAGGCAGAGCATTCAGCGCGCTTTCAAAGCTGCGGTACCCCTGCCGTGCGTTCAGTCCGTACTCATCCATCAATAGCCGTGTGCTGTATCGTCGCCGCACGGTGGGTACAATAGCGGCGCGCATGATGGAGATGGCTTGTTCCCCGCCGGCCAGTTGTTCATTGAGCAGCCGAACGGCCAGCCGAGTGTTGCGGCGTTCGATAGCACGCGATATTTCGAAGATAACGCCGTGGCGGGACACCGGTACCATGGTTTCCACATCCTGCTCGGTGATGGTGCGACGTTCCGAACCAAGATATACATCCAACTTCTCAAGTTCACTCGAGATTTGGCGTGTACCTTCATTCACTCGTTGCACAAAAAGCTCCATGGCTGCGTTGTCGAACTCCAGACCGAGTGGCTTTGCCAGTTTCAGGGTAAGCGAAGCCACCTCGCTTTCCCATCCATCGCGGGTGATGTCGATGCCTGTATACTCCTTCACTTCCGCTACAGTCGTGAGTTTTTTGTAAAACGCACGCCTTTTATCCACCTCCGTCGCATTGATCACGAGAAACGTGTCCGGAGGCATATGTTGCAAGATCTTCACCAGTTCATCCATCCCTTCCTGCACAGCCTCGCTGCGAGCTCCGCCGGCTGTGTCAGCCATGAAGTTTACCCCGCGCAGCCAAATGACTTTCCTCCCCCCGAACATGCTGATCATCTGCAGGGAATCGCAAGTGTGCCGGAGGACCTGCGTGGCTTCATCTACCGTAGAGGCCATGCCATCTATGATTTCATTGCCCCAACCTTCACTCCCGGCGGTCAGCGCCCCGTATTTTTTTGCAGCAGTGGCTGCCGCGGCTCCTTCATCACTGCCAAAATAGACAAAACTGGTTTGCTCGCCCGCCATGCCACCAGCATACCACATTCATTTCCGCCCTGCAAGGGCAATTGCTCTGCTCTCCTCACGTCGCAGTCGGACAAAAATAAGTGCACCGAACGGGGAAAAAGAGGGCAAGAGATTTATCTTTTGGACAAAAATAGTGTACGATTTACGATTTAGAGAAGAGGCTCGCCGTTGGCTCGCGGGTAAAAAAAGCCCGCCCGCAGGATTGCTCCCACGGGCGGTTTACAATAATGAAAGGGGGGTCACCAACCATCCCTCTGGCTGCATTGAAGCAAAATATCCTTCATT
This sequence comes from uncultured Akkermansia sp., assembly GCA_947588645.1. GTDB lineage: Bacteria > Verrucomicrobiota > Verrucomicrobiia > Verrucomicrobiales > Akkermansiaceae > Akkermansia. Next base: position 699 of record CANPYO010000089.1, on the reverse strand, counting down.
TGTCAAGTCATTTTTGCGAAATCCCCCACCCCGGTTTCCCGAGGTGGGGCTGACTTCGCTAGTTGAGCATCACGAACAGCAAGTAGATCGCCTTTTCGATCAGCTCGGCGTTCTCCGCTAGGAAGAGCACCAGCTCCGTCAGTTTGGTGTTGGTTGGTGTTTTCATTACTGTAAGCACCCGCCGGAACCTCGCCCTGACGGGCGCGGGCGGATTGTAGCACAATCCAACAAAAGAGGCAACTACGAAAGGGGCGCTAAATCCTGCGCAGGGCTTGATGAATACGCGCGCTCGCTGCCCGCAGCTCCGCTGCCCCGCGCAACGCGCGCGAGCTTTCCAAATCGTACAAAACTGCCGACGGCTGTAAGGCAGATTGGACAAAAGAGCAGCTTTTGCCCGAAGGGGCGAAAGCGACCGACGGCTGTAAGGTCGATTAGCCAAAAGCACAGCTTTTGCCCCGGAGGGGTGAGGAGTCGTGAGGCGACTCCGAAGCAATAGGCAATGGGGTGCCTACGAGTCATCGTACCTCGTACCTCGTACATGGGCAGACTCCGTCTGCCTCCGTCGTACCTCGTACATCGTCCATCGTACATAGGCGGCGGGACGCCGCCTTGGGTTCTATTTTTTGGGTCAACCCATTTTTTTGTGGAAAGTGCATTTTTTATGGAATAGGTGACCACATTCAAGCAAGACCCTGAGGC
>CANPYO010000088.1 GCA_947588645.1 uncultured Akkermansia sp. | reverse complement strand
GACAGCGGTGTTGGATTTGACCGGCATCGCGGAGCCGGGCACTGGCGCGATTAAGCTGAGCGCGGCGCCGACGGGGGGGCTGTTCGGCGAGGGGCTGACGCTGAAGCTCACGGACGCGGCGCCGACCTACGACTGGACGTATCAGTTGTTTGATCTGAGCAAGGTGGGCGGCACACTGTCGGATTACGATGCGCTGCAGACGGCCTTGCAGGAGGCACTCGGCACCATCGACGGACACAGCACCTGGAGCTACAAGTTGGATGCAAACGGGCAGCTGTCTATCGCGGTGGCGAGCCGCGAGCTGACGTGGGATCAGAACAACAGCGAGAACACGTGGAACGGAAGCAACACCAACTGGAAGTCAGGCGAAGTTAGCACCGCGTTCGACGCGATGGACAACGCCTTCTTTGACAGCGACGGCGAGGCCGTGACCATCAGCAGAGCGGTCGTCGCGAACGATGTGACGGTGAAGCAGGGGAGCAATTGGAGCTGGACGGTGGGCGAGAACAGCTCGCTGACCGTGGAGGGGGAGTTCACGATCGGCAGTGCGGAACAAGCGGCGACGCTGACCCTGAGTTCGACCGGCGATACGACGGATACTGCCGGCGCGTACACCGTGAAGAATGGTATCGAGGTGAAAGAAAACGGCGAGTTGATCGTGGAGATATCCCAGGGGAAATGGAACTTCGGAGAAAAGGGGGTGCACGGCGCCGGTGCCCTGACCCTCGATTTGACACCGGGCGGCGCAGCAGGTGCGGGAGTATCCGGAGGCACGTACGTCCTCGGAGAAGTTCTTGAAAAAATTCTTGGGGAGAGTCTCGGAACCTTGAAATTGCAGGCGAAGGGTGACGGCAATGTGAATGTCGATCTCACGGCTGCGAGCTCAAGTCGTCTGTCCGGTGTCACGACCTTGTCCGTGGGCGAGAAGGTGAGTCTTGCGATTGGGGATGGCTATAATAACCAACTGGGAACGGGAGAAGGTAAGACCTTGACGCTGATGGGCACGGGGACGAGCAACCGAGGCGCGTTGCACTTTGCCACGGACGCGACCGTGGATCGCACCGTCGTTTTGGGCGTCGATGGGATGACCATCTCCGCCGTGGGCGACCATACGGGAACCATTTCGAAGCTGGACGGCGGGGACCACGATCTCACCGTCGGTGGGGAAAGCGGCAGTACGATAAAGGTGAATGGGCTGAGCGGAGCCTTGGCGAGCATCACGGTGGTGAAGAACGGGAAGCTGGCTCTGAACTTTGATGCAGCAGATACAACGGACGGCGTGACTTCGACCGGGGCGGTGAGCGTCGGCGGCACCAACACGCTGGAACTGCAGGCGAGGGAAGATAAGGGTGAGCGGACGTACAAGTTCGGCGACTTGGATGGCAGCGGCGCCGTGACCCTGGGGACGAATGTGACGCTGGAGCTCACAGCCGCGGAGAGTGGGAGCAAGTTTACCGGAACCCTCAGCGGGGGAACGGTCAACGTGACCGGCGGCAGTTGGACCTGGCAGAGGGGTGGGCCGGCGAACGCAGAGGTGCAGGTGGGCGCGAGTGGCGCGGTTTCTCTGCAGGGGACGGGGAGTGAATCCTCCTCGCTGATGGTGATTCAGAACGGAGTCACATCTGCGGGCAGTCTGAGCCTGAAGGATGTGAGTTTTGCGACGGGGAAGGGCGTGATCGTGACCGGCGGGGGGGCGTTGAACCTGAGCGGCGTCATCACCATGGCCGACAACACGGGCATCAGGGTGAACGACAGCGGAAAGAGCGTGGCGGTGAGCCTGGACGGTGTGAAACTCACCGGGCAGGTCAATGTGGCGGCAGCGGCGAGCGCGACGCTGAAGGGAGCCATCACGATGGGCGGAGCTGTGAAGAACGGCATTATCAACCACATCGACTTGAGTGGGGCTACTAAATTGACGGTGGAAAACGGTGCCTCGCTGCAGATTTCGGTGACCGGTCGCACTGTTGATAAAGATTCGCACGTAGTGGGCAATCTCTGGGCGCTGGGGTTGACGTATGGGCAGGTGGAGACAATCAGCAAGCTGGGAGGTGATACCTCCTTCACCATCAACTTGACGGATTGGCAGAGCGCTCAGGGTGAGGATCTGCATATCTCCTTCCTGGATACCTCAAGTTGGGGTATTGGGGATGATCAGCAATTCTCGACAGCGCAGCAGACTGTGATCGAGGCTTTCCTGAAGCGCGTGACGGTGCAGGGCGTGGAACTGACCACACGACATCTCACGCTGGATAAGTACGGGCATCTGGAGTTGACTGCTTCCGGGGCTCAGAAGCGCTATTGGAACGGCGGCGTGGATCAGAATGACACCAAGCTCACTTGGGATACGGAGACTAATGCGTGGGACGAGGATGCGCACACCGCCAGTGGGGATACGCTCAAGCAGTTCAGCAGCGCGGAAAAGGACGACGCGATACTGAGCAGCGCGAACGCGAGCAGCACGGTCACCGTGACTGTGGTAGATGGAATTGCTGCGGGCAATGTCACCTTCAACAAGACGGCCAAGACGACGGGGACGCCGGGAGATGCGGCGGATTGGGCGAACTGGACGATGGATCTGCAGGGGAGCTTCTTGGCGGAGGGGACTCTGACGCTGGCGGATCAGACTTCCGTGGCGATGGGGAAGAAGTCGGATGCGAGCGTTGAAACGAAGGTCACGTTGGACGACATCACGATGGGATCGGGGTCGGTTTTGTACTTCCGGGGCGGTACGAGCACGGTGAAATCCATCTCCCTTGGGGATACGCTATCGAGCATCACGGGGCCGACGGGAGCGGGGGATAACCGCGCAACGATTCAACTGGATGCGGAGAGCATCAGCTGGGGCGGCGGGCTGACCATCGATGGGAAGGTGGATGTGACCATGATGGCCGGAACAACGGGCATCAGCGGCGCAGCGGGAAGCTCCGGAGCGAGCGTGACTCTGAGAGAAGGCGCCACCCTGACCATTGACGGCGATGGAAACAAGGCGCTCGGCAAGGTGGATGTGCTGTCAGGCTCCACCATCACCATCAGGAGCGATTTAAATTGGGGAACGGAAGCCGGAACCAGCGTGGTGACAGGTGGGGGCACGATGATATGGGAAGGGCTGGAAACAGGGAAGAATGAGAATAGCCATATCGTGCAGGCTCTGCTGGGGATGAGGGAGAACCAGCTGGCACGCCTGGAGCTGTGGAGTACCTCGCTGACTGTGGCGCAGGATGCGACACGTGGCGGCAACGTGGAGAACGTGAAGAGCGTGAAGAATCTCGTTCTGGCGGGGACGTCTGAGCTGCATGTGTACAACAATCTGGACGGTACGGGGCACACCATCGAGGTGAACGATGACAGCGCGGCGACGGAGGCCATTAGCTGGCGCAGTGCGGACAACGAAAAGGCATCGGAATCGGACATTGAGTTGAACTGGGACATAGAGCTGGGCAAGAGCACGACCGTAAGGGGCAACGTGAAGGGTGATGGCAAGAACCTGTACAGCGGACAGCTCACGCTGGGGGCGAACACCCTGACGGTGGCGGGTTCGCTGGAGTTCACCAAAACATTCAGCGTGACGGCGGGGACGCCGACCGCTGGCAGTTCCATCAAGGTGGCGGATGGCGGGACGCTCACTATCTCCAGCGAACGGGATGCTTTGAGCGAGATCAGCATCGACCTCAGCGGCACGAGCTCGGGCGGCACTTTGGCTATCGGGAGCGCGGGCACGCGCACCAACTACACTGTGGGAGAATTGAAGGGGGCGCATGGACAGGTGACGGGCGGCAGCCTGACCGTGAAAGGCGGCGACTACAGCGGCGGAATGGATTTGACAGTCTTGACCCTGGGGAGCTCGAATTTCACCTACCGCGGCACGGGGGACGCCGACACGCTGACCATGGCGGGGTATGACCTGACCCTGAACGGCACGCTCACCGTGGAGACGTTCACCGGCACGGCGGAGGCTGAAATCAAGAACGGCCAGGGCGCCAGCAGCGGCAAGCTCGTGGTGACAGGGGCGACCGGTACGTTCAATGGCACGGTGGGTGTGGCGATGGAGTACAACGCTCCGGGTTCCGGAACGGGCTTCACGGTGCACCAGTTTACGGGCAGCGCGCTGACCGTGCAGAACGGCAGTCTGACGATTGGCGAGGCTTTGACGGGGACCACGCAGGTGACCCTCAGCGGCGGAACCTTGAAGGCGCACGGGACGATTTCCAGCCTCACTGCCGGTACGGAAGGGGATGGGGGCGCTTACACTGCGGGCGGCACGCTGGCGATTGACGGCAAAACAACCCTGTCGGCGATGACGGGCAAGTTGACCTCCCTGCAGCTGGGCGGGAATCTCTCGCTGGGGGCGGGCAACTTCGCCTTCGATCAGATCGAGGTGACGGGGGCGGACAGCCTGCTGAATATCTCGCTCTCGTACGTCGGGGAAGAGAGTGCATTGAACGGCACAACGATTGCCTTGGGAAGCGATGGCGTCACCGGTGAGAACACGCTGAAGCTTGTGATCAGCGAGGCTGTGTTGGGGGCTCTGCAAAGTAAGGCGGGAGAGGGGACAAAGGCGGAGTACGGGCTCTTCACGGGCGTATCGGGAGAGGAGTGGCACAGCGGCATTGCGCTGGACTTGAGCGGTGTGACGCTAGAGGATCGCTGGAGCCTCACCTTGGACGACAGCGGCAAGCTCGTTTATGCCAAGGACACCGGAGCTTTGACCCTGCGTGGTGACAAGGATGCAGTGGAGCACCATGATTTCACGTGGAATACGGAGGCCACAAACAAGCCGTGGGATCTCAGCAACAAGGGAACGACGAGCTTCCAAGACGGCGATGACGTCGTGTTTGTGGATGATAATACCGGAACAAACACGGTGACGGTGATGTCAGGGGGCGTGACGGCGGAGAGCATGACGGTGCAGAGCGGTGAGTGGACGTTCGACAGCGGGAATGTGACCGTGCGCGGCGCGTTGACTGTGAGTGGCGGGGCGAACGTGACCTTCAACAAGACGCTCAATGTGAGTGGCGGCACCACAGTGAATACCCTCAGCAGACTCACGCTGGCCGAGACGGCGACACTGGCGACCTTGACCAACAACGGAACTGTGACGCTGAGCAATGCGGCGAGCTTGCAGGCGACCACCCTCGGCGGCAGCGGCAGCATCACCGGCTCATCCGCTACGGGTGGCTCGACCAGTCTCGTTTCCGTCTCCGGTTTCAATAACTTCACCGGTTTCATCCTCAATGCGAATCTGACCTACACGGGATCGGAAGCCAGCACTTTCGGCGGCAGCTTCTCGGGCGGCGCTCTCATGGTGAGCGGTGCAGGTCCGCTGACCATCGATGGCGAGGGCAAGAACGTCACCGCGACCGGCACGACACTCGGCGGCTCGTTGACGGTGTCCACGGCGGCGAATGGAGACAACGCACGGGTGAATCTCGGCGCACTGGATTTGCGGAGCGGCGGCTCGCTGACGGTGAACGAGAGCGGTGCGGTTGAACTGAGCCAACTCAGCGGCAACACCGGCTCCATCGGCGGCGCAGGGAAGATCACCCTGAGGGGGAGCGAGGGCAGCAGCTTCGGCGGTCAGCTGGGAGATACGAGCGGTGCGTTGAATTTCATGGTGGATCTGTCCAAGCCGGGCGAGACCCCCAGCCTGACCCTCACCGGGACGGTGGCAGCCGACAGCGGTACGATCACCGTGAACAGCGGCGTGCTGAATCTTGGCGCGTCCGAGGCGAGCAGCAGCAATAACATCACCTTGCAGACGCTCACCTTGGGGAGCGATACAACGGTGAACGTGTACACCGGCGGCACGAAGAACATCGGGCACATTGTGCTGGGAGAGGACAGCGAGCTGGTGATTCACGCCGGTGCGAAGACCGGAACCTGGACCGGCTACGCCAGCGGTGACGGCAGCATTGTGCTGAGCGGGCTGGGGTTGTATAGCCCCACGTCCGGCGGCATTTTCGCGGGACTTCTTTCCGGCGAAGCAGTGAGCAGCGGCAACACGATCAAGAATCTCTACCTGCGGAGTGAAACCCAGCTCGCGCCGGAAGATTCGATGATGAGCGGAGACAACTATCGTCTCGCCCATGTGGAGAACATCTGGGTGGAGAAAGGCAGCACCCTGTATATTGGTGGAGGGCAGAACAAGAATGCGCTGGGCGGCACGCCGAGTGGCACGCATATGCTGCATTTGGAGGGCGATGGCTCTGCCACAGCAGATGAAGGGAGTATCGTTGGCAACGATAAGAATGTGGCTGCCTTGGTGCTGGCAACGAAAGCTGAAACGAATTGGGGAATCACATTAGAAGACAATGCCTCGATCAGTGTGAGAGGTGATTGGGTGTACACCCTGAAGGGTGCGTTGGACGCTCAAGGTCATACGCTCAAGAGGATTGACGAAGGCACGCTCGTTCTCGGCGATTCCTTCACGACAACGGGGACGGCAGGCGTCATTGACATGGCGGCCGGCACGCTGCGGCTGTCGTACAATGCGGATAAGGCTCTGGCGAGCTACGGCATCAAGCTGGCGAGCGGGGCCACGCTGGATCTGACGGATGATGGCAGTAGTGAACAGGATGGGCTTTATCAGGTGAAGTATCTGGAGAACAGTGCAACAGCCGGAGGAACCATCGACGGCACGGGCACGCTGGAAATCACGGGAGACGAGACGAAGACCGCTTCGGCAGCTGTGAGCCAGAACGTGAAGGTGGTCATGAGCGGCACGGGGAATCAGACCCTGAGCGGCAGCTTTGCCGGGGCCGGGGTGGAAGTGCGCAATGGAATCCTCACCCTGAGCGGCGATAGCATCACCATCGGCGCGTCGGGGAATAGCGACGAAAATCTGACAGTGACGGGAGGAACGCTGAATCTGGGCGGGACGACCGAAAACATGGTGACCGTGAACGGCGCGGCGAACGTCGGGAAGGAAGGCAGCTTGACGGCGAATCAGGCGTTGACCGTCACCGGCGTGCTGACCCTGGGCGGCAGCATCGACATGAACAACCACGCCTTGACGGTAGGCGGCTTGTCGGATGGCGGCGATAGCGACGCCGACAGCTTCAGCAAGTTGGGAGACTTGACCATCAATGGCGCGGGCGGCTCGTTCAGCGGTGCACTGAGTCCCACCAACCTGACGATGAGCGGCGCGGGCACGCAGACGTTTAGCGGTACAGTGACGGCGGCGGAGGTGCATGTGTCGTCCGGCACGCTGGCGCTGGCGGGTGGCAGCGTGACGAAACTGACGGCGGGCAGCGCAGAGGCAGCGGCGGGGGCGTTGACGGTCAATGGGGCGCTCACCTTGAAGGGCTTTGAGGCGACGAGCGGGCACGGGTTGACGAGCCTGGTCATCGGGGGTGGCGGCGATCTGGTGGTGAAGAGCGACGGGGCTGAGTCCGCCGGGTTTGCCATCGCGACTGAGGGCTTCAGCTACGGATCCGGAGCCAAACTGACCATTGCCAACGGCGCCAAGTTCGATCTCGGCGCGCAGGCCCCCACGGCATTGTCCGACGGTTCGCTCACGATCAAGCTGACGGGCGATTGGAATTTCGACAGCTGGGCCGAGGAGAGCGGTACGAGGCATTATGACCTCTTCTCCATGACCGAGGAGATGACGATGAGCACTGCCGGGATCACCTTCGACCTGACGGAGGTGCAGGGTCAGTTGGACGCCCTTGGGGGCGGGGAGGAGCACTCGTGGCAGGTGGAGCTGAATGCGAAGGGGCAGCTCATTCTCGTGGACACCGCGGGGACGCTGTACTTCACGGGGGAGGCCGGTTCCCTGGTGTGGGAGGCCAACACGGACGGTGCCACGGGGGCGGATCAGGAGGTCTGGCATTACACGTCGGATGGTGAAGGCGAGGCTGTGGAGTATCAGACGGGGCACGATGTCGTGCTGGCCGGGACGTACTCCCCCGACGCGATCGCCGTGACTCTCGATGGAGCTGTGCAGGCGAAGAGCGTGACGATCCAGGGAGGAGCGAGCTACACCTTCAGTGCCAAGAGCGGGGATGATACAGCCGATTCCCTCACCATCAGCGGCGCGCTGAGCGCGGAGGATACGTACACGGGAACGCTGACATTTGGCGCGACGGCGACAGTGGGGGGCGATGTGACGCTGAAGGGCGCGACGCTGGCTGTGGGGAACGGCGGCGTTCTCGCCTTGAACGGGGATGCCAATGTAGCGAAGAACCTGACCATGAACGGCGGCAGCCTGACGGTTGCCGGGGATTTGTACCTTGCGGAAAAGACGGAGACGGAGCTGAATATCATCAAGGTCAACAGCGGAGCTACCTTGACCGTGAAGGGCTCGCTGCACGGGGTGGACGGCGATGTGCATAACGACCAGTATTACGGTCATGCCCACGCCGGCAAGCTTGCGGTAGGCGATGAAACGACAACCGGCACGGTGGTGGTCGGGACGGCGGAAGCCTTGAGTGCAGCAGGGGAAACTGCCGTCGACAGGCCGCTTTTGCAGGTGTACAGCCTCGATATGCAGCAGAGCGGTTCCTCGGTCACGGTGTACGGTAATCTCTCGCTGGGCTACGATGCGACGGTGCCGGATGATGACGTTACTTCCACCATTGCGGGAGGCACGCTGGATGTGAAGGGCGACATGGTGAACCAGGAGACGCTGGCGGTGACGGGCGGAAGCGTGAGCATCGGCGGGAATTACAGCGGCGATGCCGGTAGCCTGAATGGTGGCGGGAGCATTAAGCTGAGCGGGAGCGCCACCATGACGGTGGGAGGTGTGCTCAACATCCATGACGCCCCGAATAATGACGTGAATGGTGCGATTACGGTGACGGGCGGCGCCAGCCTGACCGCTACGGGTGGGATCCATGGCAATGCGGCCGATGGCCAGGAGAAGTACTTCGGTGTTGCGCATGCCGGGGCGTTGATTGTGGGTGATGATGGGTCAACGGGCACGCTGATTGTGGGCGACGAGAACGCTCTGGTAAAAGACGCCCTGCTGCAGGTGCGGAAGATCACCCTGCAAGGCACGGACAGCAAGATCACTGTGTACGGCAATGTGTCCTTCGGGTGGCAAGAGAACACCACTTCTTCGGTGGATGGTGGTACGCTCACTGCGACCGGGAACATGGTGAATGGGCAGGAATTCACCGTGAGCAACGGCGGAACGGTGACGGTGGACGGCAGCTACAGCGGCAGTGCGGTGACGAGCGAGGGACTGACGGCCGGCGGTGACATCACGCTGGATACCGGCGGGCAGATGACCGTGAAGGGCGGGATGAAGGTCGGTACCGTTGAGGTAGGCAACGTGGCGGATGTGAGGACCAGCATACTGACCCTGGGCGATGGGGAGGAAGCGAGTGTCAACACCATCAATGAGTTGACCGTGCACTTGCACGGCGAGGTGAGTCTTGAGGATAGCTCGGAGCTGACGGTGTCCATTCTCACCGGCGGAGGCAGCATCACGGGAAACGGCACGCTGAATCTGACCAATGGGAGCGGCACATTCTTGGGCACCATCAGCAGCGTCTTGGTGTACGATGCGTCAGGGGGCGTGGGCTATAGCCTGCAGAAGTACGACGGCAGCGACTTGACCGTCACCAGTGGGACGCTGACCATCAACGATGCTCTCGCGGCGAAAACGGACGGAAGCGCGCCGAACGTCACCGTGAATGGCGGGACGCTGAAGGCGAAGGGGACCATCGAAACCCTGAACGCGGGGATGGCAGGAACGATCGAAACCACCGGCGATCTGACGGTGAACGCCATGGGAACGGGGACGCTGAGCAGCTTGAAGCTCGGCGAGAACCTGAGTCTCGGCAACAGCGCGTTCAGGTTTGGGACGGTGACACTCACCAAAGCGACGACGTTGGGCATCACGCTGGCGGCGGATGGACAGAGCGGCACTAAGCTGGCGGTGAATACGTTCAGCGGGTTGAGTGAAACGAACAAGCTGAGCATCACGATTGATTCGGGCGTGCTGACGGCGTTGACCGCGCTGGCGACAACCGGAGGCAACAAGGGCGAGTATACGC
>CANPYO010000087.1 GCA_947588645.1 uncultured Akkermansia sp. | reverse complement strand
CCCTGCACCCAGATGCCGCCCGGCGTCACCTGACCGTCAATGCTCACATTGCCGCCATTCACGTTGCTCGCCCCTTCGGTGAAATGAACCAGCGGAGCCTCATTCGGGTTCGTCTCTGCGCCCGGTTGGTCGTCCTTGCTCCAGTTGTCGTTGGTCGAGCCGTTCCAGACGCCCGCCTCAGTGCCCTCGCTGCTTTCGCCCGGCTTCGTTTCACCTTCCCAGAACCATTCGTTCGGGTTGCTGAAGCGCACGCTCAGCACGAGGCTGTCCTTTCGCCTCTCCAGGCTCAGGTAGTAGCCCTCGCCCTTGCGCGTCCAGGTCGTCCCTTCGTTGAGATCTTCATTAATCTCCTTCTCCAGCGCCGTCAGGAAGCTGTCGTCAAAGTAATCCAGGAAGCCCTCCTGTTGCTGCTGCTCACTGAAGCCGCTTACCAGGTAATAGAGACCTTCATGCACCTTGGGCGTCTCATTCGCCTCAGGTTCGTACAGGCCATTCAGCGTCAAATTGACCTTCTTGCCGCCCGCCTCCCTAGAGAAGCCGCTCATGTCGATGCCTCCCTCCGCCGTCAGGAACGCGCTGCTCGCATCCTTCCCGTACACGCCGCCAAAGTCGTGCACGAGCTCAATGTGCAACCCGTCCACCATCTTCAGCTCGGAAGCCACGGTCATGCGGCCATCATGCACCAGCAGGGTCTTCAACCCGCTCACGCTGCCCGCTCGCATGTCGGTGTGGCATACATCCAGCGCGTGGACGCCGGCATTCGCCATATCCAGGTTGCCGCGCACGGTGAAGCGGGCATCGCCGCCTTCCGAGCCTGCGCGACCACGCACGCGCAGCGCAGACACCGTCGTCTCCTTCGCCGCGCCCGCCGTCGCATCATAGTCCCCGTAGGTGACATCCACGCCCTTCGCATCCTGCGTGAGGATGAACCCGGCCACCTCGGCCGCGGCATTGCGAATCGTCCCTTCCCCGGACTCGGTATCCAGCACGACCTCATCGAAGTCCTGCAGGCTCACGTTGGTCAGGTTGACGTACTCGCCGCCGGAGGTGAAGTTGAGCACAGCATACCCCACGGACGAACGATCGTGCGTCTCATCGGCAGATCCCTTGAAATAGCCGCCGCTCAAGTGATGCTCGCCGCCGAACCCGCTGTCCGTAAATCCGAACTCAGAGCTCAGGTTGACGGTCACGGAGTTCGTGGTGGAATTCAACTTGTTCTCGCCCGTCCCGGTGGCGGCGTGGTAGCCCGCGCCGTACACATCCCCGCTCACGCTGCCGGAGCTCAGGTTGATGGTGATGGTGTCCTTGTCCTGCAAGCCCCAGCTCGGATCAATCTCGGCTCCGTCGCCGTACAAGCCGGAGTTCGTGGCGCGGTAGCTGCCGCCCACAATGTTGCCGTACACCTTGCTGCCCTTCACATTGATCGTGATCTCGCCCAGCACGAGGACGTCGGAATGATCCGTCACCTCGCTGTAATGACCGCCGTACACATTGCCGTAGATCGTTCCGCCGGTCAGATCCACGGTGATGTCGCCGGACGCCAGCACGTTGTTGCCGTGAGTCGTGGCTCCCTCGGAGTGCGCGTGGTCGCCGGTGTAGCTGCCGCCCACCACCGAGCCGTTGATCGTTCCGCCCGCAATGGTCAGATGCGTCGCCCCGCCCGTGAACTTCTCTTCCTCATAGCTGCCGATGAGCAGGCGGTGTCCGCCGCTCGACGTTCCGTTATCGATCAGCATGCTGCCGCCCACCACAGCCAACTCGCTGTGCGCGTGCTTGTCATTCGTCTCGCGCGAGATGACGCCTCCGTTGATGGTCAGATTCACGCCACCCACGCTCAGGCTGCCGCCCGCTCCGTTGTCCGTCAGGTAGCTGCCGCCGACCAATACGCCGGTGATGGAAATATCGTTGCTCGCACCGGCTTCAGAGGAGCCAACGGTGAGGTTGGTCGTGCCGGTCAGGACGGCGCTGCCGTCCAGGTCAGCCTCCTCGGTGCCGGAGAAGTTGGCGTAATCGCCACCGACGATGTGAATGTCGTTGAAGGAGCCACCGAGGATGTCGACGTGAGAGCTGCCTGTGCGGACATTGCCGTTGCCGCCGTCGTGGCGGTAGAAGTCGCTTCCGACCACCACGCCGATGCCGGTTTGATCATCGAAGCTGCCGCTCCGGCGCGAGTTAAAGACGCCTCCGTTGATGGCAACCCAGGTGTCGCCCACGGTCGTTTCCGAGGCGCCGGCGCCGCCGGCCAGGTTGTAGTTGCCGCCCACGACGCGGAAGAAGTTGCCCGTATTCAGGGTGACGTGCGTGTCGCCATAGAACTCCGCCACGTGATCTCCCGTCGCATCTTCCTCGAACCAGAAGCCGCCCGCGATGGCCTCCCGGTACGTGCCGCCATCGATGGTGATGTTCGTGGAGGAGCGCAACTCTGGCTTCTCGGTCGCGAGATCGGCAATGCCGAAGAGCGTGCTCCCCTTGCCGGCGCGTGCTCTGCGGCTCGCGCCGTTGATGCCCGCGGTGAAGATGTGATCCTCGTCGGCGTTGATGGTGATGTTCGTGCTGCCGAAGAACTGCGTGGAGCTCGAGCGGTCGCTCAAGTCGCCGTCAATGTCCTCCTTGAAGGCGGTGTAGTTGCCGCCCACGATGGCCTTGTCAAAGGAACCCGCCGCATCCGGCGCCGTCTTTTCCGTCGGGTCATCCTCGCCATTCATCTGATACTGGGTGTTCACCAGGTCGACAAGGATGTAGGTGTTGCCGTTGAAGGTCGGGTTGATCGCGTTCTGGGCGCCCTCAGCCGTAGCGAAGCCGACCCACGCGTTGCCGCCCACCACCGCGGTGAACGCGGCGCCGTCCACGGCCTGCGTCACAGCCGCTTCCTCCTCGCCGGCCGATGTGGTGGCGTAGGAGATTGTCGGCACGAGATCCTTGCCTTCCGCGTCCTTCGCATTGCTCAGCACGGCGTAGATGTTGACGTGGGAATCGCCGGAGAAGGCGTACTCGTTCGCCCCGCTCGCACTGCCCTTGGTGAGTGTGCTGCCGCCCACCACCGAGCCGAGCACATTGCCGTCGAAGACGGAGATGTAGCTGTAGCCGTCAAAGGTGAAGGCGCTGTTGTTCACGTGGTTGCCGCCCACGATGTAGTCCACCACGCCATTCTCCATCTGGATGTGGCTCGTCCCGCGGAACCCGCCGCTGCGCGTGTCCTCCGACGGGCTCAGCCAGGTGCAGACCGAGCCGCCCACCAGCATGTGCACGTGCGCCGCGGCATCCGCCGTCGCCCCGTCGGCCTGAAGCGGGTTGTACCAGATGTAGCTGTCGAAGCTGTCCACCCTGCCGTTGCCGCCCACGGATCCGAGCGTATTGTGGACGCGTCCGCCGATCACTGTGGCCTGGGTCGTGTTCACGCCCGAGCCGTTCGTCCACGCATCCGCTCCCGTCTTGAGCTGGATGTACGTGCGAGGATTGATGCCTTCCCCGTCCCGATCCGTAAAGCTCGAGCCCCTCTTGCCCATCTCCAGCGTCTGATCTAGGAAGGTGCCTGTCTCTCCGACTCGCGCGAAGGCCGACGTATCGACCACGACGTGAGCCGGATCATCGATCTCATTCGCATTCGGCGAGAACTCATTGGCGGTTCCCCATGCCTGATCCCAGTACTTCACGGCGATTCTGCTGAACTCACTGGCCTGCAGGGTCAGGTAATACCAATCACCTTCCTGCACCCACTCCAGTCGCTTGTTCCCGAAGTTAAAGTTCGTATCCAGCTGGAGCGCGCTGTCGTCATCGAGCGTTCCGTCCCCGTGCCCGGCCATCTTCTCCAGGAAGGCTGCGCCCTGTGCGGCGTAGTCGCTCGCATTCATCACAATGCCCAGGTTGAAGCCCTTGCCCTCCAGCTCTTCCACGCGACCCGAAGTCAGATCCACGTAGATCCCGGGCACGTTCTCAAACAAGCTGTAATCCAGCATCAGCATGTGCTCGCGCTGCTCGTTGAAGTACTCCACGTCGTAGCCCAGGATGAGGCGGTGCTCCTCGTTGACGGAGAGCTGCATCTGCTCGCCGGTCAGCACGCGCTTGCTCACGTCCGCGGCGTTGGCGTCGACTCCCTTCCAGGTCAGTCCGCCGAAGAAGGTCACGTACAGTTTGGCATCGTCCTCAAAGATCACTCTGCTGCCGATGTTGAAGTCGCCGTAGCCGGACTTGCGGAAGGCCGATTCGTGTCCCTCTTCTCTCACGTTGGCGTGCACGTACAGGTCGCTCTCGCCCACGGTGATGCCGCCATCGGTGTGCTCAGGCCGCGGCGCGCCATTCTCCAGGCTCTCCGGTCCCACGTAGATCTCACTCAGGTATATCTTGCCGCCGCCGCTCACATCGGCCTTCAGCTCGCCGGTCACATCCTTCAGCGTGCCGAGGTGCAGCTCCTGCCCGCTCACCAGCGTGCCGAGCTCCATGCCGTCGGCCGTCAGCGTTCCCACGTGCACCACCTGGCTGCCGCTCACACTGCCCGCCCAGGTCATGTTGGCGCCGCCCTGCACGCTCACTGTGCTCAGGTGCACTTCCTGCTGCTCCTCGTTGCCGGTAAGCCGGCTCATATCCAGCGTAGCGCCGCCGGAGAGCGCCAGCGCCAGGCCGCCGTGATCCTCATTCGAGGCGTCGTTGCCCAGGCTGGAGCCTCCAAAGTCAAGCACGAAGCTCGATTTCTCTCCGCTCACGCTTATTCCCGTCTCCGACGTCATCGTCACATTCGCGCTTCTCAGCGTCAGGACGCTGTCGCCGCTCACGCTCACCTCGCCGTTCAGGGAGATGACGCTGTTACGCTCGTCGTTGCCGAGGGTGGCGGAGCTGCCATCGCTCACGCGCAAGTCGCCGCCGTAAGTCTGCTTCGCTCCCGTCGCTTCGAAGCGCGAATCCTCGCCGCTCACGCTCACGCCGTCCACATTGATGTCTCCGCCCACGGCCATGCTGCCGCCGGAGGCGATGGTGAGTCCGGCTCCTTTCGCATTCGTCCTGCTCGAGCTGCCGCGGTACCAGCCGTCCACGCTCACTGAGCCGCCGTTGCTCACCGTGATGCCTTCGCGGCTCACCAGGTTGCCGGTCACCTTCCACGTGCCCGCGTTCACCGTGCTCGCTCCCTCTCCGCCGAGGTAGGCATCGCCGTTCACCGTCAGCGAACTGCCGGCGTTCCGGATGTTCAGGCCATCCACCTGCAGCAGGCTGTCCTTCTGTCCGATGATAACCGTGCCGCTCGAGGATGCATCGCCCACGGTCAGTCTGCCGCCCGTGCCGGCATGGTTGAAGGCGTCGGCGTTGGCGCTGTCCGCTCCGCCATGGATTCCGGCAATCGTCAATGTGCCGCCGCCCGTCACACTGATGTCTCCCCGCACCGTGACGCTGTCTGTCTCGCCGCCTTCGTTGAGCGTCAGCTCGCCGCCGTTCACGGTGATGCCGTCCTGCACGCTCACCGCGCCCGTGCCGTTCAGCGCCATCGAGGCGCCTCCCCGCACCGTTACGGATCCGCCCAGGGTCTTGGCTTCATCGCCGTTCATGGTGAGGGTCGAGCCATTGCTCACCGTCGTGTTGCCCATCACCGTGGTCGCTCCTTCGGCGTTCAGCGTCAGCTCGCCTCCCTGCACGCTCAGGTTCTGCCCGGTGAAGCTGCCCGTAATCGTCTGGCTGCCCGCACCTGTCTTGGTCAGCGAGAGCTTCTGGTCAGCCGCGCCGAATGTCGCGTGGATGGAGTAGTCGCCCTCCCAGTCCACGTCCAGGGTAAGCGTCATCTCCGTATCCGCACCCCAGCCGGTCTTCACCGTGCTCAGATCGCCGTCAGCGCCGATCAAGCCGCCCAGCACCAGAGCCGTGGCTGCGTTTCCATCCTGACCGCTCGCTCCGACCTGCAGCGTCGTGCCGTCCCCCAGCGTGACGACGGATCCTCCCGCCTCACTGTCCTCAGTCGCGTTCATGTCGAGCAGCAATCGTCCCTCCGTGATGTTGAAGTCCACTCCCTTCACGGTCGTGTTCCCGAGCAGCTCCAGATCTCCTCTGCCCACCTTGGTCAGCGTGACGCGTCCGGCGCCGTCCTGAGCGCTCATGGCGCCCTCATACCTCAGGGCCGCTCTGTTGTCGATGGTGGCATCGGCATCCAGCGTCATGTTCCACTTGAATTCTTCGGCGGTGTTAGAGGTGGTCAACGCCGCGCGTTCTCCCTCCGCTCCTTGCCCGGCGATGTGCAGCGTGTGCCCCGCCCCGGCAAACAATCCCGCGACTCCTTCCGTGAACGAGGATCCCGCCTTCACCTGCAATTCTCGGATGTGTTCCAGCGCGCCGCTCGCCGTCACGATCAGCTTCGAGTCATCCAGCACGAGTCGACCCACCGCCGACTCCTCCCGGTTGAACAGTGCGTTGAACCAGCCTTGCCCGGCCTGCTGCTCCACGGCATCCTCAATGCCGCTGAGGGTCACTGTTCCGTCGCCTTTCACCGTATTGTCGGCGTCCGTGCCGGTCCAGCCTTCGTTCGTCACGATCAGGAGGTTGCCGTCTCGGTTCACGGTGATGCCGTGGAAGTTCTTCTCTCCCGTGGTTTCAACCCGCACGGTGGAGTCGATCTGACCCAGCTCGGCGTTCTTTCCTCCGTAAAGGGTATCGCCCACGACCAATCCTTCGCTCAGGGTGTATGACGTCTCTTCGTCGCCGGAGAGTGTCAGCTCGCCCTCACCTCCCATGATGCTTCGCGTATCCACCGTCTTGCTCGTGAGGCTCTGATTGCCCGAGGAGACGAGCGCGAGGCTGCCCGTCATGGAAACGCTGATGTTGCCCGGGGCGCCGTCCTCCCCGGCCGCGAGGGTGAGTGTGCCGTTGCCGGTCAGGCTTCCCGCGCCGGTGATGTTCTGCCCCTTGAGCGTCAGTTCAGCGCCACTGTGCTTGCTGTCGCCGATGGTCAGCTTGCCGCTCAGCTCGCTCAGTCCGCTCAGGGTGTTGCCCGCTGCATTCAGCGTCAGTTCAGCGCCCTGGTACACGGTCACAGTGCCCGTCGTGGTCACCTTGCCGTTCATCACAAGTGTGGCGGTCGTCTCTTCCGCGGCTTCTCCCAAATCGCCTACCAGGATCTTTCCCGCGTATTCTCCGGAGAATCCCTGCGCACCCTTCGTCACGACGATGGTTTCGACATCCGTCAGTGTGCCGTCGAAGGTCTGCATGCTGCCGCTCGTCGGGGTCGCCCCATTGCTGAATCTCAGTTTCACCTTGCTCTCATCCTTGCCGTCCGAGATCATGCCGTTGCCGGTGAGTCCGGTGAGCTCGATGCTGTGGTCGGCGCTGAAGATCAAGTTGCCGCCCTTCTCCACCTCAAAGATCGTGTCCTTGTAGGCTGTCCCGGCGAATCTCTGCGAGCCGCTCTCAGTCACGACCAGCCGATCCACCCCGTTCAGTGTGCCCGCGTAGCTCTCTTCGGCGGAGTCTTCTCCGGTGGAGGTGATGCGCAAGGTCGTTGTTACCGTCGCGCCCTCCGTCTTTTCAATCGCGCCGTTTCCGGTCAGTTGACCGACTTCCAGCGTGAATGCTCCCGATTCACCAGCTGCGCCCAGGTAGAGCGTGCCCGTCTCCGCCACGTTCAGCTTGTCCGCCGTACTCCCGGCGCTGCTGCTCGCCAATGTCAGGCTCGCGGCGCTCTCAATCTCACCCTCGACCGCGCCCTTAATCTCGAGGGCGCCCAGCGTGAGGTTCCCGGCGAAGGTCTGTCCCATGCCGCTCACCACAATGGACACCCTGTCAGTCTCCGTGCCGATCGCCCCCGAGTACATGGCTTCATCCGTTCCCGTGAGGGTCAGTTGACCTGAACCATCGGCTCCGATGCTTCCGACGCTGCCGGAGTTTTCCGCTCCTTCCACGTCCTTCAGGGCTTTCAAGCTGCCCGCCTCGCCCACGTTCAGCCAGGTTCCTTCGGACAAGACGGCGGCGGAGAACGCGCTGTTCCCCTTGAGCCGCACGCTGCCTTCTTCGATCTTCAACTCACCGTCGTACGCAAGCGCCTTGCCCGCTCCCGTTCCGTCCAGGACAAGCACGCCCGCCCCCGTCTTGGTGATGGAGCCGGCTGTGCCCTCTTCCTTCACGGTCAACCCGCCGCTCACGGTAATCACGCTGTTCTCATGAAGCGCATTGAATTTGAAGTCTGCCTGCTCGGAGCTTCCTTTCTCCACTGTCAGCTGTCCCTCCAGCCTTATCTCGCCGCCCGACTCTTCCTCGTCCTCCCGGTAGGTGCTCGAGCTCACGCCGAGGGTCTCGATGCCGTTCAGCCCTCTGACTGCTCCCTTCAGGATCAGCGTCCCGCAGCCGTACTTGGTGAGCTGATCGAGCTCGCCATCCTCATTGCCCGTCAGCGTCGAGCTGATGGTGCCGGTTGCGTCCTTCTCCACGAAGATCGCGACATTCCCATCCAGTTCGACCTTGCCGCCCTTCAACGTCACGCCGTCGCTCAGGCGCAGCGCTCCCGCGCCGTTGTAGTCCTTCACTCTATCGTCAGGGTCATTGTTATGCCCGAAGTGCGAATTCCCCGTCCCCGTCTCGACGACGTATCCTTTGCCCTCGAGATGGATGACGCCATCCTGCGTCAACCCTCCGATGCCGGCGGTCTGATTGTAGTCGGTCTCCAGCCAGAACTGCGCCCCCTCGTACACCCTGATGTCGGTGTATGCCCGTGCATCCCCGGAGTGATCCCCTTCGGCCCGGTAGTCGTAGTAGTAAACATTGTCCTTCAGACCCACATTCCCCTTGTAGCCCTTCACGAAGATATCCGCGATGTGAACCGGAGGCGTCATCCCGCCGCCGTTCAGGATAATTCTGCCCTCGTGGACCCCATCGTCCACGTAGTTCGGTGTTCCATCCTTGAAGCGGACTCTCAGGCTATCCGTCACCACAATCTCCAAATCCTCATCCAGGGTGATCTCGCCGTTCAGCGTCAGCGTTCCCTTGCCCGTCACGGTCAGGTGACTCGCTCCGGTCACGGTGAAGTCATCGATGCTCACATCCCCCGCCAGCTCGAATGCTGTGCCCTCCTCCAATGCCTTGATAGTGAGCGATCCCAGGTGAGAAACGCTTTCTCCGCCCAGTTTCAAGGAGCTGCCGTCAAAGACGAATGCGCCGCCGGGCGCCTCATCGGTCGCCTCACTGTTCACCGCTCCCAGCTTGGCCGCTCCGCTCACGTGCAGGGTCCCTCCCTTCTCGATGCTCACTTCGCCGCTCGCTGTCAATCCGTCGGAGAAGTGCAGTTCACCCTCTTGCACCGAGATGTTCCCCTCGCTCGTACGCGCTCCCGTCAGGGTCTGCTTACCTATGCCGGTCTTGGTCAGGCTCAGCTCCTCGGACAAGTCGCCGGAGAATTCTGCGTCCGTCCCCGTCACATTCAGCGTCAGCGATCCTCTGCCGGTCACGCTGCCTTTTTCACCTTTCAGCCCGTCATGAACCGTCAGGGCGTCGTCCTCATCGGCCAGACCGACTTCACCGCTTTCTTCGAAGCTGAGATTGCTCACCTCGTTGTTGCCGCCATCGAAGTTGAGCGTTCCGTTCACGGTCGCGCTCGTGAGGCTGGCTCCCTCGCCTTCCCCACTGCCGCCCAAGGTGATGGAGCCCTCTTCTTCAACCGTGATGCTGCTCTCGCTCACCTTCTTGAGCGTCTGCCCGCTCGCACCCCCAGATACGGTGATGTCCATGCCCGTGATGCTGCCCTCGAAGATCGACTCAACCTTTCCTCTCAGCGTCAGCTTGCCATTCTTTTCCGCAGATCCGCGATCGATCGTTCCGTTGCCGCTCAATCCTCCGTTCAAGGTCAGTCCGGTCTCGGCATCCGTGACGGACAGTTTCCCATTCAGCTTAGTCGCGTCGCTCACCGTCACGCCTCCGCTCACGGTCATCTGCCCATCCTTGTTCAC
This sequence comes from uncultured Akkermansia sp., assembly GCA_947588645.1. Lineage (GTDB taxonomy): Bacteria > Verrucomicrobiota > Verrucomicrobiia > Verrucomicrobiales > Akkermansiaceae > Akkermansia. The sequence continues at coordinate 162 of CANPYO010000087.1, read as the reverse complement.
GGTCAACGAGCCGCTCACATTGCCGCTCACCAGCTCCATCGCGCTGTCGATTTCACCGTCTCCCGGTTCATGCGAATCCTCGCCATACTGGTTATTGCCGACGGTCAGGGATCCGGTGATATCCAGCCCGGTTCCGGTGAACTTCAGCGTGCCGCGATCGAT
>CANPYO010000086.1 GCA_947588645.1 uncultured Akkermansia sp. | reverse complement strand
AATCATGCCATTTTTTCTATCAAATGTGTAACCTATGTTTTGAAACTTTTCTGTTACCTATGTCGTGAGACTGTACCAAGGCGCTGCCCCGCAGGGGCTCACTGGCAGGGTGGTGCCAGTGAGTCAAGGTACGATTTGGAAATAATGCGCGCGCTGCGCGGGGAGGCGGTGTGTCTCGCATTCCACACGCGGAGAAATGGGTTAAATGAGCCCGGAGAAGATTTTATTGGGACGCGTGTGGTTCGCCGCGTCATTCTGCTTGCCAGTCTAAAAAAAGATGTGTACAATCGCGCGCCGTGCACGCATTCGATTTCAACACCAGACCCTTCATCTTGTTTTGGGAGGTGACACGTGCCTGCGCGCTGGCATGTCGACACTGTCGGGCTATTGCACAAAAAAAGGCTCACCCTCAGGAACTCACGCATGAAGAAGCTCTTCGATTGGTGAGCGACATTCGTGAACTGAACCCCGCTATGCTGGTGCTCACGGGGGGAGATCCAATGATGCGCCGTGACCTGCCGGAGCTTATTCGTTCGGCGTCAGATGCAGGTTTGCATGTGTCGCTGAGCCCGGCAGCCACACCTCGTCTGCTGCATACGGATTTTCCCGCACTGAAAGCTGCCGGCGTACGTAGTTTGAGCTTGAGCCTGGATGGTGCGAGCGCTGAGACGCATGACCGTTTCCGGGGCGTGCCTCATACCTTTGAGCGTACCCTGCAAGCAGCAAACCTCGTCAAACGGGCAGGCATCATGCTGCAAGTGAATACAACCCTTTCAAAAACAACCCTTCCTGAGTTTGATTCTTTTGTGGAGCTCATGCGGCAAATTCAACCGGACGTGTGGAGCATTTTTGTGTTGGTGCCTACCGGACGCGCTCAGGCAGAGGATCTTCCTACGGCAGAGGAATTGGAAGGCGTTTGGCAACGTCTTATCGATCTGCGAAGGGAGCTCCCTTTCGCATTGAAAACAACGGAGGGGCACCATTTCCGGCGCGCTTTACTGCAAGCTGCCCAGAAAGGCAATGAACCGCCGCGCCGACTTATTCCCACACGCGACGGCAAAGGCGTTCTCTTCATCTCGCATATCGGGGAAGTGCAGCCCAGCGGCTTCTTGCCCATCACCATAGGTAATGTTCGTTCGGATAATTTGGCGCAGCTCTACCGTGAGCATCCCATGATGCGCAAGCTGAGGGATGATGAAGCGCTGGGCGGCAAATGCGGAGTGTGTGAGTTTCGGCATGTATGCGGCGGTTCTCGTGCTCGTGCCTATGGAGTCACTGGGGACGCTTTTGCTGAAGAACCACTCTGTAGCTTTATACCCACTGGACTTTCCGTCAATTCCTTATCATGATCAACATCTCTCGACTTTGGTCCGGTATCGACCAACCCGCCGACAACTTGCGCTACGGGTTGCACAATTCCACGGGCTGCGCTCCTTCATCGTCGCGTACGCGCAAACCTATTGTGGTGTGGAATATCACTCGCACCTGCAACTTACGTTGTGTGCATTGCTATGCTGATGCCCATGCGCAAACCTACCCTGGGGAACTTACTTTCGAGCAATGCTGTGCAGTGATCGACGACCTGGCAGATTATGGTGCCAATGCGTTGCTGCTGTCCGGAGGAGAACCTCTTCTGCATCCGCATTTACCTGAACTTCTGACGCGAGCGGCTGATCGTGGACTCAAGGTAACCATTTCTACCAACGGTACGCGCATTACCCCGGAGTGGGCGCAACGTTTCAAAGATTCCGGCGTGGCTTACGTGGGGATTTCACTAGATGGCATCGGTTCTGTGCACGACCAATTTCGTGGAGTTCCCGGCGCCTTCGATGCCGCCATTCGTGGGTTTCGCTTGTGCGAACAGGTCGGGCAGAAAACGGGTCTGCGCCTCACCCTGACGCGTAACAATGTGCAGTGTATGCCGAAAATTCTTGATTATATTGAAAGTGAAAACATTCCGCGTGTATGTTTTTACCATCTTGTACCCACCGGGCGCGGAGTAGATGTCGCGGCATTGCACCCGGAGGAAACACGCTCCGCTCTGGAAATGCTGCTGGAGCGGGCCACCGCCTGGCATGCCGCCGGCAGCACACGTGAACTGCTTACAGTAACCCAACCGGCGGATGGGGTGTATATCCTCCTGCGCCAGCTACGTGCAGGAAGGAATCAAGCTGCTGCGCAGACACTTCGCCTGCTTTCGTGGAATGGTGGTGGTGCAAACAGCTCAGGACGTGGCATTGCTAATATTGACACTCAAGGAAATATCCATCCTGACCAATTTTGGCAGCAAGTCACACTTGGCAATGTTAAAAATGAGCCCTTGTCGCGCGTATGGGAGGCTTCTCTCTCCCCCAGCGCACAACAATTACGTGAGTTGCGTGGTAGCGATGACCCGGTCGAGCGGCAGAAAAAGCTCAGCGGTCCCTGCGCTACTTGCCGACACTTCGCTTTATGCGGCGGCGGCTACCGCACCCGAGCAGCCATTGCCAATGGACACTGGTTCGGCAGTGATCCGGCCTGCTATCTCACTGATGCCGAGCGCCAAGCGCCTCTCCCGGGAGAAGGAGAGAATGAATGAGTGTGGCGAACTTGTCAGCTGTGCGTTTCGGCGCGCGGAATGGCTGCATCGGCTTGAGTCATTTGTCCGAGCACACGCCGGTACTCCATGGGGAAGACCTTGACAAAGTTGGGGAGGGCATTGTCGAAGTCTGACAGGATATCTCGAGCACGTTGGGATCCGGTGGCGCGAGCATGCTCCTCAATAAGCGAGCGGAGGCGCGCAATGTCCTCGGGATCAGAGACGGGATCGAGGTCAATCATGTCAAGGTTGCAATAGCGATCGAAGAGGTGTTGCTCATCCCAGACGTAAGCGATGCCACCGCTCATGCCGGCGCCGAAGTTGTGCCCTGTAGGACCAAGAACGACCACACATCCCCCGGTCATGTATTCGCAGCAGTGGTCGCCTGTGCCTTCCACTACAGCACACGCGCCGGAGTTGCGTACGGCAAAACGCTCACCCACCTGTCCACGGATAAACATCTTACCGCTCGTAGCTCCATAGAGAAGGACATTGCCGGCGATGACGTTATCCCCCGGCACATAGGAACTTTCCGGGAATGGGGTCAAGATAATCTTACCACCAGAAAGCCCCTTCCCAACATAATCATTAGCTTGGCCGTGAAGCGATAAAGTAATACCATGCGCCAGGAAGGCTCCGAAGCTCTGCCCAGCTGTGCCGTCCAGCTCGACAAGCAGCGTGTCATCCGGCAGGCCCGCGTGCCCGTATTTTGAGGCGATGAGATAGGAAAGGCGGGTGCCGGCAGCACGCTGAGTGTTGCGGATGCTGTGGTGGATTTTCACCGGCCTGCCCTCATCAAGGGCAGGGGAAGCTTCCGCCAGCAAATCATCGTCGAATGTTGGACAGGTATTGATTGTATGCGCCGCCCCGGACACGTGGAAGGATTCCGAACGTAAAATACGAGAAAAGTCAAGGTGTTTTGCCTTCCAGAAATCAATGGCTCGATTGACATACAGCAGATCAGATCGACCAACGGCATCATCCAGCCGACGCAGACCGAGAGCCGCCAGATATTCGCGCACTTCGCGCGCGACGAAGCGCATGAAGGAAATAATGTGCTCTGGCTTGCCACGGAAGCGCTTGCGCAATTCCGAATCCTGCGTCGCAACCCCCACGGGACAGGTGTTTTTATTGCACACACGCGCCATGATACAACCGAGCGCTATAAGCATGGAGGTCGCAAAGCCGTACTCTTCCGCCCCAAGCAGCGTGGCAATCATCACATCTCGACCATTTTTGATGAGTCCATCCGCCTGCAGGCGCACTTTGTCTCGCAGCCCATTGAGGACAAGCGTCTGATGAGCTTCCGCCACGCCGAGTTCCCAAGGCATACCGGCGTATTTGACAGAAGTGAGCGGAGAAGCGCCCGTGCCACCATCATGCCCGGAAATAAGCACCACATCCGCCCCACCTTTCACCACACCGGCTGCTACAGTTCCCACACCGAGCTCAGAAACCAGCTTCACACTCACGCGGGCTTTCGGGTTGGCGTTGCGGAGATCGAAAATAAGCTCGGCCAAATCCTCGATGGAATAGATATCATGATGCGGTGGCGGAGATATGAGCGTAACTCCCGGTGTGGAATGCCTCACGCGAGCGATTTCTTCGTTGACTTTGCCCCCCGGAAGTTGGCCTCCCTCACCCGGTTTAGCTCCTTGAGCTACCTTAATTTGCAGTTCATTTGCATGAGCCAGGTATTCGGCAGTTACACCGAAGCGACCACTTGCTACCTGTTTCACAGCTGAGCAACGATTTTCGCCGTCCGCCTGAGGGGCGTAGCGGGCAGGGTCTTCGCCTCCCTCGCCGCAATTGCTCATGGCTCCGATACGGTTCATGGCCACGGCGATCATCTCGTGCGCCTCCTTGGAAATGGCGCCGAAACTCATGGCGCCGGAGACGAAACGATGCATGATACTTTCCTCGCTTTCCACCTCTTCTAATGGTATCGGCTGCCTGTCAGTGAAATCTAATAGACCGCGCAGCGTGCAAAGTGTCTCCGCGTTCTCATTCACCATTTCGGAAAACACTTTAAATTGCGCGTAGTCATCGTTCCTTAACGCTTTTTGGAATTGCCCGATGACTTTGGATGTCCAGACATGCTTCTCTCCACCTTTTTTCCACTTGTAAATGCCCGCGTTTTCAAGCTGATCCTGAGGATCAAATATGAGATCTTTGGAATGGCGGAGACGTTCTACGGCTTCACGAGCGATTTCAGAGAGGCCAATGCCGCCAACGCGTGAAGCAGTGCCCGGGAAAAAGCGGGAAACAACCTCCTCACCAAGACCGATTGCCTCAAAAATCTGAGCGCCACGGTAAGAACGAAGAGTGGAGATCCCCATCTTGCTCATCGTCTTAAGAAGCCCAAAATCAACTGCCTCCAAGTAGTTTTCTATGGCCTTTGTCGCAGAAACGGACGGGGAGAGCTTCCCTGCCTGGGCAAATTGCACCAATGTGCTCATAGCCAACCATGGGCAAACCGCAGTGGCGCCATAACCGAGCAGTAATGCGAAGTGCATCACCTGTCTCGCCTCACCTGTTTCGGCAATCACGCCGGTGCCAGTGCGCACTCCCATTTCGCGCAGCTTGCCATTGACCGCAGCCACAGCCAGCAAACTTGGGATGGGAGCTTCGTTGCCGGAGAGTTCGCGATCGGAAAGGATAATGATACGATAGCCCCGGTTAATTGCTTGCTCAGCTTGTTTTTCAAGCTCGCCAATTGCTTCTTGAAGTCCCGACGGAGAAAGAGAAGAAAAACCGGTTGAAAGCGTGATGCAGCGAAAATCCTCTTCCTTGTTGCTCTTCAAGGCCTCCAAGTCGCTCAAGGTCAGAATGGGACGTGCCAACTTGATGATACGAGCCATCTGAGGGGTCTCATCTAAGATATTGGCTGGGTTCCCAATAAAGGTGGTGAGAGACATCACGAGCTGTTCTCGGATGGGATCAATGGGAGGATTGGTCACCTGCGCAAACTGTTGCTTGAAATAATCGAACAGCAGCTGGGGTCGCTCCGAAAGCACAGCCAGAGCAGCATCATTACCCATAGCATACACGGCATCGTGGGCCGTATCTGCCATGGGAAGCAGAAAATGCTCCATTTCATCCGCTGTGTACCCAAAGAGGGTCTGAGCAAACTGAATTCGTCTGGGATTCACGTGCGGGGCGTCCACGCTGTCAAAAATACCGTGAATCTTGATACGGTTTTCCTGGCACCATCGCCGATAGGGTCTCATACGTGCCACTTTGGTCTTCGTTTCAGCGCTGTATGAGATGCGTTTTGTGATGAAATCAATCCATACAATGTCACCAGGTTTCAAGCTGCCGCGTTTCACAACTTTGGAGGGATCGGTGTCCAGCACGCCTGCCTCACTGGCGAGCACGAAAAGTCCGTCTGCGTCCAACTCGTAGCGTGCAGGACGTAATCCATTGCGATCCAAAATAGCGCCGGCACCCAAACCATTGGAAAAGCAGACGGCGGCAGGACCATCCCACGGCGCCATGAAGCCAGAATGATAGTCGTAGAAGCCACGTAAGTCCTCTCCTATGAAATAGCGAGCCCCGAATGCCTGAGGAATAAGCATCATCATGCTGTGCGGCAGGCTGCGCCCGGCAGTCACAAGCAATTCCAGCGCATTATCCAAGCAGGCGGAGTCACTCTGCCCCTCCGGAATGATAGGCAGCAGTTTCCGGATGTCATCACCGAAGAGCGGACTGGATAAGCTGTGCTCACAAGCACTCATCTGGTTCAAGTTGCCACGCAGAGTATTTACCTCGCCATTGTGAGCAAGGTAGCGAAAGGGGTGTGCGAGCGGCCAGCTTGGAAATGTGTTGGTCGAATAGCGCTGGTGAACGATAGCCATGCAGCTCTTGAAAAGAGGATGTGCCAAATCCTTGTAGTAACGCGGGAGTTGGGGCGCGAGCAGCAGCCCTTTGTAAACAATAGTGCGTGCCGAGAGCGAAACCACGTAAAAACGGTCGCCCAATTCCGGCATGGCCTCCGCTACGCGTTTTTCCATGACGCGACGTAGAACGTAAAGCCGACGCTCGACGGTGTCACCATCATCGCAAGGCGCTGCAAAGAAAATTTGTTCGATAAATGGGGCGCATTCGCGCGCAGTGCGTCCGATAGCTTCTTCGTCTACAGGCACCGTACGGCGTCCTAGCTCCACGATGCCTTCTTCAGCAGCGACGGCTTCGATATGCGCACAACAGGCGGCGCGTTGCTCCTCATCCTTTGGGAGGAAGAACATACCCACAGCATATTTGCCCGCTCCAGGTAATTCAAAAGAACACTGTGTGCTAAAAAATTCGTGGGGAAGTTGCAAAAGCATGCCCGCCCCATCGCCGGTGTCCGGGTCGCTTCCGGCTGCTCCTCGGTGCAGCAAACGTTCCAAGATTGCGATTCCCTTTTCCACGATCTGGTGGGAAGCCACGGCATGTGTATCCACAACCATACCGACTCCGCAGGCGTCATGCTCCAGCAGCGGGTTATAAAGTCCCTGCTCCTGCGGTAAATACGTGCTAGTTCTCACGGTGCTGTCATCATTTAATCAGTTGTCGGCTCCACAGCTCAGCCGGCGCGCATTCTAGCATACACGGCCAGTGATTGCAACCCCCAATTTTCTACTCAGAACCACATCAGTCCCAAGAAAAGCCTGACCATTTACGATTTACGATCTGGAAATAATGCGCGCGCTGCGCGGGGAGGCGGTGTGTCTCGCATTCTACACGCTAAGAAATGGGGTGAATGAGCCCGGAGAAGATTTTATTGGGACACGCGTGGGCAACCGCATTAAAATGCGGTTGCCTATGTACGATGTACGAGGTACGATTTGGAAAGTGAGCGCGCGTTGCGCGGGGAGGCGGCGCAAAGGCGCTGCCCCGCAGGGGCTCACTGGCAGGGTGGTGCCAGTGAGTCAAGGTACGATTTGGAAAGTGTGAGCGCGCTGCGCGGGGAGGCGGTGTGTCTCGCATTCTACACGCTAAGAAATGGGGTGAATGAGCCCGGAGAAGATTTTATTGGGACACGTGGGGATTCAGAACTCTTTTCGCGACAAAAACCACGCGGCAAGCAAAAGGTGCAGCAGCATGTATGCCATGGCAATAAGCATCAGACCGACCAACAGGCCGGGCGATACCGTTTCGCCGGCAGCCGTTGCATCCGTGAGCGAAAAAAGCGAGAAATCAGGGATAAGCACCGAAAAAACTTGCTGAACCCACTGCAAAACAGAGCTCGTTCCGATGGTGCTGGAAGCAACAATTCCTTGGAAAAGCTGGCCTTGAAACATGCCGACAAAATAAGTGCCGAGGGAAATCACGATACTCACAATCGTGCCGCTTGTGACGCCGGAGATAAGGAGGGTAAGGGAGGTCAACACGGCGAGGCCAAGGAACATGGCGAAGATGCCGGCTTGGGTGGGCAAGGCATTGCCAGCAGCACGCACCTGCTGCAAATACGGCTCCATATCATCCGCTGAAAAACCGGCGGCAGCAAGCTGATTGCGCACCTGCGTCTCAATTCCCGGTTCGCGCAACTGCATGAGCAATACCATCAACCCATCCATCACCAGCAGCATCACTGCCAGCAGAGCAATCACCCCTAACGCCTTACCCGCCAAATAATCGAAACGTGGCACTGGTTTGCAGAGGATGGTGTAGAGGATGCGATCTTCGGTATCGCGTGGAATGAGCAGAGCCGTGGCAGCTACGCAAAAAATCATTCCAAAGAGACGCATGCAGCCGGTGGCGACATCCTGAATGAGCTGCAACTGTCCAACTCCGGCAAACTCGACACCCAAATTCTGCTGATACGGCATAAATTGCAGGGCTAAAAACCCCACAGCAAAAAGCGCCAGCACGACAAAAAGACGCATGCGTACCAGCTGGGTAAAGGTAACGGCAGCCACCGCAGCAATGCGGTTCGGCGCGTGCAGTAAGTAGCTCACGAGGGCAAGCATGGACTATTTGCGCGCAGCTTTTTCCCCCTCGTCAATAAGGCGCCAAAATGAGCGGGATTCGCCAAGACGCTGGTCCTCTGAACCATTCCCCATGCCAGACCGGAAGAGAAAATCGCGCAGTGAATTGGTATGCAGCACGCGTTGAACCACGATCTTGTCATCCTCCGTAGTGAAGTAAATGCGATAATCTTTGGAGCGGTACCGGAAAATCCGTCGACCATCCCTCTCCACTACGCCAAACGGGGCTCCTTTCGCCTCCCCGCCTTCGATCCCCTCACCATCCACTTGAAAACTATTGATAAGCTCCAGCTGTTCCAACGTCGGAATGGCCGAAAGCTCGGATGCGCTAATCTCATTGAATATGATCTGATGCACGCCCGCATTGTAGCACTCTGAACATTCCCCCTGCAAGCCTAAAAAATGTCTGCCCGAATCTACCCGCATCCGTCCCAAGAAAAAGCCTGACCATTTACGATTTGAATGCTAGCGCGCGTTGTGCGGAGGCAAGTGGCGTGTCTCGCATCCCACACGCGAAGAAATGGGTTGGATGAGCCTGGAGAAGATTTTATGGGGACACGTGTGGAATCTACCGCATCGCCTCAACAATAAAGTTACCGAAAGATCGCACCGAACGGAAATTGAGCAAACACGCAAGAAGTGTGTTGCTTTCCGCGGATTGGCATTCGACTGCGCATTGCCTCAAAAAACACGTTTGCGCTACCTCCAAGTGGGAAATAGGGCAAACTCATTTGTGAGAAGTTAATCAACAGAGAAAATGCTCTTATTGACTGATATCACTGTTTATACGCATCAAAAAAATCTGCCCGACGCGCACGTTATCAATAAATCGTACATAGACGCCTCCGCCTTCCCACGCCTGCTTTGCCAAATTCGCGCGCAAGCGCGGGAATTTTCCAAATCGTACATCGTCCGTCGAACATCGTACATAGCAACCGCATTTTCTAGTGCGGTTGCTCTAGTGCCAAGCCTTAGCATTAGCTCCCCACTTGTTGGCGCCGGGACTGCTGTCGATGAGACCAAGTATGATGCTTGGCAAGAAAAAGAAGATGAGGTTTAGTGGCACGATAAGCAGCAGCCACCAGCCACTTTTCCCAATGTCATGCAGCCTCCGCACGGTTACTCCCATTCCCCACACGAAAAAAAAGAAGAGCAGAGCAAACCGGACGACAAACACCATGGCAGTATCCGTAGCGTTTGCATCCCCCTGTAACTGCACAAGCCCCAACAGAAAGACAACCACAACCGGTATCAAGGTCATTCCCCAATACGTCTTGCGCGTAAGCCGTCCCTTGAACGATGGACGCCAAGCGAACCAAGGCAGAGAGATGCGGACGGCGTGTTCGTTCGAAGATTTCGCCGCAAGCGGGATGCGGCGTGAACCACCACAGACGTCGCAGTGCGTCCACTTTTCCTCTGCACCCGGGACGCAGCACTCCGTACAAGGCATGAAGCCCGAAGGCAGCGCAGCAAGAGCCATGGACTGCACCGGATCCGCCTCAGGATTGTCCACCGGGGAATGCGGTTGAGGAGCGTCTTTTTCTTCGGTCTCTTGCCCCGCTCCCCGAGAGAATCCCAAAATCAGCGCAGGCAAGAAGAAAAAGAAGTTGAGCGGCACGAGATAAAGCGTGTGTTTTCCGCTTTTCCCCATGTCGTGCAAACGGCGCGTCAT
>CANPYO010000085.1 GCA_947588645.1 uncultured Akkermansia sp. | reverse complement strand
CAGAGCCGGAACTTCAAACTCTTATTTTACCATGAAAGAAAAACACACCTCCAAAAGGGAGATTCGAAAAGTCGTTCGTAGGATGTCGGCGGTGGCGCTATGCGCCCTAATCGTTACTGCGTGTGCAGGGGGAGGTGTGCCCGCATTCTACAAGGAAGCGGAAGCCGGGCAGGCATGGGCGCAGTACGAAGTTGGTGAGCGCTATTATTATGGCAGGGGGGTGAGTAAGGACTACGTGGAGGCTGTGAGATGGTACCGCAAGGCGGCGGATCAGGGGCATGTGAAGGCACAGTATCACCTTGGCTGGATCTACGATAACGGCTATGGAGTGAGCAAGGACTATGCGGAGGCGGTGAAGTGGTATCGCATGACAGCGGAGCAGGGGCTTGCGCAGGCGCAGCATAACCTTGCCGTGTGCTATGTGGAGGGCCATGGAGTGCGCAAGAATATAAAGGAGGCGGTGAAGTGGTTCCGCAAGGCGGCGGATCAGGGGTATTCGATCTCGCAGTACAACCTTGCCTTGTGCTATATGAACGGTACCGGAGTGAGCAGGGACTTTGCGGTGGCGGCAAGGTGGTTCCGCTTGGCGGCGGAGCAGGGGGAACCAAATGCGCAATATAATCTTGGCGTGTTATATCGGTTCGGCGTAGGGGTGAGCAAGGACTATGCGGAGGCAAGAAAATGGCTTCAAAAGGCAGCCGATCAGGGGGATGTAGATGCCAAGAAGGCCTTGCAGCAACTGTTGTAGGCAGCCGCGGGGCATCTGCCTATATAGGAAGTATGACGGAGGCAGACGTGGTCTGCCTATGTACGGTGTGTGATGTACGAAGTGAAACTTCCAAAAGACATTAGCGATAACTCCTAAAAAAATGAACGAAAACGACATGATCCATTGGGTGCGCGAAGCGGCTGAACGCGGGGATGCGGAGGCCGCCATGAAGCTTGGGGAAAGCTACATGAAGGGCGAGGGTGTGGAAAAGAATGAGGAAGAGGCTCTGGCGTGGTTCCGCAAGGCTGCGGAGATGAAGAGCAAGGGCTCGGCAGCAACGGATGCAACAGCAGCACCGGCTTCCGATCCTGCCCCGACTCCGGCGGTGCCGACTCAGAGTCCGACACCGGCTCCGGCAGCAGCACCGCAGACCATGCCGACGAGGAAGGGCGGGCGACGCAAGCTATGGGTGACCGCGGCGGCCGGGTTGGTGATATTGATCGGCGGAGGCGTGGGGGCGTACTACACGCTGTGGGAGGATCCGTACATTGCGTATCAACGGTTGACCAAAGAAGGGAAGGAAAGAGAGGCGCTGGAGTACTTGCGCGAGGCGGCGGAGGATGGCAACGCTGAGGCGCAGGCAGAACTTGGTAAGTGTTATTGCAAGAGTAATGTTGTAAACAGGAACTATGCAGAGGCAGCGAAATGGTTCCGACTTGCAGCGCAGCAAGGGAATGCAGTGGGGCAAAATGGGTTAGGTGTGAGCTATGCGAACGGCGAGGGTGTGAGCAAAAATATGGTTGAAGCAGTGAGACTGTATCGCTTAGCAGCGGATCAGGGGTATGCGCCGGCGCAAAATAACCTTGGCTGGTGCTATGAAAACGGCCAGGGAGTGAGCAAGAACACGACGGAGGCAGTGAAGTGGTACCGCAAGGCGGCAGATCAGGGGAATGCGAATGCGCAGTGTGGCCTTGGCGTATGCTATGCGAACGGCAATGGAGTGAGCAAGGACTACGCAGAGGCAGTGAGGTGGTTCCACTTGGCAGCTGATCAGGGGAATGCGGGTGCGCAGTGGATCCTTGGCATGTGCTACGCGAATGGCAATGGAGTGAGCAAGGATTACGCAGAGGCAGTGAAGTGGTACCGCTTGTCGGCGGATCAGGGGTATGCGCCGGCGCATCTTAGCCTTGGCGTGTGCTATGAGTACGGCAACGGAGTAAGCAAGGACATGACTGAGGCGGTGAGACTGTACCGCTTGTCGGCGGATCAGGGGAATGCGGAGGCGCAGTGTGGCCTTGGTTTTTGTTATTACAACGGCAACGGAGTAAGCAAGGACATGACAGAGGCGGTGAGACTGTACCGCTTGTCGGCGGATCAGGGGTATGCGCGGGCGCAGTGGAGCCTTGGCGTGTGCTATTACAATGGCGAGGGAGTGAGCAAGGACGTGACAGAGGCGGTGAAGTGGTTTCGCAAAGCAGCGGATCAGGGGTATGCGAAGGCGCAGCACGCCCTTGGCGTGTGCTATGAGTACGGCAACGGAGTAAGCAAGGACATGACGGAGGCGGTGAAGTGGTACCGCTTGTCGGCGGATCAGGGGTATGCGGATGCGCAGCTTAACCTTGGCGTGTGCTACGCGAATGGCAATGGAGTAAGCAAGGACATGACGGAGGCGGTGAAGTGGTACCGCTTGTCGGCGGATCAGGGGTATGCGGATGCGCAGCTTAACCTTGGCGTGTGCTACGCGAATGGCAATGGAGTAAGCAAGGATATGGCGGAGGCGGTGAAATGGCTCCGCCTCTCGGCGGATCAGGGGAATGCGCAGGCGCAGTGGAGCCTTGGCGTGTGCTATTACAATGGCGATGGAGTGAGCAAGAACGTGACAGAGGCGGCGAGGCTGTACCGCTTGTCAGCGGAGCAGGGGCTTGCGCAGGCGCAGTGGAGCCTTGGCGTGTGCTATGAGAACGGCGAGGGAGTAAGCAAGGACATGACGGAGGCGGTGAAGTGGTATCGCTTGGCGGCAGATCAGGGGCTTGCGCAGGCGCAGTTTAACCTTGGCTTGTGCTACGCGAATGGCAATGGAGTGAGCAAGGACATGGCGGAGGCGGTGAAGTGGTATCGCCTGGCAGCGCAGCAGGGATATGCGGCGGCGCAGAGTTATCTTGGCGTGTGCTACGCGAATGGCAATGGAGTAAGCAAGGATATGGCGGAGGCGGTGAAATGGCTCCGCCTCTCGGCGGATCAGGGGAATGCGGTGGCGCAGAAGAACCTTGGCGTGTGCTACGCGAATGGCAATGGAGTAAGCAAGGACATGACGGAGGCGGTGAGGCTGTACCGCTTGTCGGCGGATCAGGGGTATGCGGATGCGCAGCTTAACCTTGGCGTGTGCTATGAGTACGGCAACGGAGTAAGCAAGGACATGACGGAGGCGGTGAAGTGGTATCGCTTGGCGGCAGATCAGGGGCTTGCGCAGGCGCGGTGGAGCCTTGGCGTGTGCTATTACAATGGCGATGGAGTGAGCAAGAACGTGACAGAGGCGGTGAAGTCGTATCGCTTGGCGGCAGATCAGGGGTATGCGAGTGCGCAGAATAGCCTTGGCGTGTGCTATGAGAACGGCGAGGGAGTAAGCAAGGACATGACGGAGGCGGTGAAGTGGTACTGTAAGGCGGCGGACCAAGGGAATGCGATAGCTCAGTATAACCTTGGCCGGTGCTATGAGTACGGCAATGGAGTGAGCAAGGACTACGCAGAGGCAGTGAAGTGGTTTCGCAAGGCGGTGGATCAGGGAAATGTGAATGCGCTAACTCACCTTGGCTTTTGCTACGAAAAAGGCTGGGGAGTGAGCAAGGACATGACGGAGGCGGTGAAGTGGTACCGCAAGGCGGCGGAGCAGGGGGAAATGTGCGCGCAGTATAACCTTGGCAATTGCTATCGAAATGGCTGGGGAGTGAGCAAGGACTACGCAGAGGCGGTGAAGTGGTACCGCAAGGCGGCGGATCAGGGAGATGAAGATGCCAAAAAGGCCTTGCAGCAACCGTAGGTTGCTGCTTATGTACGATTTACGATGTACGATGTACGATTGCAACGGGTCTGCAACGGGTCTGCAACGGGTCTGCAACGGGTCTGCAACGGGTCTGCAACGGGTCTGCAACGGGTCTGCAACGGACTTGCCTCGCAGGGGCGGTGGCGCCTCGCGGCACCCATGTACGACGTACGATGTACATAGGCAGGCTCTGCCTGCCTCCGGAGCGCTAGCATTCAAATCGTAAATCGTAAATAACCAATTGTTTATGCTGCATGATGTACCGTTGACTTCCTATTGGGGTTCTTTTTCTTGGGACGGATGTGTCTTTTTACTCATGTGCACAGGAATAAGCTTGCAAATCTGTGCCAATACAGGTATGTTCGTCATGGTATTTGTTGGAATTATTTCTGCGCTCCATTATGAGTGTCACGAAGCAAAACAGCAAACACCACTTCACCTTCCTATATCCCCTATGAGATGCCAATGATCCGTAATACAAACTAAAACTATGAGTACACAGCGATATTACAAGTATTTTGCCTTCATCAGCTACAGTCGGCGCGATGAGAAATTTGCACAGAGGTTGCAGAAATTTTTGATGGGGTATAAGTTGCCGACAAAGCTCTGCAAACAGTATCCGGATCGACCGAAGAACCTGCGTCCCATCTACCGGGATAAGACGGATCTGGGGGTGGATAATCTGAATAAGGGGCTCTCCGGTGGCTTGGAGCTTTCTAAATACCTCATCGTGGTGTGCTCGGTGAATTCGGCGCGGCCGAACAGGGAGGGAAAGAATTGGATAAACGAGGAGGTGCGTACCTTCGTGGGGCTGGAGGAGGGGAATGCCGATCGGGTGATCCCCGTGATGCTGCGGCAGAAAGGGGATGGCAGCACGAGCAAGGATTGTACGCCGGAGGCAGTGCAGGAGCTGCATTTGTTGGCGGCGGATGTGTCCGACAAGGGGGAAGAGAGGGCGTTTAGCGATGTGGCGGCGAAGATGTTGGATTTGGCGCCGAATGATCTTTGGGACTGGTGGGGCCGCGAACAACGCAAGAGGCGCATCGTGCGACGCACGTTGGGAGGTATTGCGGCAGCTGTGGTACTGGGAATCGTAGCGGGATTGTGGTATGCAGGCATACCACATTATAAATACTACCGAGATTACGTAGAGTATAATAATTTACCACATGGAATTGGCGAATTGAGTGAGACGGAGCGTGCGGAAACGCACGGCTGTTATCGTTTCATGTGGCAGCATTTGCGATTGAGTAAGGTGGAATGCGTTACTCGCTCGGGAAATGTATTGAGTGCAGACGACAATGATATTTCTCCGTCGCGGCGTGGGAAACCGTTGGTCATCCTTCTCGATACCGAGAAAGGAACAAAAAAAGACAGCAAGGAGTCAGTTGTAAGGAATGTGCAGAAAACCTTACGGAATCTTTTTACGCAAGGACGAGATGTGAGACGACAAATGTATTGCTCCGGTGAAGGGGATCCCGTACGCATTCTCGAGTTCTCGCGAGTGCAGAATAGGTTGACAGATGAGCAAAATGACAGTACTATTCAATTTCGAGAGTTGAATGGAGGGAGAGCTGGTTTTGCGGGTAACGCTCAGCTGATTGATGATGTGCGCGAGCCGATAGAGGCGTCGAGAAAGAGAGAAAAAGAAAGAGTGCGAGGTATGCTGATATGGCGAAATAGCATGGGAGCAATTGTGAAGGAGGTTTATAGCGATGCCTATGGATTCCCTGTCATGGATGCCGATGGCGTGTGGGGGCATTTGTATGAATGGGAAAAAATTGCTGGAGAGAATAGGGTGGTTGCGGTGACTAATTTGGCGAAGGGGGGGGATGATCGAATGGTGGAGGCACCGTCCTTTTCCGGTATTCTTCGGACGCGGTATGAGTATGATGAACGGGGGCGCGTTATATCCGAGTCGTATCTTGGAGAGGATGGAAGCAAGATGGTGTGCAACAAAGAGGACGTGGCACAAAAAAGATACGATTGGGTAGGGAATAATGTTGAGCGTGAAACCTATTATGACGGGGAAGGAAACCGTACCTGTTGTAAAGATGGGTATTCCGGGGTGAGGAGGGAATATCGACACGGATTACTCAAACGTGCCCAATATATAGGAGTGAATGACGAGCCTTGCACACATAAGCGTTTTCGCATGGCGGAGGGGCGATTCGATTTCACGCCATCTGGAGAATTTGGAACGGTGAGCTATTTCGGGACAAATGGAGAGCCAGTTTGCTGTGTATATGGGTATTCCAAAGTGGAGAGGAAAACGGAATATATCGGAGAATGTAAGACAATTCAGCAAAAATTTTATGATACAAAGGGTGAACCATGTAGAAATATTGATGGTATATATACGGAGGTCATGGAGATAGAGAGGGGGCGTCTGAGACGGCTGGTGTTTTATGGATTGGATGGAAAGAGAGATAACTGTAATCAAGATTTTGCTGAGTTAAAAGTGGGCTATGACGGGGAAAATATGATATCTCTTTGCTATTATGGAAAGAAAGGGGAGACAGAAAAGGTGATGAACAACAAATACGGCGTGGCGGAACTGCGCTTCAAATATAGTAAGTACGGTGTTGAGGAGCGAAAGGCTTTAGACACGAATGGGGAACGTTGTATGCGCAGAGAGGGGTTTTGTATAGAGCGAATCAAATATGACGCAGAGGGAAATCGTGCAGAGGTTTCTTACTATGATGATCATGATAAACCTTGTAGGATTAGACTAGGAGAAAATTACTTTCATATTGTAAGGTTTCATTATGTTGACGGACGACTGAAGAAGGAAGTTTTTCTCAATGAAAGAGGCGAAACCGACCTTGATAGTATAACGGAACGCGAATATGAGTATGATGATAGAGGTAGGGAAAAGTTTATAACGATCACTTACGTGGATGATACGGGAAAAATAATAAAGAGTCGACAAGTGCAGGAGAGAAATAGTCTGGGACAGGTGACGCACACAACTTATGTGGATGCAGTCGGGCATCCGTGCGAGGGACCCGAGGGAGCTGTAAGTATAGTACGTGACTATGATGAGAATGGAAATGAGGCGGTAGTCACGTACGAGGATGCGAACGGTAAGCCGTGTGCGAGTGGTAACGGTGTTGCCAAGATCATAACTCGTACGGACGCTGTTACGGGACTTCAAATACGAGAAATGTACGACATGCAAAAAAGGCTTCTTGTGATTCATAAGTTCAAAGACGGCAAAGTAGTGGAAGAATATGATAACGGGACCGGCGTGACGAACAAAATTGAATATGGAGCCGACGGATACAGAACGCGGTGGTATGCACACGACAAAGAGGGCCAGCTTCTGTTTCGCGCCTTGTACGGAACTAGGGACAGGATTAGCAGCTTTTTTGCATACGATCCTGCGACAGGGCAGCGCAAGGAAGAGTACAGAAATGATAAGGGGGAAACCATGGAGCAAAAGGTCATCTCACGTGACGGCAATGTACTTCAGCGTACTGTTTTTTCCGGGGGAAGACGCGATTACAGCGAGGGTTACGATCCTGCAACGGGGCAGCGTATGAAGGTGCGTTATGATGCCGACGGTAAACCTGCGGAGTTAGTAGTCACTGCGAAAAATGGTGAAATACTCCGACACGTTATCTATTCTAATGGCAAAAAGAAATGAGGAAGTACCGTTGATCCTACAACGAGGAAGAGCCAAGTTACTAACGTAAATTTGCGAGGCAATCCCATATTCCGGAAAAATTTGATAAGTAGGGCAGAATACTTGTTGAAAGCTGGAATTCACCTAGGTGAAACCTTGAGAGATCCGCTCAGACAATTGAGTTGCCTTCAGTATTGAATTGAAGGGGCATTTCATCACAAGTGTCTTGTTTGATCTTATAACACTTACGATCAACGTGGGAATAAGAAAACGGAAACAGAGACCACCCGCATCATTGCTGTGATTTCTCGAAATAAAATCGCAGAGCAACGTGGAATAGTCCCCGATTCCTTGCCTGTCAGGCCAACTTCATAGGCTTGGAGTAGATGGAGTCGGCCCAGTCGGAAATCTCAGCCATGCAGAGGGCGTCAACTGTTTCGCAGAGGGAGCGGATGTCAGAGTAAGAGAGGTCGGGTTTGTTTCGGAGTTCAGCGATGTTGGCAGAGAGAAGTTCCAAGGATTCGCACATGGAGTTAGAGAAGGAATAGTTGGTCGGGTAGTTGAAGTTGACGGAGAGCGAGGCAAACAGCACGGCGCATGCCGGGAATAGGAGACTGCCGGATGAAATAGTAGATAGAAGACAATCTGGCATGGGGAAATATACTCGGGCGAGACCGCGGAATACAGCGCAGACGATGCCACCCGTGAAAAAGAGGAAAGCTAATTTGCTGAAGAGACGGTGACGCGAGTAGCTGTGATCGCGGCGTTTGAGGTGGTATTTTTCTTGCACATTGACGAAGTTGTCCAAGAAATTGCTTAACCACAGGCGCGAGACCTCCGGCGAGAAAGAGCCGGAGGGAAGCCCTGCGTGGCGGGCGAGGACGCGGTAAAACCAGGTGATGGTGTTGCGGTGAGGGTTTCGGTAGTAAGCGCGGTGGCGGTAGCGAACGTTGCAGTAGCCGGTTGGGGAGAGGAAAGCGCTGAGCCGGCATAGCTCCGCAAGGATTCGGGTGTGAAGGAAGCGGCGGTGAGTACGGGAAAAAGCTTCTCTCCAGATGATGATGATAGGCCACAAAAGGAAAATGATTTGACAAGCAACAAACAGCCTGACTGCCCACTCCCAATCGAAAGCCAGTGAAAGACAAAGGTAGGCGAGAACCGGGCTGAGTTGTTTCCACGTCACTCTTTTGCGGTATTTATCGGATGCTTTTGCGGCGGCATTAGAGAAAACAGACTTCAGAGCAAGCCAGTTTATAGGAGAGAAAGGGAGTTTGGAGTCGTTGCCCGAGCTTAGCGAGATACTGTCCGGTTGAGGGAAGAAGCTCCCATCTTTCTCAGGGTTGAAGGGTTCCGGGAGGAGAACCTGCATGAAATGCCGCTTCAACTCGTGCTGCCAGTCCTTGGAGCGGGTGAAACGATCGCTCCGGAAAAGGATATCGTGATTGTGGGTATCGGCTTTGGCGCCTTCACGCGTGCAGGGGATCACAACCACCGGGATGTTTTTGTTGAAGGCCTGCAACATGGTAGCATAGGTGCCGGCGATAAACTTGCTGGGCGCTTCATCGCTGAGCGCGATCAGAATATCGGAGTGGTCGATCAGCACGGCAGAGACATCCGCATAGGCCTGGCTGGTGTTTCTCTTGTTGCCGGATGAGATTTCGAAAACGGCGCTCGCCTTTTTCAGCAGAGAATCAAACTCGGCGTTGGTTTCCTCGGTGCCAGAGAAGGTTGTTTTATAAAATTCACGGTCAAAAGGGAGGGGACACTGGAGTTCATACCCCAACGCTAGCGCAGTGTGCGCACCAATTCTGTCAGCCCCCTCGGCAAGGGGAGAGATAAGGCGGAGGACGGGCTCATCATCGGGATCAAAAAGCGTGGAAATATTCTTGCTTTTCAGGTGAATCTCTGTGAAGACTGTCTTTATTTGACTGAGAACTTTTTCCAGCTGGGTTTTGACCCGCTCGATTTCTCCTGCTGCGATGTCTCGGTGTCCTGTGATGCCTACGTGCAAGCAGTTTTTCAGGTGAATCAGGGCTTTCGGATTTTCAGTTGCGTGGTTCATAGAAAGGCGGAGACTAACTAGTAAAATCTAATACAACTTCGCTGATTTGACAATCTCTTTTTACCAATGCTTTGAGCGTGTGGACCCAGGGCAGACGCATTTTCTAATGCTTTTGCCCTGGTTTTTTTGCCTTTAGACTGTACATCTGTTTTGAAAAAAGATATACTCGCCCGCATACGGCGGAGAAACAGAGCCGGAACCTCAAACCCTTATTTTCACCGTGAAAGAAAATCACACCTTCAATAGAGAGATTCGAAAGGTCGTTCGTAAGATGTCGGCGGTAACACTATGCGCCTTAATCGTTACAGTGTGGGCAGAGGAAGAGACGACTGCCCCCACAGTCCGTGAGAACGGCGAGGAGGTGAGTGAGGACATGACGAAGGCAGTAAGGCGGCACCGCGCGGCAGCGGAGCAAGAGGACGCGGAGGCGCAGTGGAGTCTTGGCGTATGCTATGAAAACGGCGAGGGAGTGAGCAAGGACATGACAGAGGCCGTAAAATGGTACCGAAAGGCGGCGGAGCAGGGGAATGCGATGGCGCAGTGTAGTCTTGGCGTGTGCTATGAGAATGGCTGGGGTGTAAGCAAGGACTACTCGGAAGCAAGAAGATGGTACCAAAAAGCGGCGGATCAGGGGTATGAAGATGCCAAGAAGGCGTTGAAGCGGCTGTAAGTCGGTACGGGAAGGAAAAGACTCGGGAAGTTTGGGAAAGAATCAAGTGACATTTAATAACAACACAAGACAATGAAGAAATTATTCAGCATATTCGCGGCTCTTACGATGTTCTGCTCAGCGTACGGCGAACAAGAGAAT
>CANPYO010000084.1 GCA_947588645.1 uncultured Akkermansia sp. | reverse complement strand
GCAGAGAATGCAAGACTGAAGTGCCGATTTTATTTTATCCCTTCATTATCTGTCTCAGCGAATTTGCCGGAGACCCGCGAATTCTACATCCGTCCCAAGGAAAAGCCTGACCATGTACGATTTACGATGACTCACTGGCACCACCCTGCCAGTGAGCCCTTCGGGCAAAAGCTGCGCTTTTGTCCAAACTGCCTCACGCCGTCGGCAGTTTTGTACGATTTGGGAAAGTTCGCGCGTGTTGCGCAAGCTTTGCAATCGTGCATACGTTCAAGGTTCCTGAACCATGAACTTGAGTTCCGCCTCGCAAGTGACTTCGCCATTCACCAGGCAGCGACCGGAAGCCACGCCGATGGCGCCACGCATCTTGGTGAGCTCAGTCTCGATGATGAGGACATCCCCCGGCTCCACGGGGCGACGCCATTTCACTTTGTCGCAACTCATGAAGTAGCCGATTTTGCCCTGATTTTCCGGGATGCGGAGCATAAGGATAGAAGCGGCCTGAGCCATAGCCTCCACCTGCAGCACGCCCGGCATCACGGGATGTCCGGGGAAGTGGCCTTGGAAGAACAGCTCGTTCATCGTGAGATTTTTTTGCCCCACACACTTCGTATCGCCCTCGAAGCCCAAAATGCGATCCACCAGCAGGAATGGGTAGCGGTGCGGCAGCAACTTGAGCACCTCCGACGTGTTCAGGACAGCATCGCCCGCCGGCAAAACAACGGGTTTGGGGCGCATTGCCTCCATGCTTTCGTACGTTTTCTGCAGTTTGGCGGCCATTTGGGTGTTGATGCCATGCCCCGGCATGATGGCGATCACGTGACCGGTGATGCGGTGGCCATTGAGGATCAGGTCGCCGATAAGATCCATGGTCTTGTGGCGTGCGCACTCGTTGTGGTGGCGCAGACCGCCGGCGCAGATGTACTGATCTCCCTTGATGACGATGGCGTTGTCCAGCGTGCCCCCCCGGATGAGCCCCTTGTCAAGCAGCGGCTGGATATCCTCGTAAAAGCAGAAGGTGCGGGCATCCGCCAGTTCTTTCTCGTAAATTTCCGGGGTAATGACGGAGCTGAAATATTGCGTCACGCGCCCGTTCGGTCCTACTGCGGTGAGCGATACGCGGAACTTCTTGTCCGGCAGAATGATGATCTGCGAGCCATTTTTGGTCTCCACGCTCACCGGTTCGCGCACTTCCCACACAGTCAGCGGGGCATCCTGCTCCACCACCCCGGCCTGCTTGATGAGCTGCACAAATGGAGCCGCAGAGCCATCGCAAATGGGAGGCTCATTCGCATCCATTTCCACGATGGCGTTGTCCACCCCCATTCCCGTGAGCGCGGAGAGCACGTGCTCCACGGTGTGTACATTCACGGAGCCCTCCGCAAGCGTCGTCGCGCGCTCCACTGTCTGCACATTCGCGGCGGAAGCGTCAATAAAAGGCTTATCCGGCAGGTCAATGCGCCGGAACTTGAGTCCGGAGTTGGGGTCAGCCGGCTTAAGCGTCAGCTTCACGGAATGCCCGGTGTGCAACGATGTTCCCTGGATCGATGCTGCCTTTGCGAGTGTCTTTTGCTTCTCAATAGCCATAGCTCTGCCGTATTTTACTCTTCCCCGGGCCCTTTGTGAAGCGAAAAAAAATGCAGCACCACCGCATCCGCCCCAAGAAAATGCACCCCCAATAGGCAGTTAACGGTACGTCATGCAACACAATTCATTTACGATTTACGATTTACGATTTACGATTTACGATTTACGATTTACGATTTACGATTTACGATTTGAAAAATTCGGCGAGCGGAGCTCGCGAAGCTGCAAAGCAAATGCGGAGGGATGTCCTGGAGTCGCGCGCGGGCGTGGTTCGAAAGCGACGGGAGTCGGGGTCAGCCCACGGCGAATGCATTTTCTGATGAGTTTGCTCAACTCGGGGCTTGCACAGGTACATTGCCTGTGTTATAATGCGGGCGCATAGGCTGGCATGATCTCCATCACCATAACACATACGAACGGTGAGACCACGGCGTATCGTTTCGCTCTGGCCGAGGGTGTGCGCTATCGCATAGGACGCGATGCGTCGTGTGAAATTTCCTTGCCGGGTGAGGAGTATCTTTCGCGTGTACACTGCTTCATTCAATACTCGAATGGGCAGCTTATGATCCAGGATAACCAGTCCAGCAATGGCGTGTTTCTCGGCGAGCAGCGGATCACCTCAGATTTCTTAGTCATGGATCAGCCGTATCGAATCGGATATTGCTACATGACGGTGCGGGAAGATGACACTCCTGCTGAGTCTGAGGTGCCTTATCAGACCTCGTCGGCGTACGGGGCGCCCTATCCTCCATCAGCGGCGTATTCGGCGCCTACTCAAGCTTATCCGGCTCCTCAGCCTTTCCCGTCGTCTGCGGCGTATCCGGTACCTCAAGCATATCCGCCGTCGACAGGATATCCTCAGGCGGAAGCATACCCGGCATCTCAAACGTATCCGCAACCCACAGCGTATCCATCGGCGGAGACGTACTCTGCGCCGCAAACGTATCCGCAGCCCGTGGCTTATCCGCAGCCGGAGACCTATTCTGTGCCGCAGGGAGCATATCCGCAGTCTTCGCCCTATCCGACGGTGGAGACGTACCCAGCGCCGCAAGCATACCAACAACCCGCGACTTATCCTCGGACGGAGGCCTATCCCACACCGCAAACGTATCCGCATCCGCAGCCTGCATCCTATCCGCAGGCGGGTGCGTATCCTGCGCCGCAAGCATATCCGCTTCCTTCGGCCTATCCGCAGGCGGTAACTTATCCTGCTCCGACGTCCTATCCGCAGGCGTACCCGACGCAGCCAACCTACCCGCAAGTTTCTGATTACCCGCAGGTGAATAACCAACCGGCGACTTATCCGCAGCAGGGGAGCTATGTCATGCCCGAGTTGCAGACCTACCCGCAACCGGAGCTTGCTGTCGCGCCTGAACCGCAGAGCTATCCGCAACCGGAGCCTGCTATTGCGCCCGAGCTGCAGAGCTATCCGCAGCCGGAGCCTGCTGTCGCGCCTGAGCTGCAGACTTACCCGCAACCGGAGCCTGCTATTGCGCCCGAGCTGCAGACTTACCCGCAACCGGAGCCTGCTATTGCGCCCGAGCTGCAGAGCTATCCGCAGCCGGAGTCTGCTGTCGCGCCTGAACCGCAGAGCTATCCGCAGCCGGAGTCTGCTGTCGCGCCTGAACCGCAGAGCTATCCGCAGCCGGAGCCTGCTGTCGCGCCTGAACCGCAGAGCTATCCGCAGCCGGAGTCTGCTGTTGCGCCTGAACCGCAGAGCTACCCGCAACCGGAGCCTGATGTCGTTGCGCCGGAGCAGGGTGCAGGGGAAAAGTCAGAACCTGAGGCGCCGGTAGCAAGTATGGAGGAGATGCTCGCCAATGAGCTAGCGGCCGAAGAAAAAGGCGCTTTACGCGAGAAACTTTCCGGCATCTTTGCTGCAGGAAAAGACATGCTCTGTCATTGGGGCTTCGGTCGGAACAAGAAAAAAAAATTAGCCAAGGAGGAAGAGAATCCGCCGCTCGCGGATCCGCCTCAAGCGACTCCTGAAGCAAAGCCGTCGGAGGAGACTCCGCGCTCGCCTGAACCTGTCGAGGTCGAATCTGCTCCTGAGACTGAGCCTGTTCCTGTCCCTGTTCCCGGGGACGAACCTGTTTCCGGGCTTCAACCTGTTTCCGAGACTGAGCCGGAGAAAACTGTCGAGAGACCCTCTCCGCCACATGTTGCTTCAGCTTCATCCCGGAAAAAGTCGGACACGGCAGCAGCGAATGGCAAGAAGAAAGCTCCTGCGCTCGTCCGTAAAAAAACAAGCAAAAAAGTCAGTACACCAGAGCTTCAAGTGCAGGGTTTACCGGGGAATTTGTTTGATCTGCCGACTGACTTTATGGTGCATCTGCGTGTCACTACATCAGCTCCGCGTTTTGAGGAAGGCGCGCCACTACGCTTTTGTGTGAAAGCTGATTGCGACTGCCGCGTTTACATCGTGGCGCATGATGACCAGGGAGGTGTAGAACTGATCTTGCCCGGTGAGGATGGAACAGATAACATGGTATTCCCGGCGGTGGAGGCGAGGTTCCCGAATGTCGGTCGCACAGAATATCAGATGGTGGTGGAACCTCCTTTTGGTACGGAGACGATTGTCCTTTTGGCGGTAGCGACTACTCATAAGTGCGATTTTGCTAAGGAGCTTCGTGAAACCCTCAAGCAGAGCAGTCCTGACCAGCGTCCAGGACAGATTGAAAATCAGGCTATCCTGTCTTTCCGCGAGAAGCATGCTAAAAACGCAACGCTCAGCAAACTCCATTGGTCGAGCTCTGTGCTCAGCCTTTCCACTGTCCCCAAGCAGGACAACCCCCATCCCGCCCCGGGAAAAAACGCTCCAATGGGCAGGTATTGACGCCAGGAGGCGGTGGCAGGCGGAGCCTGCCCATGTACGATTTACGATGTACGATTTGGAAATAATGCGCGCGTTGCGCGGGGAGGCAGAGCAAAAGCAACGCGGAATTTTGAAAGCCAGGCACGGGGCGGCTGACGCCGCCTAGGTACGAAGTACGTTGATTAACTCTCTCAAATGCGTTTGCCGTGTAGGGGCGCATTGAGATATTGACATCAGAGAGTATTGTGCTAAAGTACAGGTGGGTTTAGTATGCTGAAGCGTCTCCAGATAGAAAATGTTGGGCCATCAGAAAGGTTAGACCTGACTTTTTCCGAGAGGGTCAATATCTTTACGGGGGATAATGGACTTGGCAAAAGTTTTATATTAGATGTAGCGTGGTGGGCATTGACACGCCAGTGGCCGCAAGATCTAAATCCGGCAGTCAGATCGGGGCGTATGGCGTACCCGCCTTTTGGGGAGAGAGGAGAAATCACCGTTGGTCTGTCCGGGAAAACAGGCAAAGAAGTCACATACACGTCAACGTTTGATCCGAAACTGTCGGCGTGGAATTTACCGAAGGGGAGACCGACGAGGCAAGGCTTGGTTATTTATGCCATGCTGGACGGAGGATTTTCGATATGGGATCCAGCGCGTAATTACTGGAAACCGAAAGAGCACAATCCATTTGATCACAGCCCGGCATTTGTCTATACGGCGACAGAGGTATGGAAGGGGAAAGAAGAAAGCGATGGGTACAAGACCTGCAACGGGATCGTAGCGGACATGTTATATTGGCTCATGGAGAAAGCGGAACCGTACCGACAATTAAAAACCGCGTTTGAGACGCTCTCGCCGCCGAATGAGCAGATGACTTTGGGAGGCATTACACGCATGATGGATGCTCAGAGGTATGCATGTGTCCGGATGCCATACAAAAAGCACAGCGATGTTCCGATTGTGCTGTTGTCCTCGGCCATCAAGCGGGTGTTGTCCATCGCGTACTTCCTCGTGTGGGCATGGCAGGAACATAAGGTTGCATGCGAAAAAATAGGGGAGCCGGCAACCTCTGATATGACGATTATAATCGACGAGATAGAGGCTCATTTACACCCCCGCTGGCAGAAGAACATACTTATGATGCTGCAAAAAGCTGTCGAGTCACTGACCCATTGCGTCAACATTCAGTATATTGTGAGCACGCATTCTCCCCTTGTCATGGCTTCATGTGAGGATTTCTTTTGCGAGCATGACACATGGATAGACATTGACCTGAAGGATGGGAGCGTCATTGCAGAGAGAAAGGACTTCACCAAAAAAGGAGATGTTTCCAAGTGGCTGCTAAGCGATGCATTTGATCTGGAATCAACACGCTCGAATCGTTCTCAGGAAGTGCTGAGTGAGGCTCAGCGATTGATGGATTGTCCTTCGTTTGATGAAAAAGCAGTGCGTCAAATACAGGAAAGACTGGAAGAGGCGCTTCCTTCGCGTGACAGCTTCTGGTTGCGATGGAATGTTTACTTGGCGAGGAACAACTGCACAGTTGAGCTATGATCCGAGTAGAGCGCAAGGAAGAGCCTGCCGACTTTAATGAGGAGGTTCGCGTGCCGGGAAATAATTTTGTTGCCAGGAACCCCAAAAGGAAGCCCCCTAAGTACTGGAACAAATGTAGGGGAGATTTGTACAAGGCGTATGAGGGTTATTGTGCGTACACGACCTTCAAGATAAATTGTCGATTAGATGCCGTTGTCGATCATTTCCTACCCCAAAGCCGACACCCTGAGCTTCGATACGAATGGTCAAATTATCGACTCTCGTCTTCTCATATTAACTCGGTCAAAAAGGATACTGAACCGATTTTTGATCCGTTTGAATTACCGGAAGAGGCATTCCGGCTGGCAGAAGACATGCGCATTGAGGTGAATCCCGAGGCGTTTCCTGATGAGAAAGATCTCGCGTTGGCGAGTGAAACACTACGGCGACTCGGATTGAATCGTCCCGAATTGATTGCCGATAGGACGGAAATGCGAGATGAGGCTCTGAGATTGATTGAGGAAGGGATGAGCGATGAAGCCGCTTTGATTGTCTCCAAGAGATTGCTCGAACAATCTCGGTTTCTTCATCGGGAAGCTGTTCGGAAGGGCTATGTGAAACCCCTGTAAAAGAAGGCGGAGGCAGGCGGAGCCTGCCCATGTACGATTTACGATGTACGATGACTCACAGCCGCCCCACGGCTGTTCGCCCTTCGGGCAAAAGCTGCGCTTTTGTCCAAACTGCCTTACGCCGTCGGCAGTTTTGTACGATTTGGAAATAATGCGCGCGTTGCGCGGGGATGGAGCTCTGGAATAGGGGACAGTGACAGAAAAGTCAGAGACAGAGAAGACTCAAGTCCACAGAGTCCGGAAGATCCAGAATTTTGATGTGGCCGGAAGAACCTTGGACAATACGGACAGAGGATTTTGGGAGGTGCAGGAGTTCGGCGAAGAAGAGTTCAATGGCCTTGTTGGCTCGTCCATCGATGGGAGGAGCCGCAATTTTGAGTTTGAGGACACGACCGACTCCGGGGTAGTTGGGTTCCCAGCCGAGCAGTTGATTACAGCGTGCGCCGGGAGTCACTTTCAGAGCAATTTTCATGTTTTTTGTTGCGGTGTTAACAAGGCTGCCACCACGGGTAAACGCTGCAACGTTTTTCCGATGATGCGAGCATCTTGTTGCGTGGGTAAATCACGGGAGGTATGGACTCCCTCCGTGATCAGGAAGGGCAGCAACAGCACATGCTGCGCCCGCATACCGCGCAGTACAGCATGGGCATCCGGCAGTTGATTGCCGAAAAACCCAAGCTGAACTTCGGAGCCCGGAGGCAGCAGCTCACGCAGACGGCGGCAGAAGAGCGCGGGTTCCGGGGGCGCCTCGGGCAGCTCTGAGCCATGTGCCACAACCAACACTCCACAGTCCGGGGAGAGCAGCGGTTGCAGGTGAGCAGCGGCGGCTTGCGCCAGCCAGGGTGAAGCTCCCAAGACGGGTTGAAAAAAGAGTTCGGGCATGTGAGGCATTCCGGCGTAGGCCCGGCGCAGCATGCGTTCGAGTTTTTCGCCACTGGAGCGACCACTGAGCATGAACATGGGGTACACCAGAACAGGTGCGTCAGCTGGTGGCATATCTTCCGGGGTCAAATGGTGCAGGTGGCAGCGAAACACGCGGCGTGGGGGCATGAGCACGCCGGGAGGGTTGAGCTGCATACCGCGTTCATTGTAGCTGACAATGAGGTAAGAACGCCTCCAGTGGCGATGCGCCGCGTAGATGAGAAAAACAGCCGCTGCCAAAGCCAGCTGTGAGAGGAAAAAATGCGCATAGATGAGCCAGCGCAGATGGGCGGCGTGCGAGGCATCTTGTACATGTCCCATCCGCAAGCCACAAACGACAGCTCCCGTCACTGCCGCAACGAAAATCATCGCGCACAGCAGCATCCACAGCCTTCCCCGGTTGGCGCGAGCAGACATGGCTTACACCATGGAGTCGGCTTGTGCCGCTTCCTGCACTTCGCGTACCAGCGCATTGCGGCGGTCGCACATGTAAACCACTGGCGCGGCGATGAAAATGGAGGAATAAGTACCCACCAGAATACCCAGAAGCATGGTGATCGAAAAATCACGCATGGCGGGTCCTCCAAGAGCAATGAGCGCCACGAGCACTGCCAACGTAGAGAGTGAGGTAAGCAGCGTACGAGGCAGGGTAGAGCTGATGGCTTCGTTGATGATATCTTTCAGATCTTCCTTTGGTTCGGCGTAGCGCAGACGCTCGCGAATGCGGTCGAATATCACGATCGTGTCGTTGATGGAGTAGCCAGCCACGGTGAGGAAGGCACCGATGTGGATGATGCTCAGCTCGGTGCCCAAGACAAGGACAAGCCCGAGGATGGCGAGCACGTCGTGCGCGGTGGAAAACAGAGCACCCACGGCGAAACTCCATTCGAAACGCACTGCCAAGTAGATCGTGATTCCTAACAAGCCCGCCAGCAGAGCCCAACATGCTGTGCGGAAGAATGTGGAACCCAACGAGGCGCTCACCTCATCAATCGAGGGCATGGGGATAACCTGCATGCCCTGTACCTTTTCGCGCAGAGTGCGATCGATGAGCGAGGCCTCATTCTTTGTGGCGCAGCGGATTTTGATGTTGCGGTTGGAGCCGGCGTTGTTGAACTCCTGCACGGTGGGAAGCTTGGAGAGCTTCATGGCCATCACAGTATTTTCCACCTCCTTGTAGTTGACGCCGGAGTCGGCAGGAAGCACGTAGGTGACGGTTGAACCACCGGTGAAATCGATGCCCAGCGCCGCATCCCTGCGCACCAGCACACCGTACAGCAAGGAACCTATGATGACGACCAGCGAGCATACGAGCGCTACCTTCCGCCACTTCATGAAGTCAAACTGTTTATTTTGGAAGGGAGCGCGGCTGAAGGTGAACTCTCGCAACAAGCCGGTGTGCTCAGCCCAGAAAAAGAGCACACGCGTGACCACGATGGCGCCGATGAGCGAGGTGATGATACCCACGCTGGTGGTGACGGCAAACCCCTTGATGGATCCGCTGGCCAGCCAGAAAAGAATGACGGCGGTGATCAGCGAGGTAATGTTGGAGTCCCAAATAGCAGAGAAAGCCTTATCGTAGGCCACGCGCAGGCTCACTAGGAACGGCCTGCCGGAGGCGCGCTCCTCGCGCATGCGTTCATAGATGAGCACATTGGCATCCACTGCCATACCCATGGTGAGCACAATACCGGCGATGCCCGGCAGCGTGAGCACGAAACCGAACAAGCTCATGAGCCCTACCAGGGTGGTGGCATTCAGCGCCAATCCAACCATGGCGACAATGCCCGCCGTCCTGTAGTACCAATAGCAGAACACAAATACCGCCAGCAGTCCTACAATGCCCGCGAAGGTACCTTGCTCCAGTGCAGATTGGCCGAGTTGAGCACTCACGTCCTTACGACCCTCCACCTTCAGATCGCTGGAAAGGGGGTTAGCCAGAGCCTTGGAAATGTCTTCCGCTTCGCCTTTGCCGTTGAGACCGGAGATCTGGAAATCTTTGGAGAGCGTAGCCTGCACCACAGGGGCGCATTTCACCTGTCCATTGAGCACCACGGCCAGCCGGTCTCGTCCCTTCACCATTTTGCCGGTCAGGCGCCCCATGCGACCGGCTCCTGTGCGGTTGAGGGTGACATTCACATAACCCCGGCGTGAATAATCGGGGTGAGCAGCGGACACTTCCTTGCCGGTGATGTATACATCCTGCTGCATGGCAGCATGGGGCTTTTGCAGCACAAAAAAGCGCATCATCTGGTTGCCCTCGGCATCCAGAATGGGCTGACCGGTTTCATCATCAGTGACAGGATTGGGCAGCACCTGGTAATCATTCAGCCCCATTTTGGCAGGGATGCGTAACACGGGCATGCGTTTGCTGTTGTCACCGGCCTTTTGAGCTGCAAGGTAGGCGTTGCGGCTGTGAACGAAGGCGTCGAAATCAACGAGCGGCTTACCGGTGTCGGGGTCGGTGCTCATCATCTGCGCAATCAACTTCTCGCTGTCCGGGTGGACCGCCAGCAACTCCAGCTTGGCCATGCGGGTGAGCATGTTCACCATCGCGTCGATTTTTTCCTTGTTAGCCTTCTCGTCTTTGGTGTCCTGCTGAGGAATCTGAATGAGAATCTTATTGTTGGTGTGGATGATCTGCACCTCGCTGGTACCGGTGGAATTCAGGCGCTCCTCCAGGATATTGCACGCCTGCTGCATATCTTCCTCCGTGGGAGGTGTGGGCATGCCCGTTTGGTCATCCAGCTTGGGCTGTACCTCCAGCGTGAGCTCCACACCGCCTCGAATGTCGATCCCGTAATGCATCCCATTCACAAAAAGCGACATAATCGAGAAGCTCGCCAGCCCCAATATGAAGAAGGTACCCGCATTTCTCTTCATTTTGTCATTCTCCGATGCCATGTACCAAAAAAACAGCACCAGCAACAAAATGCCGGTCGCAAAATAAAACATCGGCGATTGAGTCAGGTCGTATAAAAAGGAAATCATAGAGACACTTGCGAGTGAACGCGCGTCATTCTGCCAGTTTTGGAATGCTGCGTCAAGCCAAATGCATTAGAAAATTGGATTGCACCACATCCGTCCCAAGAAAAAACACCCCCAATAGGCAGTTAATGGCACATCATGAAGCATAAGTTGTTGGTTATTT
>CANPYO010000083.1 GCA_947588645.1 uncultured Akkermansia sp. | reverse complement strand
CGGTGAGCATCGGAGGCACGCTGACGCTGGCGGGCACGCTGGAGATGAAGGGCTCGACGAGCAACAGCATCGTGAAGGAGGTGACCCTCAGCGAGAGGGGTGCGGAGATCAAGATGGTTGGAGGCGCGGACACGACGAACACGCTGGGTGGCACTGACAAGGGTGTCACGCTGAGCGCGCAGAATACGTACGTGACGATGACGGGCAAGACCAACAAGGCGGAAGGCAGCGTCACGATCAGCGGATCCGGGGCTTCCCTGACCATGAATGGCGCAAAGGACGCGACCGGCGTGTCCAACACGACCGGTGCGGTGACGCTGAGCGGACAGAATACGTCCCTGACCATGGAGGGCCAGACGAATACGACCGGCGCGATGGCGCTCAGCTCGAACGCTCTGGCGACGATGACCGGCAGCACGAGCAACACGGTGGTGGGACTGGCGATGAGCGGCACGGCGGGCCTCACGATGGGAGGAAGCGGTGCGAGCTTGAGCAACACGGTCTCGGGTACGGTGACGGTGGATGGCGGTGTGCTGACGATGACCGGCAACGAGAACACGCTGGGCAGCGCGGCGGGGGTGGAGACCGGCGACGCGGGCAAAGTGACGGTGAGCAGCGGTTCGCTGACCCTGACGGGCACGACGAGCAACACCGTGAGCAACACGCTGACGATGACGGGCGGTACGCTGACGATGAGCGGCCAGACCAATACGTTTAAGGGTGTGAGCCTGAGCAACAACGCGAGCTTGACCGTGACCCTGACCGGCAGCAGCAGCCCCGCGACGACGTTGGAGAGCGCGACGCTGTCCGGCAGCAGCACGCTGAATCTGTACGGCACGGGCACGAAGAGCATCACGGGTGCGCTGACGGTGAACGGCGGAAAGATGGATTGGACCGACGAGTTGACGGTGGCTCAGTTGCAGGGCACGTACAGGGAGCTCAGCTCTACCGGCAGCCTGACCATCACGGGCAGCACGGTCAGCGACTTCGATGGCTTGCTCACCGTGGATACCTTGACCGTGGAACAGGGTGCAACTGGGGGTAAGGTTCACACGCTGGCCGGCTTGCACGGCGCGCTGGTGCTGGAGAACAACAGCGGGACCGACGGGCAGTCAGCGGCTGCGCTGACTCTGACCGGTGGGTTGAACGAGCTGCGTTCTGCGACGCTGGCGGAGGGTACCAAGTTGACGGTGGATGGCAGCGGCACGGTGCGCGGGCTGACCGGCGCGGGCGAGATGGAGGTCAAGGGCGGTGCGGTGACGCTGAGCACGGATGGCACCAAGTACACGGGTACGCTGACGGTGGGCGATAATGGCACGGTGCAGGGCACGATCGATGGCATCTCGG
Source organism: uncultured Akkermansia sp. (assembly GCA_947588645.1). Taxonomy (GTDB): domain Bacteria; phylum Verrucomicrobiota; class Verrucomicrobiia; order Verrucomicrobiales; family Akkermansiaceae; genus Akkermansia. Next base: position 9,450 of record CANPYO010000083.1, on the reverse strand, counting down.
TGGGCAGCCTGGCGGGCACGGGCACGGTGCACTCCAGCATCGAGGTGACGAAGGGCAAGGACAGCTTCGGCGGCACGGTGATTGGCAGCTTCACGCTGAGCGGGATGGCCGGGGAGGGCGACGCAGCGTTCAGCTTCACGCAGGCGCAGAATAGCTTGACGGGTCTGACGATGAAGGAGAACACGACGCTGAACCTGGCAGGCGGCATGATCAGCGGCGCGGGCAGCGTGGCGGGCACGTTGAATGTGAAGGCGAACACCCGGTTCCAGGGTGGGCTGACGCTGGGGAGTAAGGGCAAGGTGACGCTGAGCCATGAAGGTGCGGAGGGCACGACGACCCTGACGGTGGAGAACCTGAGCGGTGTGGATGGGGCCACGATCGACGGCACGGGCAGCCTGGCGCTGAGCGGCACGGGCAGCTTTGCCGGAACGATCAGTGGCCTGGCGCTGACGGTGGAAGGCATACAGACCCTCAGCGGGGCGGTGACCGCGACGAGCACGGAGCTGAGCGGCTACCTGACCGTGGGTCACAAGGGAGTGGCCGGCGCGTCGAAGGCCGTGAGTCTCGGGGCGGTGAACTTCGGGCGCAACGGTAGCCTCGAGCTGAACGGCGACATCACGGCGAAGAGCTTGGCGAGCACGTCGAACAACACGATCGATGGCAACGGCAACACCATCACCCTGACCGGGGCGGCTGGTGAAGCCAGCTACTCGGGCAGTGTGTATGATGCGTCGCTGAAGTACTCCAACAGCAACAAGAACACGCAGACCTTCACGCAGACGATCGATTGGGGCACGGTGACCGTGAACAAGGCGGGCGATAGTGGCACGAACGAAGGCACGTTGGCGTTGACCGGCGGCGGCAGCATTCAGACACTCGCCGGCAATGGCGGCAACTTGAAGCTGGGCGGCAGCATGGATGTGGCGAGCGTGGATGGGACGAATCATACGCTGACGGAACTGACGCTGGCGGCGGGCAGCACGCTGAAGCTGAGTGAAGACAGCAGCACGGCGAAGAGTTTGACGGTGAGCAAGTTTGTGCTGGAGGGCAACGCCACGCTCGACCTGAGCGCACGGACGTTTGATAAGGAGACAACTAAGGCTCTCAAGGGCGCCACGCTGAAGGTGGCAGAGACAGGCAGCTTCGACCTCAGCAACGGCAAGTTGACGCTGCAACTGAGCAGCCAGGCGATCTGGGATGCCGTCACGACCATAGCTGTGGATGATGCCGTGAAGACGGGCTTGGCGTTGTTCGAGGGCGCGACTCTGAGCGGTTTGGACGGCAAGATCGATGTGAAGTTCGCCGATGATAGCGAGCACAGCAGCCGCCTGAGCAACAGCGACGTCTTCAAGTTCACGGTGAACGATAAGGGCATGCTGACCTGGGAGGTGCTCAACGAGGTGTTGACCTTCGAAGGGGGGAATACCCTCAAGTGGTCGGTGAATGACACAAGTGACGCAGAATGGACGCTCCTCAGCACGGGTGAGAAGTCTGACTGGCAGACGGGCTTCCAGGGCAAGAGCGTGATCCTGGCGGCGGAGAGTGCTGCGACCACCGTCACCATCACTGGCAGTGAGGACAGCGGTGTGAGGACCGGCAACCTGAGCGTCGAGAAGGGGAACTACACCATCAATGCGGCGACGGACGGAAGTAACAACACCCTGACCGTGGGCGGCAACCTGAGCCTGGCGAGCGGTACGTCCGTGGACAGCAGTGTGGCGATCACGGTGAGCGGAGGTCTGACCGGCGCGGGCGATCTGAAGCTGAGCGCAGGCGGTAAGATGAGCGTGGAAGGTGCGCTCGATGTTGCCTACCTGGGCGCCATCACGCTGAACGGCGGCAGCCTGACGGCAAACGGCACGCTGAGCAGGACGGTGACGGTGGACAGCGCGAGTACGCTGACCAGCAGCACGGCGGGCGAGGGCAAGAGCTTGACCGCTACGCTGAGCGGCGCGGGCGCGCTGACGGCGAACGGCACACTGAACCTGAGCGGTGAGCTGACGGATGCGTTGACGCTCGGCACGGATTCTACTACCGTGACAGGCAACAGCCTGAGCGTGGCTGGCGTGAAGGGCACGTCCACCAACAGCACGCTGAGCGGGTCGGTGATCATCACCGGCACGGGCGGTAGCTTCGGCGGCACGGTGAGCGGGCTGAGCATCACGGTGGACGGCGGCGCGAGCCAGAGCTTCACGAACACGACCCAGAGCAATGTGAGCTTCGCGGGTGCGGCGGTGGATGGCACGCTGACGCTGGCGAACGGCACGGTGACGGGCTTGAGCGGCAGCGGTACGCTGACGACGACGGGCACGGTGAGCGTGAGCGGCGAGGGCAACAGCATCGGCACCTTGACTGTGAGCAGCGGCACGCTGAGCGTGGCCAGCGGCAGCCTGGCGGCGACGACGGCAACACTGACCGGCGCCGTGACGCTGACCGGCAACATGGAGACGGCTGTGCTGAGCGGCACGGGCGCTGTGAGCGGCGAGGGTACGCTGACGCTGAATGACGCCACGGGCGGAACGTTCAGCGGCGCGATCAGCAGCAACTTCACGTACAACGGCACGGGCGATGCTTACACCTTGAGCGGCAATGTCAGCGGCGACGGTGCGACCATCGCGGTGAACAGCGGTGTGCTGAACCTCGGTCCGGCGGACGGCAGCCAGAACAATATCCTGACGGCGAAGAGCCTGACCATCGGCACGGAGGCTGAGGGTGCGACGGTGCATGTGTACACCAACGGCCAGAAGAATCTCAAGATCGACTTGAAGCATGCGGACAGCGAGTTGGTGATTCATGCGAACGCGGTCACCGGAGAGGCCAAAAACTGGACAAACAACGAAGTCGGAGCCAGTTTCAGCGGCGGAGCCCATGGTGCGGGCACGGTGGTGCTCAGTGGCTTGGTGAACGAACTTGCGATATCGCAAACCTCCGGGTTGCTGTGGGGACTGCTGCACACGACCTCGAGTTCGACTGACGACAACTTCGATGAACATGATTCCATCGGCAAGCTCTCCCTGAGGAAGGATGAAAGTACGAATAAGGCTACGGCGCTCGTGCTGACTGCCGAAATGAATCCCGGAGGAGAGACTGCAGTGCACTGGATGAACCTGCTGCGCCAGATCGAGGTGCAGGATGGCAACAGTCTGGTGGTGAATGGAGCCGCTTTGTCGAAAGTGCATGAATACAGCGACACCAAGGCTCGCAACACGATTCATCTCAGCGGAACGGAGGGCTACGGTCAGACTACCGCCGAAAGTAGCAACTATACTCCCGACGCGGCTCTGTACTTCGCCAACGCGAGCACGGTCGCTTGGGACATTGTTGCGGATACGGACACGAGTATCGGAGTCAAAGACGGCGTCACAGCGACGTTGACAGGTACGTTGGACGGCAACGAAAAGACCGTCACCAAGAAGGGCACGGGTACGCTGACGCTGAGCACGGGCTTCGCGACGAAGGGCACGGGCACGCTGGATGTGGCGGCGGGTACGCTGGTGCTGGCGTACACGGATACGGAAGAGGGTGTCCTGGCCAACTACGATATCACGCTGGGTGCGAACACCACGCTGACCTTGGGAAGCGACAGCTATCAGGTGAAGAGCTTGCAGGGCGCCGGCGGAAGCATCGCTGGTGGCAGCGGTACGCTGGTGTTGCTGACTGAGGGGACGGAGACATCGGCGGCGAGTGTGACGAGCGGAAGCCTGACCATGAGCGGTACGGGCGAGCAGACCCTCGCGGGCTTCACCGGAACGGCCATCACGGTGACCGACGGTAAGCTGATCTTCAGTGGCGCGGTGACGGCGACGGGCGCGGTGACGATGAGCGGAGACGGTGTGCTGCAGCTGGGCGGTGCGACACAGGCGGCGAGTCTGTCGGGCGCGGCGGGCAACAGCATCATCGGCGGCGGGAACACCATCACCTTGAGCGGTGCGACTGGTGGCAGCTACGCGGGCACGGTGGAGAACGCCAAGCTGGTGTACAGCGGCACGGCCGCCGGCACGCAGAGCTTCACGCAGGCGATCGATTGGACGAGCGTGGATGTGAGCGGCAGCGGTACGCTGGCGTTGAATGGCGGTACCATCGGGACACTCGTCGGCAATAACGGCAAGCTGAAGCTGAGCGGCGAGACGGTGGTGACGGGCGTGAGCGCGGATTACGCTTCGCTGACGAGCTTGACGCTGGCGGCGGACAGCACGCTGACGCTGAAGGGAACGCGGGACCTTACGGTTAGCGCAGCAGACGGCTTCAGCCTGGAAGGCAACGCCACGCTGGATCTCAGCGCGCTGCAATTTGAAGGAAGCAACTTCAGCGGCGCCAAGTTGACGCTGACGGACGCCAACACGCTGGGTCACACGCTGACGCTGAAACTCAGCAGCGAGGCGATTTGGAACGCCATCACGCAGTTGGATATGGCGAAGGGTGAGACCGGGCTGGCGCTGTTCGGCGCGGGTGTGTCGGGCTTGACGGACATTGTGCTGGACTTCAAGGACGGCGGTGCGCACAGCAGCAGCTTGAGCGACAACTTCACGATCTCCGTGGATGAGCATGGCATGCTGACCTGGGAGGCGGTCAACGAGATGCTGACCTTCGAGGGCAGCGAGGAAAACACCCTCAACTGGACGGTGGGAGACGATGCAAACGAGGAATGGAAGTCGAGCAGCATGGGCGGTGGGTTGTTCAACTGGCAGGATGGCTTCCAGGGCAAGAATGTGACCCTGGCGGCGACGGGTGCCACGAACGTCACCATCACCGGTGGTGCGGGCAGCGGCGTGAAGACCGGTAACCTGACCGTGAAGTCGGGAAGCTACACCATCACAGCGGCGACGGAGGGAGGCCATAACACCCTGACTGTGGAAGGCAATCTGAGCCTGGAGAGCGGCAGCAGCATCACGCTGCAGAGCGGCATGACCGTGAACGGTGGCGTGAGCGGCGACAGCTTCACCATCGGTGAGGGCGGTACGCTGACGCTGGCGAAGGCGGGTGAAGGCGTGACGCGCAAGCTCAACGGTGCGCTGAACTTTGCGGGCATGAACGCGAGTGAGAATGTTGGCACGCTGGAACTCGCGGACAGCAGCCTGACGGTCGGCGGCATCACCGGCAGATACGGCAAGGTGAGCAAGGCGGATGGTGTTGTGGATGAGGTGACCCTCACCATCAGCGCCAGCGATAACGCGAAGGCTGAGAACATGCACTTCGGTGATGGCGTGAACGTGATTCTGACGGGCATGTCGCAGAGCTTCGCGGGAACGAGCGAGGTGAAGGGCAAGCTGACGATGAACGGCTTCATGAACGTATCGGGTACGCTGACGGTGGGCACCCTGGCGGGAGGCAGCATGATGGGCGGCGACGGCGAGTTGATAGTGAAAGCCCTTGAGGATTGCGCCGTGAAGATCAGCGGCGGGCTGGGTCTCACCTACACGGGCGGCGATGAGGCAGAGAAGCAGACATCCGAATTCGGCGGCAGCTTCGCGGACGGCGCGCTGAAAGTGACAGGCGGTAAGCTGACGATGGCGGCCGGCGCGACGCTGAATGCGACCGGAACGACGATTGCGGATGGCGCCACCCTCGTGCTCAATAACACGGCGGAGGCCAGCCTCGGCACGTTGGCGCTGAGTGGAGCCAACAGCAAGCTGACCATCGGCGCGGCGGAGGAGAATAGCGGCGTCAGCCTCACGCTGGACAGCGCGACGGGTCTGGCAACGGGCATAATCGATGGCTTCGGCACACTCAAGCTCACGGGCACGAGCGAGATCGGCAGCACGATCGGCGACGGTAATCTCACCCTGAATGTTGCGACCGCAGGGACGCAGAGCCTCACGGGTACGCTCAGTCTGAAGGGCATGACCATCGGCGACGGCAAGATGGGCGAAGAGGGCGAGGCCGACAGCATCGTGGAGATTAGCGGTGAGACAGGTACCCGCAGCCTGGGTGCAGTGGTACTCAACAAGGACGCCGAACTCGTCGTGAAGACGACGGCAGTCACGGGAACGAACAACAGCCTCACAGGTGATGGCGCGCTGGTGCTGGATGGAACGGCTCTGATTAAAGACGAAGGAGCTGACGGTCATTACGGACCTACCTATAAACTCCTGTCGGCTCTGATGGGAAGTAATCCGGTTGATAATACCTTGGGCGCTCTGAAGCTGCGCCACGGGGCGTCCATCGGCACGCATAATGGTCAGGAAGGGAACATTCTTGGTGCGTTCAAGGAGATCTACGTTGAAGCCGACAGCCAAGTTGGAATTGGAACGAACAACGCTAGTGCTCCGTTCGCAAAGACAGGGCATACCCTGCACCTTGCGGGAACAGGCATAGAGAACGGCGGAGCTCTTACCGTGGATGCTGGTGGCACAGTGAAACTGGGCTGGGATTTGACACTCGACGATGATGCGACGGTCCATACCGGTGGCTCTGGCAATGGAATTGAGCTGAGAGGGAAGTTGACTCTGGGCGGGAATACGCTGACTGTGGCAAGTACTGGTGGCGTGATGTTCGTGATGGGATCGACTCCTGAGGGCGGAGATACCGGTAAGGTGTCGCTTGGGACAGGACAGCTGTGCTTGTTCACGGAAAATGTCGGTATCTTCGCCGGCTACGAGGTGAGCTTTGATGAGGTGGGCACGTTTGCCCTGCGTGGCGGTGGTGATCGAACCTACCAAGTGGGATCGCTGAGCGGCACGGCTGCCGGACAAATCTCGATTGGGGCTAGCTCGTCAGGAGCACAGACTCTGGAGCTGCTGACGGCGGGAGAGGCGGAGACTGCGGCGAGCGTGAATGCGAGCGTGAACCTGACCATGAGCGGCTCGGGCAAGCAGACCATCAGCGGTGGCTTTGCGGGCGCGGATGTCACGGTGAACAGCGGCACGCTGGCGCTGGGCGGCACGGTGAATGCGTCCGGCACGACGACGCTGCATGAGGGCGGTGCGTTGGAGCTGGGCACAGCCACGCTGGCGACACTCAACGGCGATGGCGGCACGGTGACGGCGAGCGGCACGCTGACCGTGAACGGCGGTGAGTACAGCGGCGCGCTGAGCGCGACGACCGGACTGACCGTGGGCGGTAGTGTGGGCTTCACGTACAACGGCGATGGCGCATCGGTCGGCACGCTGACGGTGAATGCGAGCAAGACGCTGACGCTGAACGGCTCCATGAGCGCCAGCGGTTTGGCGGGTGAAGGCACGGTGAGCGGCGCGGGTATGCTGACGCTGACGAATGAAGAAGCTGTGGGGAGCAGCGTGACCATCAGCAGCAACTTGACCACCGGAACCGGCGATGTCACGCTGAACAAGGCCTTCAACGGCGACACCCTGACTCTCGGCACGGGCAAGGTGACGTTGAGCGCGGGTAGCACGATCGGCACGCTGACGGCGACCAACGGCAAGCTCTCGCTGGGCGGTGGTAAGGATAAGACGACGATCAAGGCGATGAGCGGCAACCTGAGCAGCCTGACGCTGGCGGATGGGGCGGAGCTCGACCTGAGCGCGATGACGACGGTGAATCTGGGCAATGTGACCCTGAATGGGGCCGTGACCTTGGATGTCGTGGGCATGGAAGGAACGAACCTCACGATGCTCGTGGTGAGCGAGCTGATTCCGTCAGAGGGTGATGATACGACGAAGAAGCTCACGATCAACTTGGATGGCTTGAACAAGACATTGCTGGTTGGCCGGGGCTTGCAGCTCTTCGCGGGCGATGTGCTGAACCCGGAGAAGATCACAGGTCTGCGCGGGCTGCTGGAGTTCGATGATGACAGTCTCAATTTGACCGGGCGCGAGCAGGTCAGGCTGAGCGACAACGGTTACTTGCAGCTCGTGAGTGCGACGGGTGCGCTGACGCTCGACAAGAGCGGTGTAGCAGGCGATACCAGCTCCGAATGGAATCTGACCAAGGAAAACAAGATCTGGACGATGGACGGACTGGATAACCCGGTGGCGTTCGAGGATCTCAATGAGGTTCGCTTCGTTGACAGTGACACTGACGAGAGCGCCGGAACCAACACGGTTACCGTGGGGAGCGGCGTTAAGACGAGCGGCATGACCGTGGCGAGCGGCGCGTGGAAGTTCACGGGTGAAAGCATCACCGTGGAGGGCGCGCTGACTGTGGATGGGACGGTCACCTTCGGGAACGCGGTGGCGGCGTACAGCCTGAGCGGCACGGAGAGCGGCAACTTGACTGTGGATGGCGCGAGTGCGAAATTGACGATCGACGAGGCTGTGACCGGGTACAAGGGAACGGTTACCGTGGCGAGTGGCACTCTGGAGCTGAGCAGCGGCGGTACGATTGCTGACCTGGAAGGCGAGGCGTCGACGGGCACGATTGTGGGCGACCTGACCTTGACCGATACGGAAGGCAGCTTCGCGGGCACCATCAACGGCAGCCTGACTTACGAGGCGGATGGAAGCTACGAGCTGAAGGGAACGTTCAACGGCGACAGCCTGACCGTGAAGAGGGGCACGCTGACGCTCTCGATGGCGACGGTGGATGTGGTCGATACGACCCTGAACATCGGTATGGACACGAAGCTCGTGCTGGGCGGCGAGGAGGGTAACGCGACTGTGCGCGTGGGCGCCCTCACCAAGGATAACCTGAAGGGCACGCTGGAGCTGAAAGGCACGACGAATACGGTGGACGGCGCGGTGGTGCTGTCGAATGCGACGTTGACGTTCAAGGAAGGCGCGACGAACAGAATCAGCGAAGTGGTGACGCTGAACAAAGGCGGCAAGCTGACCTGGACGGGTGATCTGTCGGTCGGCGGCCTGGCGGGCAGCACCGCCGGCGACCTGGAGACGAAGGACTCTGACGGACGTACCTTGATCATCACCGGCGACGGCGGAACCTACAGCGGCAAGCTCGGAAGCGTGAACCTGACGATGAGCGGCGAAGGCACGCAGAAGCTGAGTGATGCGAAGATCGGGAGCAACACCTTCAAGGTGAGCGCCGGCACGCTGGAGTTCACGAAGGCGACCACGCTGGGAGGTACGGTGACAGTGAGCGACAACGGCACGCTGAAACTCGATGCGGAAGACGCGAAGCTGAGCGGTGAGGAAGTGGCGTTGAGCGGCGAAGGTCGCATTGAGTTCGCGAAGAGCGGCGAGATCACGCACCTGAACGGCACTGGGAACGAGGGCACGGTGGTGAGCACCAGCAAGGCGAATACCCTGACCTTGGGCGGCAGCTTCGGCGGCACGCTGGAGGTGAAGGGCACGCTCGCGACGGCTACGGGCGGCTTCACGTACTCGGGCACGGAGGAAACCACGGTCGGCGCGATTGACACCACGAAGGGCGATCTGACCCTGAACGGCGCGACGATGATTGCCGGCAACCTGACGGATACGGCGGAGGGGTCTCACCACCAGATCGGGGGTACCGGATCACTCACGCTCACCAGCACGACGGACGGTACCTATAACGGCGCGGTGAACGTGGATCTGACCTACACGGGAAGCAAGG
>CANPYO010000082.1 GCA_947588645.1 uncultured Akkermansia sp. | reverse complement strand
TCTCTTAAGCCTGAGTTTATTTTATTAGTTGGCGGTTCCTCGCAAATTCCTGCTGTAAAACGAATTTTGGAGCAGGAGACCGGACTTAAATGTCGCACGTTTGACCAAGGCAACGAAGCGGTGAGTCTCGGAGCCGCACTTTACGCCCATAAGGTATGGGGCAACCAAGAAGCCACTCCTGCCCCTCCGCCAGCTCCCTCGTTCACTCCCATGGCTCCTGCCTATACAACAGCTCCTCTCAACTCCGACGAATCCCGTTACAGGAATGGCGTCAAGCTCCGGGCGCGGGCGTTGTTCGGCTCGCGGGGGTCCGACGAATCCCATTACAGGAATGGCGTCAAGCTCCTCTATGGCATCGGAATGGAACGGGATCAACAACGCGCCGTTCAACTCTTCCGTGAGGGTTATGCAAAGGGTGACTTCAATGCAGGCTATATGCTGACCGCCTGCTTAGCTCAAGGGGATGGCATCGCCCGCGACTATGATGAGGCCTTCAAGATCGCATCAAGCCTAGCAAAGAAAAACTTCTATCCGGCATACTACTGGTTATCAGATGCCTTTGCCGAAGGAAAAGGTACTGCCCTAGATTTACAACAAGCAGAGAAATATAAGAAAGAAGTCATTCACCATTGTTCCGCTCCTCTGCCTGGGGTTGATGAATCCATCCGTTACAATGCGCTTATGGGGTGTATGGCTGCTGAAAAAGAACCGGATTGGCGTGCGATTGAAAAGGTTGCCCAGAAGAACAGAGAAGTTTCAGATTGGCCCATGCGCCATGGATGGTTGGCTACGTTTCTTCTGCGAATAGCCGGAGAAAGCGCCTCCGCAGAGCACGAATTACTTGAAACCCTTGAGGCCGGCTGTGCAGAAAATGACGTCCTAAGCTTCTGTGTAAAAGCAATGATACAAGTCGCGCAGGAACAGTACAAGGAAGCGCAACAAACCGCGAAGCGTGGTTTGAAGATTGCACCGGGATTCTCCCATTTGTGCGATCTTATGTGGACGATTGCCCCACATCTCAATGATGACATTAGCAAAGTTAAGCATGATTTTTGGGAAGCGTGCTCCTTGGGTTGCTCTGCAATGAAGCGTGGTAACGATCTCGGAGTAAAAATTGAAATAGCAGCTCCTTCCTTAGCTGGCGGCAGGTATGTGTACCGAGAGGATATAGCTCAAAAGTTATTAAACAAAAATGCTTATGAATCTTTATTTTCAAGATCTGAGCCTATTATTATCATAAAAAATACGAACGATAGGACGTTAGAAGGAGCAACGCTCCGCCTATGCAGCGCAGATGTAGGGTTGGATAAAACGTTTATATTAAATCCAATCCCTCCTCATGGAGAGATATCGTTTGAAGCAAATGACCTCGACGATATTCAATATGGCGAAAGACTTTACGTGCGGGTCAGTAAGGGAGATCGCTATTCTGAAATGGATTTGGAGACAACACAAGGACTCAATGATTTCCGCCATGCATTCATGCCTCTCATGTTGACTTGGGGAAGCGGTCTATTCGGTGGCTATATTCTCAAACTAAAGTGTGTGGAAGGTTCACTCTCCAATATTGTCATCACTAAGCAGTCCGGAGCAACGGCTCGCATTCCTTCATTGTTGGAAAATCAGGTGCCCGCCACCGTTGGTTGGTTTGAATTTTCTGACAATGCGAGTCTGACCCCTCAGGAACTATTTACTGTACAATGTGATGGCTTTGCACCTATCCATGCGATGATCCTTGAATCGGTGCAAAACGTTGCAGATACTTTTCATCCCAAAGGTAATTTTCGGGGGAAGGAAAAGGGAACGACAGAAAGTTGGTACGACGATCCCCAAATATTGGAGTTTTATAGAAAGGGAGCGGAGGCGGGACATCCTGAGTCTCTGTATCAACTAGGTTGTTTTTACCTACATAAAGGAGAAGTGGATAGGGCAAAAAAATTGCTATGTGCTGCTGCGGTGTGCGGACATTCTGGTGCAAAAACTATGCTGCAGAGATTCTGAGCAGTATAATACGTGAGATTTTTCCACGGCAATCACATATGGATGAAAATGAAAAACAGAGAAAACTCTCCAAACGGTTGATTACATGACTATTTCCGAATGCGAAAATCGCAATGGCCGCACACCCCTCGATGCAAATGTTGTTGTTCCTCTCTCTTTTTTGAGTACATCTACCATCCGGAATATATCTGCGCAACACGCATATTATTAATAAATAGTACAAAACTTCCGGCTGCATAAGGTCGTTTGACCAAAAGCGCAGCTTTTGCCCCGCAGGGGCGAAAACTCGTGGGGTGAGTTTGAGGCAAGAGTCGTGAGGCGACTCCGAAGCAATAGGCAATGTGATGCCTACGAGTCAATGTACATCGTACATAGGCAAACGCATTTTCTAATGCGTTTGCTCTGCCTCGGTCATTTTCAAACTTCACTTTTTCGGTCGGTTGTGTATAATGGGCGAAGTATGGAACAGGTGAAACCAAAGTGGGGAGCCTTTTGGAGTTTGGTGGTGATTCAGTCGATCAATTCGCTGAATGAGAAAGGAGTGCAGTTTTTGCTCATTGCGCTGGGAATATGGTTGGGCACAGCGTTGCAGTATCCGCTTTCCGTGCTGATCGTGTTGCCGTTTGTGGTATTTTCGCCGCTAGGGGGGTGGGTAGCTGATCGGTATTGTCGTACGCGGTTGCTGCAGGTGATGGTGTTGCTGCAGGTAGTGGCGTTGGCAGGGATGACGGTGGGACTTTTCATGGAAAATGTGGGAGTGGCGGTCATTTTCTTTACGGTTTTCTGCGTACAGGCCATGTTTTTCAGCCCGGCCAAAAAAGGGCTGGTGAAAGATATGGTGGGATCCCGCTACATCGGATTTGCCAGTGGAATCTTGGAGATCAGCTCGATGCTTGCGCTTTTGCTTGGGCAGATCCTTGCTCTGGGTATCGTTTATTACTTGTTGAGGCGCTGGGGAGATGATAGCGGTTGGGTGGCGGCGGGATGGCCTTGTGTGGTGTGTGCTCTGGCGGCCGTGGGCGTATTTGTACTCAGTTTGGCTCTGCCAAAGTTTCCAGCTGTCGGCAGACGCCCCTTCTCTTGGAGTATCTGTTGGGAGCATTTCTCCCAGTTGCGCCTTCTGTGGAACGATCGCGTATTGCGCTTCAGCGAGGTGGGCATAGGTTATTTTTGGTTCATCGCTGGTGAGATGATGCTCATCGCATTGCAGATGGCACAGGATGCTCAAGGCTCTCCCGGCGACACCGGAGTACACTTCATGCAGGTACTTGGACAGCAAAGAGATTCTGCCGCTCTCATCGCGTGGATAAGCGGGGGATCTGTGCTTGGAGGGGCTCTTGCTTCATGCCTTTGCGCGCGCTCCATTCGCACGAGTCTTGCAACCGTTGGGGGGACGGGTATGTGTGTGTCCTGTTTAGCACTGGTGTGGTTGCCGTATGGACACCCTCTCTTCTACGCAGCACTTGCCACGGCAGGCTGTGCTGCTGCCGGCTATTTAGTGCCTCTCAATGCTCTATTGCAAGACCATGCAGATGATGACAAGCGGGGGGATGTGATCGCCGCGGGTAATTTGGTGGATTGCGCGTTGGGAATGTTGGCAGTCGTGGTGCAGCTTGGCATGCGCGCGCTTGGTTTGAGCGGGCAGGCTCAGTGCGGAGTGCTGGCGGTGTGTTCTGCCGTGGTTACTCTCTATTTGCTGCGCGAGTTGTGTCGTTACAAGCAAGCATGATATTTGCACGGGGTAAACGCATTTGAGGGAAGTTAATCAGCGGAGGAAGTACTCTTATTGACTGTCACCATCGTTTATACGCATCAAAAACCATGACAATAACGGTCATCATGATGATGATTCTAAAGGCATCTTTGCGTGCGTTAATGATCTAAAAATGCGTATCATGCACGTCATCAATAAATTATAATACGATCCTCGTAAAAGATTTCAGCTTTAATCAACTTGAGACTTTTCCTTCTTGCGTCTCTCTATCACCTTTGTTGCTTGAAGTATGTCAGACACTGCCTGGATGGTTTCCTCTGCTCTCTGAGTGTATGCAGTACCTTTTAAGAGATTATCGGCTTTCTCTGCCAGTTTGCTCAGTCTTTTTGTCAGAGCCTGCAATTTTTTACTGTCACCCTTTCTTGATTCTGTTATTATCTTCCTTATGAGCATACTCCATGTCGTGTCAATTTTTTCCATCATTCCGAAGTCAATCTTTTCGGATTTTTTTTCTCGGCTAGGAATAGATACGTGACGGGGAGCCGCTTCCATACGAAACAGCTTTTCTCGTGCTCTCTCCAAACGGATGGTAGCTTCTTTTTCATCGCGCTCTTGCTGGTATCTTGTTTGCCTGGCTCGCTCTTGCTCCTCTAGGTGTTCCTGCCTGGCGCGTTCTTGGTTGTCCCGCTCCATCTTCTGCTGTTGCTCCTTGTCCTCTTCTCTCTTCTTCGTAAGCTTCTTTCGAAGATTTTGCGCCTCCCTCTGCATAAGCTTGACTTCATGGCGAAGCGTGTCCCTTCGCTCCGCAGCTTTTTCGTACCGCTTTTTCGCATCATGACAGCCTTCCTGGTACGCTTTCAACTCGATTTGATCGGTGCGTAACTTTTCCTCGCTCTTTGTTTCCTTGAAGTGGACAAAAAGAGCCCATATCAAGGCGCATACAGCCAAAAATCGTATAAGTATTCCCATATTTTTAGTTCTTGTTAAAGTGTTTATTTTTCGGTTTCACCTTCCTCATCCGTCTCTGTCTGATCTGCACTGCCCTCCTGGTTGTCCTCACTCTCTTCTTCATCTTCAATTCCAAGTTCCTCCTTCAAAGAGGTGATCTCATCGTCCAGTTTTTCCTTTTCTTGCTCCAGATCTTGGCATACAATTTTCAAGTCTTCTTGCTTTTCGCGGATTTTTTCCATATCTTGCTCAAGCTGCGTCAACTGTTCATGCACTTGTTCTGATTTGTTATTAACCTCACCGACCCTGTTGAAAGTTTGGATCCCGAAATATGTTGCAGCACACAGTACAATAAATGCTGCTCCGTCCACGATAATTTTGATAATGCTCATAGGCTTGGTGGTATTTCTTTGGGCAGTGATCAGCCACCCGGTCTCCGCCAAAATACCGCACCTGGACGAAGATGTCAATCAAAAAAAAGATATATTTTTATCGAAATATATCTTTTTTTGTAAAATGACGCGACGAATCAGTTTGGAAAATCGACGGAATAGGCGAATTCTAAAACACTGAAAGGGGGAAGATTTTCCCCGACCGGTCGCTAGGGCAAATGCATTTGAGAGAAGTTAATCAACAGAGAAACGACTTTTATGGATTGATATCATTTCTTATACGTATCAAAAATCATGACGACAATCGGTCATCATGATGACGGTTCCAAAGTCCCCCTCTCGTTCGCCAAATCCGCAGCGCGCTAGCATTCAAAACGTAAAATGAAAATCGTAAATAGGCAAACGCGTTTTCTAATGCGTTTGCCCTGTATGTTATGGCAGCAGACTTGACAAGATGCTCCACTGTGATAAACTTTCGCGGAGTAACGAGAAGCCATGAGTGACGATGCCACGATTGCAAAATTGCGCGCTGCTGCGGAAGATGGAGATGCCAAGGCTGCGCTAACCTTGGGCGAAATCTACATGAAGAATGAGGCATTGCCTCGCAATGAACAAGAGGCTTTGCGCTGGTTTATGAGAGCAGCTCAGCTTAAGGATCGCATTTCTCTTGCAGCAGAAGATGCAAAGCCGCATAGCCGAGGTAAGGTGGCATTTTGGACGATGTTGACGGTTCTTGTATTGGGAGGAGCCGCCGGGGGAGGATGGTATTATTGGGCTCCTGAGTGGTATTTCAACAATGCTCAGCAGCAAGCGCAGCAGGGCAACAAAAAGGGAGCGGTTGAGTATTTCGCAAAGAGTGCTGAGAGGGGAGATGTGCGCTCGCAGGTGGCCTTGGCTGAAGCCTACGAGACCGGTGATGGTGTGCCGCAAAACCCTAAGGTAGCCGTTACTTGGTACACGAAGGCCGCAGAGCAGGGCGACGCTCAGGCTCAGTACAAGCTTGCCCGCGCATATGCCGAGGGCAAGGGAGCGCCTCGTGATATGGCTCATTATGTGGAATGGCTGAAAAAGGCGGCTGCACAGAATGTTGCTCAGGCTCAATCAGAGCTTGGTCTATATGAGCTTTCCGGAGAATATGGTGCTCGTAACCCTCAAGATGCCGTGCACTGGCTTACAGCGGCTGCGAGTCAAGGGGACAAAAATGCGCAATTTGCGCTTTACCGTTGCTACCGAGATGGCGAAGGCGTTGGACAGAATGTAGCGGAGGCAGTGAATTGGCTACGCGCAGCGGCTCAAAGTGGTTATGCTCTCGCTCAGTGGGAGTTGGCGGGGAGGTTAATGCGTGGCGACGGGGTGCAGGAGAACCATGGTGAAGCGGTAGATTGGTACAGCAAGGCGGCTGAACAGGGAGAAACCCAGGCTCTTGTGGCTCTCGCTGATTGCTATGCTGCGGGCGAGGGTGTGCCGCAGGATTTGAAACTGGCCGCGGATTATTACCGCCGAGCGGCGGAAAAAGGAGATGCCCAATCTGCCCATAAGTTAGCTGTGCAAATGCTGCGCGGGCAAGGAGTGGAGCGGGATGTTGAAGGGGGCGTTCGTCTGCTGAAATCTGCAGCTGAAAAAAAATACGCTCCGGCACAGTACGAGCTGGGTCTGTGCTATAAAGAAGGCAAGGGAGTGGATAAGGACAGCGTTGCTGCAGCCGAGGCCTTTTGTGCTGCAGCTGAGCAGAATTACGCTCCTGCGCAGTTTGAGTATGGAGTATGCCTGAACACTGGTGAAGGTGTGGATGCAAAAGATCCCGAGAAAGCGGTTGCGCTATTTCGTGCTGCTGCTGACCAAGGAGTTGCTGAGGCTCAATACACCATGGGCGTGTGCATCAGCAATCAGTTCCACGTGAAAGGCGATGCCACAGACGCTTTTCGCATGTACCTTGCAGCGGCACAGCAGGGACATCTCGCGGCCCAGTATAATGTGGGTGTGTGCTATGAGCAAGGGCTGGGCGTTACCAAGAGCCCTGCTCAAGCAGTGGAATGGTACCGCAAGGCTGCAGACCATGACTTCGCGCGGGCTCAGTTTGCGATGGGCAACTGCTACGCCGGAGGTATTGGCGTGGACAAAAATCCTGAGCAGGCGGTAGAGTGGTACCGCAAGGCTGCCACACAGGGCAATGCGCCCGCCCAGCGCCTTATGGGCGCTTGCTACACCGCGGGCTATGGCGTGCAGAAAGACGCCGAGATGGCCGTCAAGTGGTTTCGAGCTGCTGCGGAACAGGGTCACCCGACTGCTCTGTACAATTTGGGAACTTGTCTTGCCACCGGAACAGGAGTGGAGCGTGATATGAAAAAGGCTATGGAGTGTTTTCGCTCGGCCGCAGAGCGTGGGCATGCTGCGGCTCTGCTTAACTTGGGCGAGGGTTATTTGAAAGGACTCGGCGTGGAGGAAAATGCGAATTTGGCATTTGAATGCTTCGAAAAAGCGGCTGACATGGGTCTTGCGTCGGCGCAAATGATGGTGGGAGTATGCTATTTCAACGGCGAGGGTGTGGAAAAGAGCACGGCTGAGGCTATCCGCTGGCTGAGATTGGCGGCTGATAAAGGAGACGCCCGAGCCTTTCTTCCGCTGGGTCTCTGCTACTTGAAGGGTGACGATGCGGTGCAGGATGCCGCACAGGCGGTGCGCTGGTTGCAGCTAGCTGCCGACGGAGGAAATCATCAGGCGCAGACTTTCCTGGCGGATTGCTACTTCAGTGGCAAAGGTGTGGAGAAGAATCCGGAGGAGGGCGTGCGTCGCCTGCGTGCTGCTGCTGAATTCGGAGATCACAATGCACAATTCAACTTGGGAACGCGCCTTCTGCACGGTACTGATGTGCCGAAAAATACGGAAGAAGGTATTGAATACTTGAAAAAAGCCGCTGAGCAGGATGATACGCGGGCACAGAGTTTGCTGGCACAGTGCTATTCTCGAGGCGAGGGGGTGCGTCGCGACCGCGATGAGGCCATCCGCTGGGCGCGTAAGGCTGCTGAAAAAGATGATGAAGATGCGAAGGCGCTACTGAAACGTCTTCACGTGAAGTTATAAAGCATAAACAACATATTCAAGCCATGTTTTCCCTTCTTTCCGACAAACTTGATGATGCGTTTCGTCGTCTGCGTGGATTGAGTAAAATCAGTGAGGGTAATATCGCTGATGCGCTCAAAGAAATACGCTTGGCGCTGCTGGAGGCGGATGTTGACTACGGGGTGGCACGTAACTTTGTCAATTTGGTGAAGGAACGGGCCATTGGAGAAGAAGTTCTCAAAACAGTCAAACCCGGTGAGCAAATCGTCAAGATTTTTAGGGATGAGTTGGCAGGTTTGCTGGGCGGTGAAGAAGTTGGGTTGAATCTTACCCCTCCTGCACGTATCTTGGTGGTCGGCTTGAATGGTGCCGGTAAAACAACAACTTGCGCTAAGCTCGCCCTGAGGCTAAAAAAAGAGGGACGAAAGCCCGTGTTGATTGCCTGCGATCTTGTGCGCCCCGCCGCGGTAGATCAGCTTGTAACGCTGGCAGCCCAGGTGGATGTGCCTGTGGTTACACCGGCTCCCGGTGAGAAAAACGCGGTGAAGGCTGTTAAAGATGCCCTTAAGAGAGCTGGGAACATGGAGCAGGATGTCGTTATCATCGATACTGCCGGCCGACAGGAGGTGGATGAGGCTCTCATTGATGAATTACGCAAGGTCTCGCGTGAGGTGCGCCCCCAGGAAACTTTGCTGGTGGCAGATGCTGCTACCGGACAGCAGGCTGTGCGCGTGGCACAAGCCTTCCACGAAGCGGTGTCTATCACAGGAATTGTGCTCACTAAGTTGGATGGCGATGCCCGCGGTGGTGCGGCTCTCTCCATGAGGGCTGTGACGCGCCAGCCAATCAAGTTTATTGGCGAGGGCGAAAAATTAGACATGTTCGGCTCATTTGTGCCGAAGCGTATGGCTGACCGAATCCTAGGTATGGGAGACATCGTGGGACTCGTTGAGAAGGCGGCAGAAAAGATAGATCAGGATTCGGCCATGAACAGCATGACGCGTATGATGAGTGGCGAATTCAATTTTGAGGATTTTCTCTCCCAAACGCGCATGATGCAGAAACTCGGCCCTCTGGAGGGGCTGCTCGGGTTGCTGCCGGGCTTCAACAAAATTCGTAAGCAGTTGCCGGAGGGGGCGTTGGATCCAAAAAAGCTTAAGCGCAGTGAGGCCATTGTGCTGTCTATGACCAGGGAGGAGCGTTGTAATGACAAGCTGCTTATTCCATCCCGTCGTCGCCGTATCGCTAAGGGTGCTGGAGTCACGGAAATCGAAGTGAATCGCTTTATCAAAAATTTCCGCGATATGAAGGCGATGATGAGTGGGAAGGGGAAGAATGCCGGGCTGATGAAGGCGATGCAGGGGATGAAAAATATGCCGGCCATGCCGAAGGAGGGCGAGATGCCGGATTTGAGCGCTCTGATGAACGGGGGGTTCCCGGATTTAGAAGCACTCACCCGCGGCAAGCCCCTGCGTCGTGGGCCAGGGCTGAATTCCGCCGGTGGATTCGGAGGGCTCTTTCGCCGTCGCTAAGCTGTGCCGGCGGCGAGTGACAGCGTCAGCGAGCTCGGTCGAATATGCGGTAGTGCGCCAAGAGCGTCGCTTCTTCCAGCGCATGGATAGGATTGCATCGTAATCTCTGCCGACCAATTATATAATGCTTTTTTTTCGATTTCCCTGGAGTGGTAGTTACCTCGTGCTCCCGGATGATGTCGATAATCCTTGCGAACATATTATAGCGTGAGGCAATGAGCTGCTGCGCTTCACGGATGATCGGCAAGCGCTTCTCATATTCATTGTTGCGGATCGCTTGCTGAATGATTCTCAGCGCTTCAGGCGGGTCATCGATGGGTATGGGGATGAAGCAACCTTCCGGCAATACCTCCGCAAGAACGGGGTCGCCTGCATAGAACGTAAGACACTGCGCCAAGATGGGATCGGATATCTTATCAGACCAATGATGGGGATGGATGTAGTTCTCGACCGCTACGTGGTACTTGTATTCATTCAGAGCGGTTTGTTTGGATTCGATAAAGCACTTTCCGTGCCCATACCAATCCATCTCTGGCAGGTGCTCAGAAAGATAATTGGTGAGATTCAAGCGTTCGAAATGCCGCGTATGCTTCATCTGCTTCATTGAACAGCAGGTAGAGATTAGTTTGCTCTTCTCCCAGTTGGGCAGCCCGAACACCTGTTCGACGGTGTAGTCTACAATCCACTGCATACTGCCGTTGGAAATCCTTCGATTGTGATGCGGCAAATATTCCTCGTCATGGGTGGTAAGCACATACCCGAACTGTCGCGTATAACACTTGGGGTACAGCTTAATCGTCGGTGGCTCGGCTGTAATCAGTATTGTCTGATCCGGTGGACATGCCAGTTCTTCTTTCTCCCATGTGATGCTTCCCACATCTCGCCGAGGCATGTCGTCATACACGACCAACCAATCGTATTCTTTCGCATCCGGCTGTGCCAAAAAGGTCACTCCATTGAGCTCCATCCTTTCCTCTCCCTCAAACTTCAAACTGCCTTGCGGGGTGTCCGGAGACATCCCAGGCATAATCATTTTTACGCGAATCCCCACGCGATCATTCTACCTGTTGGAGCTCTCCTGGTCAAGCGGTTTTCCTGTCTCGCCACGGCAACTGCATTAGAAAATGCGATTGCGATTTACGATTTTGGCACCTCTAAAAACTCAAGATTTTTGACACAGGGGCAGTCCATGATACCTGATCCCCGGACA
>CANPYO010000081.1 GCA_947588645.1 uncultured Akkermansia sp. | reverse complement strand
TTCATAAAGTGACTTGATCATAACACTATTCTGCAACGAGTGTTGCAGAGAATGCAAGACTGAAGTGCCGATTTTATCTTATCCCTTCATTATCTGTCTCAGCGAATTTACCGGAGACCCGTATTTTCTCTGTTGATGAACTCTCTCAAACGCGACTGCCGTGAGGGCAGCGCCGGAACTCATTTTTCAACACGAGCCGTAGCCTCGGTGAGCTGTTGAATAATGCCACGCAGAGACTCCACCTGCTCCGCCGTGGGCAAGGCTCCATCCGGCAACTCCATGGCCTGGGTAAGTTTCTTGAGCAGGTCGAGCATGTGATCGACGTGCATCTTCTCAGCCGTCTGGGGATTCAGCCCGCTGAGGATTTCACTAAAATAGGCGGGCCCATCCGGATAAAACACCACTGCAGCCTGCCGAGCATCAAATTTGGAGCTGATGGCTGCGGTGGCGCCCTGCAAAGCACGAATCCACCCCCCCAGAGCAATAAGGTGCGCCAAATCCGGATCGCGCAGAGAGACAAGCTCCGCATTGACATCCTCCTGCGTGTTTGCCAAATTGCGTTTGAACTCCTCGATCTGTCCCTTTTCTGCATTTTCCAGCAGACTGGCAGAGTGGGCATTCATGGGTTCACCCACGCCGAGAGCCTTGCCGAAACGAGCGAGTTCCAAAGCTATAGGTTTGATGTCATTCATGTGCCCACTGCGCACGGCAATGAACCCATCTGCCATCAAATACCCCATTTCCAGCGCCAACTGACCGGGTTCTGTGGACAACTTTTCCGGACGTTCACGCAGCACGTATTCTTCCGGAATGGCGGGTAAGTTATCCAGCTGATTAAAAATTTTATTGATGGAAGGAGCGGTATAAATGTTAATGCCAAGCTCCTGATTGATCAAGGACTCATCCAGCTTAGAATCATCGCGGAACATAGCCGGGACCTCCCCGGGTTTTCGCATCTCCGGCAGCCCCTCCTCTGACTCCGGCGTACCGTCCACCGCCTCAATCTCACTATCGTCCTCGGATGACTCCGTCTGATCCTGCGGCGCAGCCTCCCCCTGCAACTCCACCACCGGCGGAATCGAGCCCTCGCCACCCTCTTGCGCCCAAGTGTCGCTCAGCAACCCCAGGGTCAATACCAGAATGGTTGTGGTTAGTCTAACTTTCATATATGATTGGGCGAGCCGCTGCAACGCCATGCTTCTTTTTTACGCTTGACTCTTGGTTAAGTTTACCTTATTATATTCGTGCGTCAAGCATATCTTCCCGGCTGACGCAAAAAACGCCAGCGGACAAAGATGCGCCACGACAGGAGTGCGGCTGATGCAAAAAGGCTGCAGTGTTGTTTTTACAAATAGAGCGAAGAGGATATGGAAGGACAAGCATGGTTCAACCTGATATGGCTTGCAGCGTACTTTGGGGTACTGGTCTGCATGTCAGGGTTTGGACTGCACCGATTGCTCATGGTTATATTGTACGTGATACACCGCAAGGAGAAGCCGGAGCCCAAGGGAGAGTGGAAAGAATGGCCGGTGGTGACGGTGCAGCTGCCCATGTACAACGAAAGGTATGTGGTGGAAGGACTGCTCAAAAAAGTGACGGCCATTGATTATCCGAAAGACAAGCTCGAAATACAGATTTTGGACGACTCGACCGACGACACGTGGGAGCTCTGCAAGCAACAGGTGGAGCATTATTCCGAACAGGGATTTGATATCAAATGTCTGCACCGCACCGATCGCACCGGATACAAGGCCGGCGCCTTGGAGCAAGCCAATATGACCGCCCGCGGTGAATTTCTGCTGATCCTGGATGCGGACTTCCGTCCGGAGCCGGATATTCTGCGCGTGACGATGCCCTACTTTACGGACGAAAAGGTGGCGCTCGTGCAAACCCGCTGGGGACACATCAATCGACATAAAAACTTGCTCACCCGTTTGCAGGCCGTCTTTCTCGACGGGCATTTCGCCCTCGAACAGCTTTGCCGCAATCGCTCCGGTCGCTTTTTCACCTTCAATGGCACTGCCGGCGTTTGGCGCAAATGCGCTATTGCCGACTCCGGAGGCTGGCAACACGACACGATCACGGAGGACATGGATCTCTCCTACCGCGCGCAGATCAAGGGATGGCGTTTCGTGTACCTCAACGATTACGTGACTCCCGCCGAACTTCCTGAGGATATTGACGGCTTCAAAACCCAGCAACACCGCTGGACCAAGGGGTGCATCCAGGTCTGTCTCAAAATGCTACTGCCCATCTGGCGGGCTCGCATACCGCTGAAGGCAAAATTAGAGGCATCCACGCATATGACGTGCAATTTTTCCTACTTGGGGCTCATATTGCTATGTGTGTTGGTCATGCCCATCTGCACGGGCATTGTGAGACCGGAAGGGGTATGGAGCTGGGATTCTCCGCGCATGCTCCTGCTCACCTTCACGTTGTTTTTCTTTGCCACGGTGACGGTATGCGTGTTCTATGTGTTGGCGGAGTACATAGTGCGACCGAAGAACTGGTGGGTCGTATTTTTCCTGCTCATACCGCTCATGGCGCTCGGTGTGGGGATGGCCGTCAACAATGCCAAAGCCGTTTTGGAGGCAATTTTCGGCAAGTCAGTCGTTTTCGAGCGTACCCCCAAGTTCGGCGAATCCACTCAGATATCGCTCGCCGTGGACCAGCGCGCAAAAGGTTACAAAGCGCTCAAATCTGTTTTTTTGCCTATTTTGGAACTCCTGTTCGGAGTCTTCTTCTTGCTCGTCGAGGTGGGTACGCTGTATTACGGACTTACCCAAAATCCGATGGGGCTTGTCAACTTTATCCTGATGAGCCCATTCTTGGGCTTTTTCTACACGGGCGCCAGTTCACTCTGGCGCGTCATCCATGGCATGCTGCGCCGCCGCCGCGCCTCTGTCGCTGTTTCATGAACGATTAACATACAGAACCAGATAATATGCTCAATCGATACATCACGCCAATATGCCTTATAACGAGTTTGCTTGCATGCGTTTCATGCCGTCACCATACACTACCCGACACACCACCGCGTGCCGTGGTGCGCGACGGCGTTGCCATTACCCTGCGCGACCAGAAGCTTTCCGTGCTGCGAGATGGCAAGGTGGTCAAAGATTATAAAATCAGCTCATCCAAGTTTGGGATAGGCAGCAGCATTGGCAGCCACCGCACCCCACTAGGCATCCATGCTGTCACAAAAAAGGTGGGTGAGGGACAGCCGACCGGCATGGTCTTCAAGGGATGCAGACCAACTGGAGAAGTCGTGGAAACAGATAGCGGGAGAGATCCCATCGTCACCCGCGTCATCCAACTCGCCGGACTGGAACCATTCAACAGCAACTCCCACAAACGCCGCATCTACATCCACGGTACCCCAGAAGAACGCTATATCGGGCGACCGGCCTCGTACGGCTGCATTCGCATGCGCAGCAAGGATGTACTGGAACTGTACCCCTACGTGTACCGCGGCATGCCGGTAGCTATCGAAAGCTGTTCGCAATCCACATACATGAAAGCGGAGCGGGAGCATGCACGATCCATCGTGGTGCCGCCCTCGGTGGTAGCAAAATTACCGACAGAAACGACACTGCGAGTGGCACACCACTCTGAGCCGAAGCCTGAGGCGTCGCGCCGCCTGGCACGTACGACAGTGCGGGATGCCGCCACCGGACGCAGCCTGGCGCTACGCCGTTCCAATTACGCCAATTCAATCCAATAATGATGGAAACACTCAGCGGTATCTTGCACGCCACCTGGCTGATCATCCTGGTCGTGCTCTTTTTCAACTTCATGATATTCGTGCATGAGTTGGGGCACTTCCTGGCCGGCAAATGGCGTGGAGCCTACATCGATCGCTTCCAGATATGGTTTGGCAAGCCGCTATGGAAAAAGAAGATCGGTGGCGTGCAATGGGGCATCGGCTGGATCCCCGCCGGCGGTTTCGTTTCCCTCCCACAACTCGAATCCATGGAAGGCATTGAGGGACGGGCTGACGTGCCCGATGGTCTCAAGCCTCTCAAACCGCTCGATAAGGTCATCATCGCCGCAGCGGGGCCTCTCTTCTCCCTGCTGCTGGCGTACGCCTTTGCCGTGGTGGTGTGGGTAGCGGGAAACCCGGAGACGCAGCCCATCGCGCCCCAAGTCGGCTATGTGGCACCCGGCAGCCCGGCAGAACGAGCCGGCATTCTCGCGGGGGACACGATACTTGCGGTGGATGGCAAACCCGTCTCCCAATGGACAGGGCGCCTGGAGGGCGTGCGTGAGCTGATCGCCTTGAGCGAGGGTGAGCGTATCCGGCTCACCATTTCTCGACCCGGACAGCAACAACCCATCACCATAGAATCCGACTACGAATTGCCGCAGAAGAAATGGTGGCAACGCCAGGGGATGCGCCGTATGGGCTTCATGCCGGCGTCTCCGGCTTTGATCGGAGAAGTGCATCCCAACTCGCCCGCAGCGCTTGCCGGACTGAAAAGTGGGCAACGCATCACCGCCGTCAACGGGCAGCCAGTCTATTCTCCCATGGCCGTGTTGGCCGCCAGCGAAAAAGGGGAGCCTATGCAGCTTACCGTTGTAGCCGCCGATGGCACAGAATTGCAACTGAGCGTCCAGCCGCGCATCCCGGACAACTGGCAGGGACTGCCGGGAGCCACCCCATTGCTCGGCTTCAGCTGGCAGGCTGAACCCGTCCGCGTCACCATGGAACATCCTTCACCGCAACAGCAGGTCAATCTCAGCCTTCAGTGGATGTACGACACGCTCAAAAAAATCTGCGCACCTGGCAGCAGCGTTAAAATGGAACACCTCTCCGGTCCGGTTGGCATCGGCAATTACATTTACCGCATGATGGAAGCGGGCGAAGGCATTGGCTGGCGCCTTGCGCTCTGGTTTGCCGTGGTGCTCAACGTGAACTTGGCGGTACTTAACATCCTGCCGCTACCTGTGGTGGACGGTGGGCATGTGACGTTGGGCATCATCGAGATGCTGCGCGGCAAGCCCGTGAGTGGCCGTTTTCTGGAGTGGATTATGACGGCGTTCATCTTCCTTCTCTTTGCGTTTTTCATCTATGTAACTTTCAAAGACGTGGGCGACATGATTGGCGGCACTTCCGCTCCGCCTGATCTTCCCGCGCCCATCTTCCGAGCACAATAAGCTTTTCCGATCACAGGCAAGATGTTTGTTGACCACATCAGAATCTACGCAAAAGCCGGGAAAGGCGGGGATGGGCTTGCAAGTTTCAGGCGAGAGAAGTTTGTGCCGCGCGGGGGACCGGATGGTGGCGATGGCGGCGATGGCGGGAATGTGACACTGGAGGTGAGCAACAGCGTGAATGACCTGAGGCAATATTTTTTTGAGCCCAAGCTGGTCGCGGGTAACGGCATGCCCGGCATGCACGCGCTGAAGCATGGTAAATCAGGCAAAAGCGTGATCGCAAAAGTGCCACCCGGCACCATCGTGCACCGCAGTAATGCCGCTACTCTGCAAGAGGCTTCATGGCTCGAAAAAGAAGGAGAAGGAATCCAAACTGAGCAAATTGCCGACCTCACCCGGGATGGCGAGCGTTTCGTGCTCTGCCAAGGAGGCAAGGGCGGCCGCGGCAACTGGCATTTTCGCACGCCCACCGACCAGGCGCCTACCACTTTTGAACCGGGAACCGATGCGGAAAGCGGGGTCTTTTTCCTGGAACTGCGACGCATAGCAGATGCCGGACTCGTGGGCTATCCGAATGCAGGTAAGAGCTCGCTACTGGGAGCCATCTCTCGCGCTGCACCGAAGGTGGCGGCCTACCCCTTCACCACGCTGCAACCGGTAGTGGGCGTCGTAGAATTCGACAACTACGCGCGCTGTGTGGTGGCAGACATACCCGGTATCATCGAGGGCGCTTCGCGCAACCGGGGGTTGGGACACGAGTTCCTGCGCCACATCATGCGCTGCCGCGTGCTGCTCTTTGTCGTGGACATGACGGGCTTGGAACACGACCCTGTGGAGACCGTTCAGACATTGCGCACGGAGGTGAAATTATACTCAGAAGAGCTTGCTGCACGTCCGTGGCTCATCATCGCCAACAAAATGGATGATCCCACGGCAGCGCCCAATCTTGACATACTCCGCCAGCGCTTTCCAAAAATTGAGATCCTTCCTATTTCAGCCCTTGAAAAAACCGGGTTGGATGACTTAAGGAATCGATTGCACACCCTTCTCGCCGGTTGACACATCCCCACGCTCATGCTAGGATGTGGGCATGAGAATCAACATTGGCTCGTTCCTGTGCGCATTGGCGTGCGCATGCTCCACAGCTTCGGCAGGCGTGAGCGAAATAGCCGACAGCGCCGCCGAGGCTGCACGCAGTTATGGAGCTGCCGTGCGCTCCTGTGATATGGGGTGGGCTCTCGACTACATGTACCCGCCGCTCAAGCGCATGTATGCCGAACAATTTGCCGGCCGCGGCGATAAGGAAGCTGACAATGCCCGCCGTATCATGGGGCTCACCCAGGAAACGCCGCAGCAGGCTCGTGCTCGTGGCGAGAGCGGCATGCGCGCTCTGCGCGAGCACTACGTCAAGATGGGCAAG
This sequence comes from uncultured Akkermansia sp., assembly GCA_947588645.1. Taxonomy (GTDB): domain Bacteria; phylum Verrucomicrobiota; class Verrucomicrobiia; order Verrucomicrobiales; family Akkermansiaceae; genus Akkermansia. The sequence continues at coordinate 4,388 of CANPYO010000081.1, read as the reverse complement.
CAAATGATTAGCAGCGGCCTCAAGATTGAGTCCTTTACCGTCCGCGAGCCCGTGTCAGAATATGTGCTTACGCCCCCATCCAGCGTCGTAAACGCAGTGAAACGGGATAAGGATGGGCGCGTACGAGCCGATGAATTGCAAGGGGATGGGGAAAGGAGCCGCCTGGTTGTGCTGCCGACAGTGCTCGTGGTAAGTGGCCCCGGCAAAAACGGCACAACAGTGCGCGTGGAGCGCCGTTCTCATATCTACGCCATCCGTGATGAAGTGGTGCGCGGCGAAATAGATCGAAATGGCCTTACCCCGCGTGAAACGCGTATCAACAAATGGTATTTCGTGGACGGCAACACGGATATCAACACCTTGCGCACCTTCTTCCCGGGTCTTCCTCTCAATATCACCTTGCCCAGCGGCGGCGAACGCGTACTGCGTTAATCCTTTCCATTCCCTGTGCCGGGTTTCACTGAACAGACTTTTGAGGACTTCGCGCCGAATGGCATCCTTTCGGGCGGCAAGGGCTACGAGTTTCGTCCCGAGCAGCAGGAGCTCGCCACAGCAGTAGCTCGCGCGTTGGAAAATGAACGTCCCCTGCTGGCTGAAGCCGGAACCGGGGTCGGCAAATCTCTCGCCTATCTTGTCCCGGCCATCCGCTTTGCCTTGTCACACGGACGTAAAGCTGTCATCTCCACACATACCATCAATCTCCAGGAGCAGCTTTTCGGCAAAGATATACCCACCGCCGCGAAAGCCCTGGATCTTCCCGTGCGCGCCGCCTTGCTCAAAGGTCGCTCACACTACTTGTGCCGTACCCGCCTCCAACGCGCCGTAGAGCAGGCAAGGGATCTTTTTAATCAAGATGAAGTGCGCCAGCTGCGCGCTGTGCAAGAGTGGGCGCACGATTGCGGGAAAGGCTGGCTCTCCTCCATCCCTGCGGAATTGGGCGTATCCGAAAAAGTGAAAGCTCAAGTATGCAGCGAGAACTATGTGTGTTCCCTGCGGAACTGTGGGCCGAATTGCCCCTACCAGGCAGCCCGACGCGAAGCGGAAGACGCCGAACTTGTCGTGCTCAACCACACCCTTTTCTTCGGGTTGATGAGCCTCACGGAGGAAGCGCGCAACCAGGCGATGGAGAACGGTGAAGAGGAAGATTTGGAGAACATGGGCTTTATCTTCCCGCACGACTTTGTGGTGCTGGATGAAGCGCATACCATCGAGAATGTAGCCGCTCACCAGTTTGGCACCGTGCTGCCGGAAGCCGAGTTACGACGCGATCTATGGCGCCTCTATAACCCGCGCACCCACAAGGGGACCTTACGCCATGCTGCCACGCCACGCCTCCTTCAACTCATTGAAGAAGCTCAACTCGCTTCCGATGAATTTTTCGACCGAGCCACACTCGACGCTCGCTTTCAAGCCGTGGAGAATCGACCGGAAGTGCGACTCCGTCAGCCGGAATGGACCGAAGATGTGCTCACGCCGGCCCTGCGCGATCTGGAGCGCGAAGTGCTCTCCATGGCCAAAGGCGAGGAAAATGAAGTGACGCGTGCCGAACTGATGGACACAGCTTCACGCTTACTTGCCTATCGCACCGCAGCAGAGGACGTCATCGCGCTGCGCAACATCAGCGATGCCGTATACTGGGCTGAAAGGGGGGGTGAACGGGATGACAAGCGGCGTTTTCTCACTTTGCGATCCGCACTCGTCCATGTTGCCCCCGTCTTGCGGGAAAAGCTCTTTGAAAGCGGTCGCACCTGCATCTGCACCAGCGCCACACTTTCCGCCGGCGACATGGGAACCGCCTATTTTGCCGGCCGCGTGGGGGCGGAAAATGCTGACACCATCCGCATCGGCAGTCCCTTCGACTTCGCGCACCAAATGCGTGTCACCGTGGCGCGCAGCATGCCTCTGCCGAATGAAGAGGGCTACGATGAAGAGCTCCCTGCCCGCATATTGCATGCGCTGGAAAGCACAGATGGTCACGCCTTCGTGCTGTTTACCAGCTACCGCACCCTGCGCAATGTGGCTGAGGCGCTGCGCCCCGCCTGCGCCGAGCATGGCTGGCAAATGCTCGTGCAGGGAGACGGCGTCAGCCGCTCGGATATGCTCGAGCTCTTCCGCAAAAAAATAGGCAGTGTGCTTTTCGGAACAGACAGCTTCTGGATGGGTGTGGATGTGCCGGGCAATGCGCTCTCGCACGTCATCGTCACCAAATTGCCTTTCGATTCGCCGGGAACGCCGCTGGTAGAAGCTCGCTCGGAGGATATTCAAGCGCGCGGCGGCTCACCCTTCACCGAGTATTCCATGCCGGAAGCCATCCTCAAATTCCGCCAAGGGGTAGGACGACTTATCCGCTCAAAAACGGACACAGGAGCCGTCACACTGCTGGACTCGCGCCTCTGTCGCAAATACTACGGGCGGCATTTTCTACGCGCCCTGCCACCCGGCGTTCCCTGCACGTTCGAATAGAAACCTCTCTGACCATGAAAAAAGCCCTCACGCTCCTTCTTACCGCCGTCGCTCTGCTAAGCTTTCTGCTGAATGCTGCGGAAGTAAACGACGTAGCCGTCAGCAGCCCATCTATGGGGAAACAGATCTCCAACATGGTGATTACGCCGGAACGCCGTTCAGCGGATGAACGCTTCCCTGTGGTGTATCTGCTGCACGGCTACAACATGGTACCGAGAGATTGGCTGAACGTGCAGCCCGAGCTTCCCGATTTGGCGGATCGGCTTCGTCTCATCATTGTGTGCCCCGATGGCGGCAACAGCTGGTACGTGGACAGCCCGGTCAATTCTGCCTCCAAATACGAAACCTACGTGACAAAGGAGCTGGTGGAGTACGTGGACGCCCACCTGCCCAGCATTCCCGACCGCCACGCCCGCGCCCTCTGCGGGTTGAGCATGGGCGGCTTTGGCTCTCTGCACCTCGCTATCCTGCACCAAGACATATTCAGCGCCGCCGGTTCCATGAGCGGACTCGTGGATTTCACCCCCTTTCTCAACCGTTGGGGAACGGGGGAAATATTCGGCAAGGCTGAAGAGAAGGCCGAGGGCATGAAGGAATACAATGTCGTCAATCTTACGCATCTCATCCGCCCCGGGCTTGACATGATGATTGATTGCGGTACAGAGGACTATTTCCATCAAATCAACGAAAACTTACACCACCGCCTGCTCAGCCTCCACATTCCGCACACCTACATCTCTTTCCCCGGCACGCACAACTACGCGTACTGGAACAACGCCATCCTGCACCAGTTCATCTTTCTGTCGCGTCACTTTGCGACTGCCGAGTCCTCCGAAGCGAAGGAGTGATTCGAGCGTGCAACGGCGCTAATTGAGCAGCCTGTCCCAGTACCTGCCGCTCCAGTAGGCACGCGCAGCCTTGCGTGATATATGCGATGCGGATATGTAACGGAACCGCAGCATTTGGGACGAGCGATGTCCCATCTCGTATTGCAGCCGCTCCATATTACAGTAATATGCGGCATGGTACGATGCAAAACTATGCCGTAGCACGTCCGGCACCCATGGGTGCAAGCCGCTGGCCCTGTGCAATTTTCCCCATTGTCTGATCCAATCCTTCGGACAGATACGTTCCTCTTTGCGCGGGTTGAGATGAAGACGCTTGAGCCAGCGCAAAAGCGGCTCAGGCATATGCACACAGCGCGAACCGCCCGTCTTGCTCTGTGTCGCATGAAGAGTTATTGTGCGCGCTTCGATGTGGATATTACCCCAAATAAGTCGCGTCACTTCCGTCGGACGTATACCGCTCCATATCATCATGCCAACAGCCGGGGCACATGCTCTGTATTGCGGCATCAGCGTCGTGCGCAAGAGCCTCAAAATCTGCTCAAGCGTGAGCGGTTCCTTCTCCCGCTCCCTTGAGGGCGCCTCCTGGATGGGCTGCACCGGATTCCTCTCCAGCCACCCCATGCGACAGCAATATGAAAATAATCCATGCAGGATGGTGCGCGCTTTACTTCGGCTGCTTGCCCTCTGAAACGTCTCCCCGAGCATTTCCCGACACATTTGCGTTGTGATATGGCGCATCTCGCGTCTGGCAAGTTCGGGGTTGCACATCAAAATTTTCTTTGTGTAATATTCCAATTCCCGACGCGTCGTCGCACGCCTATGCTGCTTCCCCTGCAGCAAAAACTCCACTCCCCTCTCCAACGTGAGCTGAGGATCCATTTCTTGCAGCACTTCACGCGCATCGCGCAGCCTTTGGATGCATTTCCTCGCATCTATGACACTCTCTCTGCCCAAACATTTCGCCAACTCATGGATTATTTCTGCCGCCTCTGTCAGTCCTAACCCGTGAGCCTGTATGAGTGCCATCCCCGGTTCCTGTTTTTCTGTTTGTCTTTCCATATGATTTCAAATCATATG
>CANPYO010000080.1 GCA_947588645.1 uncultured Akkermansia sp. | reverse complement strand
GCGACATATCTCAGACTTGTTTACTCCGGGCTCTATGAGCTTGTTGATGAATTCTTTTTTCATTTGGTTACTGTTCTCGATGTGCCATGCCATGTGTAAATCATGCCATTTTTGCTATCAAATGTGTAACCTATGTTTTGAAACTTTTCTGTTACCTATGTCGTGAGACTGTACCATGGAACCATGTTTGAGGAAGAAGACAGGACCATATACTACTTGTCTGTGAAGATGATACGAAAAAATCAGCAAAAGGATTCCCCTAAGTATGAGGCGACGATAACACACTCATCCATGGATTTGGAGAACAAGGAAAATACGGAAGAACTGAAGGTGGAAGAGGATGAGGAGAGTGAGCCATTCTGGTGCGATTTTTGGGGAACAAACAGCACAACAATTGAGTGGCATTTGCTTAAGCCGGGATCATGGAAGACGTTATGGTTTTCGGAAAAGGAACAGAAAGGGGAAAAGGTGTTATCTGAGAAAAAGGTCCGTTCGGCGGAGCCTATAAAGCTTGATGGAGTTGATGAAGAAATCATGATTCAATTTATCGAAAACCAACCTGAACTTATAACCACACCAAAAACATGAAAATTATTAAATCCATATTCTGTGTCTTGATGGGAACAGCCATCATGTTGAGTCCCGCTCCGGTGTCAGCATCCAGCGATGCTGACAGTTCAAGCGATATAGCATCCATCGATGTCTTGGATGACTCTTGGCAACCGGCTTATGCCAAGTACAACAAACCTCAAAATATTCAACAGGCACGAGAGGTCGGCAAGACGTATAAGAGCTCGATTGCCGGGACAGTACGAGGTGAGGGAATCAATGAAAGGTGGTATGTTAAGGGACGATGCAAGTACACCTACTATTACGAAGTCGATAGTGAGGGGAAAGTGCTGGAAAATGATGGTAAAAAAATAGTTGAAGAACGCACGTTCAAGAAAGTTGGCGAATCACTCTATACAGATGATTTAAAATTAGGTTTGAGTTTACCTGTCGAACAGCTGCGAACCCTTAATACAATCCTCGGGTTGGCCGTGCAAGCAGCCGGAGTGCTCGGTGCTCCTGCGGATGGCGGCTCTATTATAGCGCCAGCATTTATCGCGCTAGGGCAATATTTGAAGAATAGCGAAAAACTTGTTGAGTGGGGGGAGGCGCTCAATGAGAAAGAGATTGATGCGAAGAATGTTCAGATAATTTTGGAAATGTTGGGATGCCCTGATATTAAAAAAATAATCAATCAAAAACTCATGGACGTCAGACATGCGCTTCATATACCTCAACTTTTACAGGGCAAAACGGTGCGCATCGAGTTTGAAAATGGGAAGGGTATAACTAAACTTACTCCGATAGGATGTCAGCTTTCGGATGAAGAGAAAGAGTACATTATTCGGGGGAATTACCTCTTGGACAAATATATACTTCCGGTGGATCATGAAGTCGAGGTTGATGAAAAATGGCGAGTTGATGCTGCAGTTTTGGGCGGCTTATTGGATTCAAGGTTACGTGCGAAACCTCAGGGTGCTATCGTATTAGGGCGAGACGAGGATGAGGATTATAAAGGGAAAAATGCGTGGATTCTCAAATTAGAGCAAGGAAAAGCAAACCTTGTGGCTCCGGAGGAAGACGGGGAAACGCTCTGTGGCAATATTTCCAATGTCACAGGGAGGTGTATAATGCTTGAAAGTACTAGTACTATTGTTGAAGCTCGTCTTTCAGGAAATGCCGAGTATGATAAAATTGATGACAAGCATTTGCTCTACAATACACGCTTCAAAACCAAACCGGAGTTCGAGATCCACTACACATGTAAGGTGGAAGATACAAAGAAATAATGTGTGAATGATGGACATGAATAAGTACACCCTATTGTGTCCTTGGTGCCGCAAAACGTTCGGAACTGCTAGGCTATGTGATACGTATAGATGCACTCAATGCAAGAAAGATTTCAGCCCGCCTTCTGATCTTTTCGGCGATGCCTATTGTGTCTCGGAAAAAGAGGATCTCATAGATGAAAATGGCTTCTTTAAGTCAGAGCCGCCGGAGAAATGTCGTAGAGCGTTACCGCAGGAGTCAGAGTCTGCATTGAAATTAGATGCTCGTTACCCCTCCTATATAGTTCAAGTTCACCGCCCCGGCGAAAAACCTCAGATAAGTCGTTCACTTAGATTTAAGGAGAAAGAGTATTGTGTCGGTATCATTAAGAGAACGGGGAAAAAGTGGAATTTAACTCCTGCCTCAGGATGTCGAAACCGTATTCTTGTTGATTATAGACGTGTTATTGAATGCGAACTCTTGCCCGGTCACATAGTCACAGTCTATACAGAAAATCCTGGCACATCCTACTCCTACATCTTTACGGACGAGAAACTTGAACCTTTTTCTCAAAACGAGGGATGTTGCGTGGAGGTTGATCATCTTAAAGCGCAATACGGGAAAAGAGAGGTTCTCTTTAAGGATGCAGAGTGCTCCTTTGAACCCGGAAAAGTTTACGCGATTATTGGCGGCAGCGGGGTGGGCAAAACAACGTTTATGAGCATCCTGATCGGACGGAAAAGAGAGGCAGGAGGGAAAGTTTGGTTCGTGAGAGGGGAAAAGAAACTTTCCCCCGGCGAAGCTGCTGAACAAAATATGTTTTCGTTTGTTCCCCAAGATAATGCGCTTCATGAGGAATTATCGTTATATAAGGGGCTAGAATACATCGCCTCGCTTATTTGGATCTCAAAGAGCAAGGCAGAACGTAAGGCATACATCACGCGTGCTCTTCGCATGGTTGCCATGGAAGGCGAGGAGAACTTGACAAATGTCGTCGGCTCTCTGAGCGGAGGACAGAGGAAACGGGCTAATATAGCTGCGGCCCTCATTGAGGATCCTCGTGTGTTGTTTTTGGATGAGCCAACGGCCGGGTTAGACCCAGAAAACGAAGAAAAAATAATCAAGGTATTGAAGGAACAGGCAAGCATATACAAAAAAACCGTAGTACTTATCACGCATTCACCTCTCGCGATACTGCGGGCTGACAAAATTGTTGCTATTAGGAAAAACAAGCAGGTGTACTTCGGAACGCTGGATGAAGTGAAGGAGCAACTAGAGGTCTCTGGTAGTAAAGATGGTAATGGTAGAGATATTGGTGCAGAACTGGCCGATTTGTTTGCAAAGCTCAATTCTGATTGAAGATGAAAGATAAATCAAAGACACAAAATCTGTGCTATGAGCGATTCTTCGCCGAGATGCAAAAAACACTCTTTCACGTGTGTACACTCGTGCGCCGGTGCTGGTCTATTCGTTTCTGTAAACGATGGAACACGGCGAGTTTGTGGGTGGGGATAGGTGCGTATTTTCTCTTGCCCTTCATAGTCGGTGTTCTTATTCGTATCGCAGTAGGTAATGATGGCCCTGATTATCGGCTTTTTAGTTGCATAACAATGATTTGGCTATGTACGAATCAGACCTGCTGCGAAATTACGACGGAAAGAGACATCCTTTTACAGGAAAAAACGAGAGGGGTTTCAATTTTCTCCTTTCTTACTTCGAAGATTGTTTTCTTTTTTCTTCTAACACTGTTACAATCGCTCTTGATTGCTTCGCCCTGGTTTATTTGGGAATTTGCGTATCTTTCACAAGCATCGGATCAAATACTTGAAGGACTTCTTGAGAATATAAGAGGTGCAGAAGGGGTTTGCAGGTTAGGTCAAGCTATTATTCTTGGTGGACTGTGGGGAACAGGGTTAGGATTGTGTATATCAAGTGCTTTCTCGTGTCGTAAAAATAAGAAGGATAGTGATGTCTTGCTTGTCTCGGTTCTGCTTACTCTTCCCCAGATCCTTTTTTCTACAAAGGTCACGGGTTCAAGTGCGACAGAGAGTTCTATTTCTATTACGACTTGGCTGTGTGAAGAGGGAAGCAATTTTCCCCCACATCCTATTCTCACTACTCTGATCTTTATCATATCTTTTCTGTTGTGTTCCTACCTGCTCCTTACTTTGTATGTCAAAACTGCAAAAAGTGGGTGACTCTCATAGGAGGTTTTCTTTAGACGTATATGAAAAAATATATTACAAGCGATTTTACATGATAACAATAGCAAAAAGATATACATTCGTCTTACGCCACAAGGAGCCTTAGTCTGTGACGTTCCGCGATTCTAAGTTTTTGTAAACAACAAACGTAACAAAGGTAATAGAACGAACAGATTTAACATACAAAAAGCCATGAGAAGAATACGGGAAATAATAACGGGAATCGCCATTGTTGGCGGCTTTTTGATTACCTCGCTTGGGGGAGTGGCTCAGGCAAATGTGGTGACTTCTGCCGGTCGAGGTGCGGTCGAGGTGGTGGAGCAGGGCGTCAAGATTCTTACAAAATTGATGCTTCGAGAGGGAGCCGAAGAGACGACGGGACAGGTCGCCCGTCAAGCCGTACGTGCCGCTGTTAAAAGAAGCCCGGAGTTTGCTAGGATGGCACGAGAAGTAGGGGAAGATGCTCTTGTGCAGGTATTAAAGTCTCCTGCCGCCCGCAAGTTGGTGGGAAAGTATGGTGATGATGCCACGGTGATTCTTCTTAAACACGGCAAGATGGGGGGTGAGCTCCTCGAATTTGCTCCCGACGCTGCCAAATCGATAAAAAATCTCCCTCCGGAGTGGCTCCGACGTTTCTCTGATTGGAAGGATGTCGGCAAGTTGACGAAGGAAACGGCTACGCAAGTTATTCAATGGGCAGGGCGTCACCCCGTCATCGCCGGAGTTGCCGGCGCCTACATCCTCAGTCCTCGCTTCCGTGCCGTTGTCGGTGGCGCACTCGATCACCCCATTACTTCCATTATTATCGTCCTCATCGTCGCTTTCTTCCTCTGGTATTTCAAGCCAGAGATCAAGGCAGGGCTTGCCTGGATTCTGCTCTGGCCATTGAGATGGTTGAGAAGGAAGAAAGCGCAAGACAAGTCTGAAGAGCTTCAATGAAAGACTATTCGTCAAAATATATGAACATGGAACAAAATATATCGCCCAGGTCACGGACGGTGACGTTGATATTAGCCTGTTTGTTGTTTTGCTCGTGTTGCGGTGGATTGCACCGTATTTACACGGGGAAAATTTTTACAGGTATTTTACAAATTCTGACAGGTGGCGGTTTCCTGATCTGGCAGATCATCGATATTATCCGCATCCTGTTCGGATCCTTCGATGATGCCCAGGGGCGGGATATCACGGAATGGTGAAACCATGGACGAAGAAAGGAAGGAGAACTTCATTAGTAACACAAAAAATCAACTAAACTTACAAAACAATTTATCATGAATACTTCTATAAATACACTAGAAAATAAGCAATGCCTTTCCGACTTGGAATCTGAGTGGGATGACTGTGTACAGGAGACTCTGGATGACGTAGGAGAGAGTGTAACGGCGAGTTTGCAGCGTCGTGTGAATGCTCGTATTGACAGTGCCGGCATGTTTGATGCCCTCGCGTTGCCATATCGCGGAGCATTGCGGGAGCGGGATGCGGAATTGGTTGGGAGAGAGGCTCTGCGCATGTGTAGGCGCGATCTTTCTCACGATCTCGATGATGTAATTCTTGTCCACGGTGGATGCAGACATGGAAGATTGTTGAAGTTTAAAAGAATTCCGAATATACAAATATCGCGCAACAAAAAGACTTTGTCATTAGCGCTGATTGCTGATGTTATCGTGTCGATATTGGTCATCGCGTTGATGTTAGTGTGCATGATAATGTTGTGGGATGTTGTCAAATGTTCGTGGGACATATATAATCGACCGGAAATACAACTTCCCTCTTCCCCAAATAAATCGTCCGATAACGGTTTGTTCGGAGAATTAGTGAAGGGTGTGTACGACGCCAGCCTCAAGCCTGTTGTTAACGAGGTGATGAAAGTTTATACCAAGGTGAGAAATGTTTATGACATTGTGAAGAGCATTGTGTGGGGATTGGTAGGATTATTCGCTTTGGCAGCAACGACCGTACTGCTTTGGATTCTCTCAATATGGCATAAAGTCATCGCGCGTTGTTCCATTGCTCGGCAGGCAGAGGAGGCGTCGCAACAGATCATCGACCACCTTTTGAAGGAGATAAACCTTCGCAAGGAGAAGCTGCTGCGTGATTCGGATTTAGCGGAGAAGTGATTGGGGATAAAAACGGAGTGCTGGCAGACCGATCACACAGGTCAATCACGAAGGCAAAACATGAGGAGGACTACATCTGACAGGTCGGGGAATGAGTTTAAGTATAGAAAATACTGTTAGACAAACTTACAAACGAACATTTTAGAGAAGATGAAGAGAATAGTTAGTTTTGTGTTGCTGTGCTTCGCAATTTCATCCGCTTTTTTCGTATCCGGTTGTGGGAAAAATGAGAGCAATTCTATGCCCGAAGAAGAGATTGAAGCGATTGGAGACGTGGTAGATCGTATTATGGAAATCGTGGAGAAAAAAGGAGCAGGAACCTACAGGCTTTAGTCATCACATTTCGCACTAGATATTTCTTGAAAGTATCCTATATACCAAAGTTTTATTTCTCCGGATATTTCTTCAGCTATCAATACACGATTGAACGCAAGCACTTAAATGAACCACCCCACCATATAACAAGAGAGACAATGAAAGACACTATGACACCGGAAACGCACGTTAGTAGTACTGCCAAGTGGTGGATTACATTCGGGGCAAATGGGCTCGTTACAATCCTTTGTTTCGTATTTCTAGTCGATAAGACTCTTCCTTGGTTATTAACTCTTTATGGTTTGTTACCTTTGTTAAGGTATTTGATATTGGAAAGGCGCGAAAGAGATTTTGCTAAATGGTGGATCGCATTCGGAGTAATTGGAGTTGTATCTTCGATCGTTTGTTGGTACGCGCCCGGTGGGAATGACAATGACATCTACATCTATTTTGAGATGCCCCTGTTTGGAGTGTTGTTCCTTTTCGGGTATTTGATATGTGGAAGGCTCATAAGAGATTTTGCTGCGCATATTGGGGCTGCTTATGCCAGTTGGGCTATAGGCGGTTTGTTGTTTGCTTGGTGGCAAGGCTGGTTAGAGAGGCTGCTGAGCGGGTGGCAATATTTTGATATAAGTGTGCTCGGGGGACTTTTTCTCTTGGTATGTTTGATATTGCGCGAGCGAGGATTCGCTACGCGTATCATGAAGATTTCGTTGACTCATATCTATATCGTGGGGTTTGTCGGGTATATGGGATTATTAGAGTGGGTAATCGGTGAACGATTCCTGCTTCCTATTGTCATGGGCTTGGCTGGATTCTTCTATGGTATCAGGCATAAGAATTCATTAGGAAGATTGTGGATAGGTGGACTACTTTTTTTTATAGGTCTTGGACCAGTCTGTGACAGATGTAATTTGATAGCTGCTGTGCTTAACTTCTTGATAACAGTGCCAGGTTCTACTGAGGCACTTTATATACTGTTCTTCGCTTTCGTCGGGGCAGAGCTCTACGGACTGGGATCACTAATGAATTGGATTTATAAAAAGCCTGTTTATGCTTTTACATTTACAATCTCAATGATCGTAGTCCTTTACTTCCTCGTTAAACTGGATTATTAAATAAAGGAAGCATCTAATAACCATAAACAACTAACCCAACCAAACAACCATTAATGCAATATATTCTTACGTCGATCACATCATTTCCGACATCATCTACAATAGAAACATTGCAGAGCTTGTCCTCTGGTACCTCGTTGCACTACTCGCACGAGTCCTCGTAGGCGCATTCTTCAAGACCACGTGTACATCTCGGAGGAATCGCATCTGCCATCGCAAAGGCGCCTATGACTCTCTATAATGGGTTTGGGCGTCTTGATTCGTAATTGGTTTGGTTATTGAAGGAGTTAATATACCATGCAACGAGCCAATCGGCGCCCCTTTTTTTGAACCGATGACCTGTTGCATTTAATTTTGCAATCCTCGCGCGCGTTTCTGCTCAGAAACCGCATTGTCGGTAGCTGAGCAGTTGTCCGTCGCGCATGTCCACAGCGTAGGGGGTGGCGTGCTCAAACCACGCTCCCGTATTCAAAATGCGACGTCCGGCGCCCTTCCATTGTCCACTGCGGTGAAAATGGCCGATGATAAGCAGTTCAACTCCGGGCATATATCGCTCGCAAAAGGCCTGCGCCCTCAGTCCGCAGGTGAGCCACGCCGCCACAATGCTCAACGGACGCTTTGGCGGCCAAAAGCAGTGGTAGGCTTCGCGCAACAGGTTTCGCGGCGCCGGCGGAACTTTCGCGGCGGGTACGTGGCGACCAAGCAGCTTGGAAAGTTCGTGGGTGAGTTTCAGCCTTTCTTCCAAATTGTATGCAGCTTGCGGGCACTCGGCAATGAGGCGTTTCACCTCTCCCGAGCAGGCATCGTATTCCCGACTCCATGGTGACACGCGGTGCAGTAAGCTGTGCCCATGCATGATCGCGACTCCCCCTCCCCAGAGAAGCGCGAGCTGGGCTTCTATGTCCGGGTCGTGGTTGCCGGCAAGTTCCACAAGCTCTACCCCGCGCTGTCGGCACAACTCACGCAGTTCGGCGCGCAGTTGGATGCTGTGTTCTCGCTCGGCACAGGCCTCTCGCGTTTCGGCCGTATCACCTGCCAGCACCAGCATGTTAACGCCGCCCATGCTTTCCATGAGCCGCTGCGGGGTAGGGGCGCAGCTGCGCTTGTGCGCCAGATGCAGGTCGGAAATAACGCGCACGGTGCAGCCCGGCGGCGGCTCAATGTGCAGAATTGTGGGCATCTTACGCGGTTGGTTGCTGCCGCTGCCGAACGGCCTCATACAGGCATACCCCCGCGGCTACCGATACATTCAGACAGGGAACACTGCCCGCCATGGGGATACGTACCAGGAAATCGCACGTTTCTTCTGTGAGACGCCGCATGCCATCGCCTTCGGATCCCATGACAATGGCGATGGGCCCCCGCAGGTCAGTGGCATATAGCGAACGATCGCCTTTGTCAGAGGTGCCTACCAACCAAATGCCTGCCTGCTGCATATCGCGCAAGGTTCGCGCCAGGTTGGTTACCTGGATGAAGGGTACTTCTTCCGCTGCGCCTACGGACACCCGTAGCACCGTTTCGGTAATACCCACAGACTTATCCCGCGGCGCAATTACCGCCGCCACTCCTGCTCCGTCCGCTGTACGCAGAATCGCCCCCAAATTATGCGGATCCTGCACGCAATCGAGCACCAGGTACAGCCCGGCAGGGTGCTCGGCCAGTATTTCTCGCAATCTTCCTTCATCTGCGGAGGGAACGACGACCTGAGTGGGCTTGCGCTCCGTGAAAGCCGGGGGGGACACATGTTTGTTCGCGCGGGCGTTGTGCGGGTTAAACTTCATGAGTTTTATCGATGATGAATTGAAGAGCAGCAGATGCTTCGAAAAAGCCGAAGGAGCCGGTAATGGGCGTAGCGGACCCGAATCCTGCGGCGCAGCCGATGCCGCCCACTTGCCCGGGCGGGCGCTGAGCTCCCACGCTGCCGTCGCATTGCGGGTACACCGGCGCTTCCGTGCTGTACACGCAGGGAATGCCAATTTCCGGGCAGCGGTCGCCCAGAGGCAGACCGTATTCTTGCCGTAGAACCTTGCGCAGGCGCACCAGCATAGGGTCATTTGTGGTGCGTGCCAGATCCGCCAGACGGATGCACTCGGCGCGTTGTCTTCCTCCTGCTCCGCCGCATGTCACGACGGGAATTCCCCGTTTCCGGCTTTCGGCGATCAGGTGAGCTTTGGCATGCATGGAGTCGATAGCATCCACCACCACCTCAGGCTCAAGCGAAAACAAATCCTCCGGCTTGCTCGCTTTATAGAAAGAGGGCAGGGCTGTTATTTCTGCCTCCGGGTTGATGGTGCGCAGGCGTTCCGCCATCACTTCCACCTTCATCTTACCGTAGTTGCCGCTGAGTGCATGGATTTGGCGGTTGGTGTTGGTCACGCAAATGTCATCCGCATCCATCAGAATAATGTTGCCCACACCGCTGCGCGCCAGCGCTTCCGCTGCCCAAGAGCCTACGCCGCCGATGCCCACCACGGCTACGCGTGCATTGGCAATGCGTTTTGCCGCTTCCCCTCCGTACAGTCGGCAAATACCGCCGAATCTCTGTTCGTCCGGCATCATTCCCTTTGCAGTTCGAGATTCAGCGGCTGAATCATCGTGGCTCGTCCCGTTTCGTTCTCGGTTTCCACGAGCACACCGCTCACTTTTGCCGGCCACCCGGCAATCGGCAGCTTGCAGGGAAGTCCGCTCACCATCCCCTCCAACACCGCCTGCTCCTCGCGGCCGATAATCCCATCCCTGCTGCCGCACATCCCCACGTCGGTCATGTATGCAGTGCCACCGGGCAGGATGCAGGCATCTGCCGTCTGCACATGCGTGTGCGTGCCAAGCAAGGCGCTCACCAATCCATCCATCCGACGTCCCAGCGCAACTTTTTCGCCGGTGGATTCGGCGTGGAAGTCCACCAAAATGGTGCGCACTCCCAGCTCGCGCATGCGCACCACTTCATCGTAACCTGCTGTAAACGGATTCAGCGCTCCTTGGCGCATCATGCTGCGCCCCATCAGACAGATGACTCCCACCTGTCCCATCGGCGTTGTTAGTTGAATGCTCCCGTTCCCGGGTGTGCCGAGTTGCATATTATGCGGTCGCAACACACGGGTTTCTTCATCGGCATGCTCTATGTATTCTTTCTGATCCCATGCGTGATCTCCAAGGGTGATCACATCCACTCCATAGTCCAGAATTTGGTGCGCCACAGCTGGGGTGATGCCGCGTCCTCCCGCCGCGTTCTCTCCGTTGACGATAAACAACGTGGGATCATACATTCGTCGCCATTGATCCACCGCCATTTTCAACGCTCTGCGGCCGGTGCTTCCAACTACATCGCCTGTGAAAATCAACTTCATGCTTACCGGTGGAAAGGCGTGCAGGGCACCACGGTCACAGGGATGTTTGCCGTACGTACAAGCTTTGCAGCCGTGCTGCCGAGCAGGATGGAAGAGAGCAGGGAGTGATGCCGGTTGCCGATGACGAGTATATCGATGTGGTGTCGTTCGCAAAATTGGTGGATGCACTCCACCACATCGTCGGCTTC
>CANPYO010000079.1 GCA_947588645.1 uncultured Akkermansia sp. | reverse complement strand
ATGCCTCGCAAGTAACCAAACCACTCTCTGGTGTCGGTCACCTCCTGCTGCAGGAGGGGGAACGTCATGACCTCCGGTGAAGCAGTTCGGGGTTGTTCTTTCTCCTTCCCGCACGCCGCCAGCAGCAGAACGACTATGGCTGCATAGCTCATCCACCCGGCGTAGATCCACGTTTTTTTCTCCAGTATTGCGCTCATGTTTTATAGGAATTTCATGATTGTATAAATGATGACAAGAACAACAACTAAAAAGATGCAGCCCTTGTTGTTTGCCTTTTCCGAGAGATCCGCCGCATCTTCCGTTATCCATTTCATGGTCTTTTCGCTGAGCGAAGAAAAGCGCTCGCGTGTGCCAAAAGCTTTGGATGAATTTTGCGGTCCGTGACTCATTCTTGGCGGCGTTTCCCGATCTACATTCCTCTGCGGAGGCCTTTCGGGAACTTTCTGTTCCAGAGAAGGCTTAACGGACGCCCCCCAATCTCCCTGCTGCGGAAGAGAGGATACGGACTGCACTCGCTGTGCGAACTCCTTGGCTCGCGTTTCTTGCTCGACCACCATCACATCCAATTTATCCAGCAAATGCTGCGACATCTCTTCCAGCGCTTTCCTCTGGGAGGACAAAAGATCTTCGAATTCCTCAGGCTGACTCTCAGCGGGTGCGCGGGAAGAAGTTTCTGGACGGGAGCTTGCAGGCATAGATCTCAGGCGTTTTGCTTGTCGTCGTTACGCTCCTTTGGAGAGGACATCATGCGCAACACGTAGGATATAACTTTTTGTCGGTCTCCGTGCGCTCCCCACACCACGTACAAAAAGTCAGCAGGATGAATACCCCCATGCGAACGCAGGAAAGCTCGATCTTTGGCGCAATAAAACATGACGCCCGATGGAAGCGTGCCGTATAACTTGGCCTCAGCCTTGCGGATGATACGCGGCAAGTAGCTGATATCTTGGAGAGTTTCGTCTTCACGAGGAAGATCTGTCTCACGCAGTTGAGCAGAACCGGCAATGCCACGCTGCACTGTTAGAAAAAAGGAACGTCGTGCTGCAGCTATAAGCAGAATAGTACTCGGTGATGGGTCTCCGAGCTGCGCATAATCTTCCACGTAGCCGTATATTTCTTGTGGCGTGTATCCAATACTCGCCAGCATCTCCTGTTCATGAGGCAGGACAAATCTCTCCCCACTGGTCGTATCCTGCGTATGGAAGCGCGCAACCATCTCAGCGAACATCGCCATAAACCTGTCATCCCACTCCATGTTCATAGTATAGTACCCCGTTCGCTCATTGGCAAGCCGAAAATCTAGCGCAACCGCATTAGAAAATGCAGTTGCTGTTTACGAATTGCAAATTACTATTCGGGAGGCCCGCACGCGCTGCGCGGGGAGGCGGGTCGAACGTATCCAATATCACTGACGTTGAGTAGCATGCAAGAAAAACATGATGTCTATTTTACCGTTTTTCATAAACAATTGGCAATGAATAAATAATCAGCAACTATTTTCCTCGCTACCCCCCGCGGTCACGTGCCCCCCGTAGGAGGGAGAACCGTGCCAACTATATCCAGAACACCTCCGCTCACTACGCTTACCAACTTACACACGAGGTTCGATGGTGAGCACCTCTGGAATGGCTGTAGAAGTTACTTCCATGTGAGTGCATTCTGCCCAGCTAGCGTCATCAGGTAACGCCCATACTCATTATTCAGCATGGGTTCTGCAAGCTCTTGCAACCGCGCGGAGTCAATCCAACCGTTTTCCCAGGCAATCTCCTCCGGACACGCGATTTTTCTGCCGGTTCGCTTCTCTATGACTTCCACAAAGGTGGACGCCTCGGAGAGAGAATCGTGAGTTCCTGTGTCCAGCCAGGCGTACCCGCGTCCCATAGTTTGTATTTTCAGTCTTCCTGTCTGCAAGTAGGCCTGGTTGACAGAGGTAATCTCCAATTCGCCGCGGGCAGAAGGCTTGATACCGGCTGCAATTTGAACGACGTCGTTCGGGAAAAAATACAGTCCCACCACAGCGTAGTTGGATTTGGGTCGTTTCGGCTTCTCTTCCAAGGAAAGGCAGTTTCCTTGGGCATTCAGCTCGGCAACACCATATCGCTCCGGGTCAGCCACGCGATACCCGAAAATATTTGCGTTGCCCTCTCCTGTTTGCTCGACGGCACGGCGCAGTAATTCAGAAAATCCTGCACCATGGAAGAGGTTGTCCCCCAACACCAAACATACGGAATCATTCCCGATAAAATCCCGTCCGATGATGAAAGCCTGAGCTAACCCTTCCGAACGAGGTTGCACAGCGTAGGAAAAGCTTACGCCCCAATTCTTTCCGTCGCCAAGCAAGCGCTGAAAGTTTGGCAGATCCTCCGGGGTGGAAATAATGAGTATCTCCCGTATTCCAGCGAGCATAAGCGTCGAAATCGGGTAATACACCATCGGTTTATCAAAAACTGGAAGCAGCTGCTTGCTCACGCCTTTAGTGATGGGATAAAGCCGAGTTCCTGAGCCGCCAGCTAGTACGATACCTTTCATAGTGATGACCTTATTCTATCTGGAAAATCTCTATTGACAAAGGAAAGTTTACCTGTTGCGCAGGTAGAGTACGGCGCCTTCACCAATAGCGCGAGCAAATCGGCGAGCGTTGGCAGGATTGTTGAGAAACCGAGCGTGCTCCGGGTTGGAGACGAAAGCAATCTCGGTGATGAGCGCCGGAACCCAAGAATCATTGCAGGTATTGAGCCAGTCGCCGCCTCCTTTGTGTCCATCGGAGCGGATCACCACGCCGCAGGGAAAGCCCCTGTTGGGCATAGTTCGGTTGAAAATGGTGCGGTTTAAATGGTTGGCCATCGCTGTAGCCATAGGCACACCCACTCTGTTGCAGTAAAACGCTCCTTTGTTGGAAATTTTCCAAGTGTCTGAATCGCTGTTAAGGTGCAGGAAAATGACGGCAGCCGGTTTCCAATCAAGAGCGTAGTCAGCGCTCAGGATACCCACAGCCATTCGCTTTGGATGATGGCGCGAGAGATACACCGCCGCAGGCTGCGGGGTCTTAACCTGGATGACTCCCGTGCGCTTGGCCTCCGCCGCTAGCGCGGGATCTGTCGGGATATCGCCGCGGTTAATGACCACACACTTGTAGCCAGCCTGTTCAATGGCATTCTTCACTTCTCCGGCGTATTTGTACCAGAATTCACATTCCTCCAACGCTCCGCCCTGCGTGGCATCCGGGGTACGCGCGCCTTGTCCGCCGCGACCCGAGACGTAGTAGTGACCGATATCCAACACCACCGTGTGCGATTCGAGAACCTGGCGCTGCATCTGCTGCTGCGCACACTGTACGATGAGCACACTCAACAGTGAAGCCACCAAAAAACGCAACGTGCTTTTCATGTCGAGGAAAAGGTTAGAGGAGCAGTTGCCCCTGATCACCGCGCACCATCGCCACGCCGAGTTTTGCGTAGGCTGCAGGCATTGCCTCGCGCCCGCGAGGCGTGCGCTTGACATAGCCTTGCATGATGAGAAAGGGTTCGTGCACATCCTCCAGCGTGGAGGCGTCTTCCCCCAGTGCCACAGCGAGTGAGGACAGTCCAACCGGTCCTCCGTCAAACTTGTAAATCATCGTTTCCAAGATACGCTTATCCATTTCGTCCAGCCCATCGGCGTCAATGTCAATCATCTCCAGCGCACCTTCCGCCACCTCGGCGGTGATTTGACCGTCGGAGCGTACCTGAGCGTAATCGCGCACCCAGCGCAACAGTGCGTTGGCCACACGGGGCGTGCCGCGGGAACGGCGTGCTATAGCCTCCGCACCTTCCGGGGTGATCACGATGTTCAACAACCCGGCAGACCGGGTGAGGATATGGCAAATTTCAGTTGTCGTGTAGTAATCCAATCTGTTGGCGATTCCGAAGCGCGAGCGCAGCGGGCCAGTCAGCATTCCGCTGCGAGTGGTGGCGCCAATGAGGGTAAAGGGTTTGAGGCGCATATTCACAGAACGAGCTGCCGGGCCTTGGTCAATCATGATATCCAGCCGAAAATCCTCCATCGCGGGGTACAGATATTCTTCTACCGCAGGGTTGAGTCGGTGAATTTCATCAATAAAAAGCACATCCCCTTCCTCCAGTCTTGTGAGCAGACCGGCCAAGTCGCGGGCTTTTTCAATTTGCGGTCCGGAAGCGATGTATAGATTGCGTCCTACCGCATGCGCAATGATGTAAGCAAGCGTTGTTTTGCCTAGCCCGGGTGGGCCGCTGAGCAACACGTGGTCGAGCACATCGCCGCGTTGTTTGGCTGCCGCTACCATGAGCATGAGTCGCTCCTTTACTTTTTCCTGACCGCAGAATTCGCTAAAATCGGGCGGGCGCAGATTGATTTCCTGTTCGCCGACGGGAGCCTCAGAAAGTCGGGAATAGAGGGATGGAACAGGTTCAGGCATAGGGGCGAAGAGGTGTCAGGCGTAGATGATGTAATCGACCTTGCGTGGTTTCGCGTGGGTTATACCACCTTCAGCGGGATGCCCGAGGATGCAGATGCCCAATCCCTCATAGCGGGCAGGGTCGATTCCCCAGCGTTCCATAATGGCTCGCCCTTCCGGAAGTTCAAACATTTCCTTGCCGCGGTTGATCCAGCAGGATCCGAGCCCAACCGCATGAGCCGCGAGCATCAAATTGCCCATCACCAGACTCGCATCTTGCAGCGGTGTAGGCGCTTCCTTGTCAGCAAGCACAAATACCGCCACGGGCGCTCCGTAGAAGGGGTCTATCGCCTTGCCCCACACCCGCTCGTTGAGCCGGGAAAGCTCCCGAAGCTGCGTCTCATCCGTGACCACTACCATACGGGGAGATTGCGAACCGTGCCCGGTGGGAGCATAAGTCCCAGCCTCCAACACCTTCTCCAATTCTATACGATCAACAGGTTCCGCGGTGTATTTTCGACAACTGCGCCGTTCTTTGATATCAACGAGGGTCTCTTTCATACCGTACGCTGCAATTCTACACCCTTTTCCCCCCTGAAGCAAACTTTTATACACTCATTGCATGGCAATCCACATCCGTCACAAGAAAATGCGATCCCAACACCCGGTTATCGGCGTGTGATGTAGCATGACAGGTCCATAATTTATGATTTATTGATAACGTGAACGTTGCACAGTTTTTTTTCGAATCATTAATGTATGCAGAGACTCCTTGGGAGTCATCATCATGATGACCGCTTGTTGTTATGATTTTTGATATGTATAAGCAATGATATCAGTCAATAAGAGTCTTTTGTCTGCTGTTTAACTTCTCTCAAATGCGTCCGCCTTGAACAAAATCTCATGCGGCGAGCTTAAGGCAATTGCGAAGCGGAAACATATGGGGAATTCCTCCTATTTACGAACCGAGCTGATGGCGTATAGCAGTTGTGGAGCGTTTGGGCAAGTTGCCGTGAGGGACACGCGAGCTGACAAGATAGCGGATGCCGCGCGATTCGATGAAGGCACGTTTCTCGTCATCGGAACCATCGCTGTTTACGAAAAATATATCCGGCTTTATCACGTCGAGCAGCGGTGCGAAGTCCAGCTTGCCAGATCCGGGCCCAATGTACACCTTCTTCACGCAACGTAAGGCTTCCAGCATGTATTGACGCTCCTGCTCGTTGTACAGAGTGGCTCGGTGCTTGAGTTGCATGATCGTCCTGTCGGAACCGAGAGACACATATACATCTCCATGACTTGCCGCCTCCTCCAGAAAGGCGATGTGCCCGCTGTGCAGCACATCGAAACAGCCGGAAACCATCACGCGAGGTCTTCCTGTTTCCTTATTCATATTTAACCCATTTATTTTTGAATATGGCTGTGGTGCAGGCGATCCAGATAAGCAGATTCCCATGGTACGGCCTCATCGCGCCCAAAAGTGCGGCAATACGGCTCCACTGGATACAGACTTTCGCATGCAGTCAACGCTTCTTCGCGTTCTTCAGGCGTTGCGTACATGTAGAGGGCGTACCCACCATGACCTCCGCCGCAGTACTTATGCGCCATGGAGTGACCTATCTCTTCCAATGGCCGCATTCCTTCGTCAAGCTGTGCACGGTAACTCATTTGCACCGCAACAGAGAGAGCCGTCACATCCTGTTGCTGCACACCGAGCCGAGCCACTCGTCCGGCGCGGGAAATGGCATCCAGATTATGCGGAAGAGAGGCAATGCCCGGGGTATCATGGCGGATGCAGGTATCAAACACCGCCATGCGTCCGGCAAGGAAACTGCCCGTGTTCTTAAAATCCAGCACCGGTCGCGCACCGGATTTCCAGACGCATGCGCCGGTTTCTGCAATGACGGCAGGATCCTGCCACCCCACGCCAAGCCCAAGTTCCGAGTGAACGGGATCCCATCCGTTAAGAACACTCCATGCACCGCTTCCGCCCAACCCCGCACCTTGGCGGTATTCCCACTCACGCAGGGAAACCGTGGGCGATATGGCACAATTCACGATATACTCCCCTGCCCGCGCATTGGTCGGCACATCCAGCCATCCACCGGCAAAATCAACTCGCAACGGCACATGAGCAGGCGCCTTAGCGCGGTTTAGTACATCGGTGCTGCTGGTGACTTGGGCGCCGCTGGGCGCCGTTTTCTCCAACACCACAAACTCTGCCCCTACCTCAGCACAAAGGGCTCGCTTGGCCTCCATATAACGGTCATCCGTTGTCACCGCCAAGACAGCCGGTCGTATTCTCTCAAACGCACTGCGGAAGGATACATCGGCGTCATTGTCCGTGGAGAGCACCACCTCGTCCACCATGTCCAGCGCGGATAGCAGCGCGACCTTGTCCGCATCGCGTAGCACCGATTTACGCCCGTAGAGAGTCCAAAGCAACTCTTCAGAAGGGAAACTGACGACGAGGTAGTCGCCCAGCGCACGAGCCTCTCGCATAAACTGCAAGTGCCCCGCGTGGATCAAACTGAAAGCGCCTGAGATGAAGACTTTTTTCACGGGAATGACAGTTCCTCCATTAATCATCGTTGATGAGATCTATAAGTTCGCGCAGGCGCGCGTAATTCCCACGGCGCAGGGTGAAACGCAAACGTGGCAGTTGCACGAGTCGCGGCTCCGGATCCGTTTCGTCGCAGCTCAGTTGCACCAAATCAGCCTTGGGAATGAGGTCGGCAAACGTTTTGCGAATCCAGTCGAGCGTTTTCACAGTCAACTCACGCGTGGTGCGTATGTTCACTAACTCTCCGCTGAAGTAGTAGGAGTGAAAACAGCTGTAAAAACGCTCGATGACAGAAAGTGCGTCCTCCGGGCTTTTGCTCACATAAAGCAGGCTCAGGTCCTCAGGGGAAATGAGTCCGGCCGCCAACAGCTCCTTGCGGATGAAGTGCTCCCAGCGTCCCCAAAATGTCTCGCCCGGCGGATCCAGCAGCACGATGGGGAATAACGTTGATTTTCCGGTCTGCATGAGCGTAATGCTCTCATAGACTTCATCCATAGTGCCAAACCCTCCCGGGAAAGCAACAAGAGCATCCGTCTGTTTCAAAAAATTGAGTTTGCGGGTGTAGAAATAGTAGAAGTTCATCATCTTTTCGCTTCCTTCTACCACATGGTTGGCACGCTGCTCGTAGGGGAGTGTGATGTTCAAACCGAAAGAAAAGTGCTCCGTGGCGCCCTCGTTGCAAGCCTGCATAATGCCCGGCCCTCCGCCGGTGATAATCATGTAACCCTGTTTCGCCGCCAACTGAGCAAACTGGCGCGCCTGCTGGTACGCCGGATCATCTTCCTTGATGCGTGCAGAGCCAAAGCAGGTGATTTTGCGCACATTGCGATAGGGCAAGAACATCTTATCCGCCGCCAGCATTTCATCAAGCGTGCGGGTCATCATCTCCAAATCATGTTCATCAATATCCCCCGTCGCGGCATCCAAAGCTGCACCCAGCAAACGCTTCACCACCGCGACATCGTGTCTTCCACATATTTTCTGAGCTACTTCGTTGAGCTGTGCATCCACATCCACATCGCCGCTTGACACTCCTCCTCTCTTCGGTAAGTGTCTTATCGCTCGGCTGTCCAAATCACGAACGGGTAAAAAATCCGGCTGGGTCATACCACGCACTATACAGGATTTTCCCATACTTGTCACACAAAAATTTCAAATACAACGTAAGGAAAACGCATTAGGACATGCGTTTGTCTGTGTACGATTGCGAACAGCGCATGCGCGCTGTCTTAACCGCCTTACACCGTCAGCAGTTTTGTTCATAGGAAACGCAGGAGAGATGGGTTGAATGAACACAGAGAAAATTTTATTGGGACACGTGTGATACGAGCTAAAATATTTTCTATCTTCTCGCTCTGCTGAATCGCTTGTGCTAGCATGACGGCATGAGCACATATGTATCACCCCGCTCGCGCACCATTACTCTCATCCTTGCCTGTCTCCTTTTCATCCTCGGTCTGGGAGGTCTGCACCGCTTCTACACCGGCAGAATCATCTCCGGCATCATTCAACTGATCACCGCCGGCGGTTTCCTCATCTGGCAGATCATTGACATTATCCGCATCATCATGGGCTCCTACGAGGATGCTCAAAGTCGCGAGGTCTCCGAATGGTGATTCTTCTCTTGCCTATTTTTTGTAGAAGGGCGACTTCTCATAGGCGGCACGCATGGCATCCACATCTGCTTTGAATGCGGCATTGATCGCTTCGATCCCTGCCACATTTTCGCAGCGGAAAAGCATGTGCCAACGGCGCAGCCAAACATTCGAGGGAGGGCCTACTGGTTGAGTAATCTCGCCCTGGGGATTGTAAAAGAGCTTCCCACCATACCTCACGAACTGGAGTTGGAAGCCACTTTCCAGGGTAGACGTTCCCTCTACTGGAGAAACAGGCTGACCGTTTGATCGGAAGAAAAGCCTATTTTTTTCTGCTAACCACGAGTTACGTGCTTCTTTCGGCAGAGTGTTCAAAATATACGTGGCTGTTTGCACGGCAAGAGTTTTTAACTCCTCCTTGAAGGGCGCGACAACCTGTTCGTGACCCACAGTAAGCGCTGCCTTGGTAGCTGCCACCCAGTCGGGGGCCATTTTGTCGGTTGCTACCTCCGAGAGTTTCCGTTCCTTCCCCTGCTCATCGACAAAGAGGGCGTTATCATTCGCGATATGGGGCGCCGTATAGGCAGGGGCATTGCTCTGCGTATAGCAAAAGCCCATGTTTTCCGCCAGCCAGGCGCGACGCAGAGCGGTCGGCATGCGGCGTAGGGCAGCTACTCCCTCCGCGTACTGCGCATCCTTGGGCGAAGCAGCGTCTTCCAAAGAAGTGCTGCCCATGGCGGATTTTTGCGGGGTTTTAGACTTTTCAGCGGGCGCCGACGCAGGTTCATTGGTGGCGCTGCCCATGGCCGTTTTTTGTGACGCCTGAGGCAATTCCTTCCCCTCATTTTCTCCCGCGGGCGGGATGTATTTCAGCACCTCGTCCTGACCGAGTATCAAGGTGCAAAGATGGATGAGTCGGAAGGTTTGCCCATATGAATCAATGTACTGATCAAAAATGCTGTAGGGTAACTTTCTTCCTTTGGAGTCCACAAAAAACGTTTTAGACTTGTCGACGCTGATCACAGGTATTTTCCACGTGCGATTGTGAGTTTCAATCGTTGAATGGCCACCTCCCAAATCTTGAGCCGGTGAACCATCCGCATTGATAAGATTACCGGAAAGTTCGGCTCTCATAAGGTCTCGCACTATGGGCGGCATCTCCTTGAAGCGATCCTCCGCTATATGCCTTGCCATCTGGGTAATCGGCTCTCTGTAGTGCTCCAAAATCGCTTCGTGAGGAATTTGTTGCAAGATACCGGGGTTGGAACCACCCATTATATTTCCACGTCCGGCCAATTTTTTCCCATTCGGCAGGTAGATTGTCACATTCGGATTCAGCCAGCCGTAATCGTAATTATACCCAGCACGACCGTGAACTTGGTAATAAAGCCCGATGGCTGCCGCTATTTTCGCGTATTTCAAATCCTCATTCGGGAGCGAAGCCAGCATCTCATCCGCCGCTGTCAGCAAGGCCTTATTAGCCTCACCCTGCTGTTCTTTCACCTGCGCCAACCTCTGTTTGTAGTGCTTGCGCATCGCTTTCACCTCCTCCGGGAAAAGGGCGAGAATGTCTTTGTTCCCCACGAGATTAGCACAGCGCAGCACAATGTCATACCACCTGAAGTACCGCTCCCAGCGTCCTTCTTTCCTGCGTGCATCTTCGACCTTTGCTTCTTCTCCATTCGCACCCACAAAATAGCTATTCGCCCAATCCCCCCCCCAACATGAGACTTTGATGCCACATTCCAAGGAAAAATCAACCTTCTTCTCTGATGCGCTTCGACCATCTTGATAGTAGAGCTTCCTATCCAGCATAGCAAGCAATGACCAGCGCATATCATCTGGCATCTCGTTCATCAAGTATTTTGCCGTGTTGTGCACGACACGGTCAACGTCTTTTTTAAAGAAACTGAAAATCGCCCCTGGCTTAGTTTGATTAATTTGGTAATTTGCCTCGTAGCATTTGCTCCATACCGGACTTGCCTTGATAGCTTGAGCGAAGGGCAAGGGACGCCCACTCCTGCCAACGAAAAAAGCCTTTGAGGCAGTTGTTCCTAGTCTGTTTTTTTTACACCACATGACTTGTGACCCATCCGCAGCAAAGCAAAGCCCCAGTTGTTCACACAGAAACGCATCCCGTGATTGAGCCGGCATCCTTCCAACATTCCTGGCGAGTTCAGCGAGCTGCTTGCGTTGCTCGCCCTGGATACCAGAAACATCGACCGGCTTGTATCCCGCCCATGCGGCATTCTGCAAGCTGGTCAAGGCAAGCGAGCCAAATATCAGTGTGTGTATTATTATTTGTATGGTATTCTTCATAAATATATCTTATTCGATATTTAAAAGAGAGAAAAAACGCAAGGAACAAGCGGAAGGAAAAGGCGTGAGGAAAAAGCACAACAACCGTAATATCAATATATTGCGGTCAACAGGGGGGGGTAGCAAGGCATTGCGTATGAGGCGTTCATTCGCTTCATTCTCACAGGACAATGGGGATGTTAACAAGTGAAACGTGCAAAGTCAAGCCAAAATGCGAATAAAAATCAGCGTTCATCGGTTTGCCACTTACGCCTGTGCGGGGCGAGAGAGTGAGAAAGTTCTTCGCGGTCGGAAGGATTGCGCAAGAGACCGTGCTTTTGACGACGGGAGACGCGTTCCAGAGCCATGCGACGTTTTTCGGCACCTTGCTCAAGAGCGGCAATTTCTCCATCAAGCCGCAAAAAATGCTCATAACGCTCTTGGGAAAGAACGCCGCTCGAAAGAGCAGCACGCACAGCACAACCGGCATCAACGCGGTGGGAGCAGTCGGCAAAGCGGCACTGCCGGGCAAGTGATTCCACATCCGCAAACTGGGCACGCAGCGTAGCGGCATCCGTCCACATCTGGACTTCGCGCATACCGGGATTGTCAATGAGCACACCGCCGCCAGGGAGAAGAAGCAACTCGCGAGCCACTGTTGTATGGCGCCCTTTACCCGTCACAGCGTTGACAGCGCCTGTTTGGCG
>CANPYO010000078.1 GCA_947588645.1 uncultured Akkermansia sp. | reverse complement strand
CTGACCATGGGCGCAGGAAACTTGGCGGCGACGGAGATTCAGACGCGTGCGACGTTGACCGTGAACGGCACGACTACGGTGGCTTCGCTGAAGGGAACGGGTACGGTGATTTCTACGACCGGTGGCAATCTCGCGATCCAGGCGTTCGATGCTACTGGCTTTAACGGGACGCTCGGAACCACGGGCGGCACGTTGAACTTGGGTGCGGCGTTGGCTGATTTCACGGGTACGCTGAGCTTGAACGGCGGCAGCATGACGCTCGCGGGCGTGAACACGCTGACCGACAGCGGCAAGTTGAGTGTGGGTGCAGGCGGCGGCAGTATCAATGCCGGAGAAAGTTTGACCGGTACGCTGAGCGGTTTAGAGGGCGCAGGTAAGTTGAGCCTTACCGGCGGGAGCTTTACCCTGAGCGGATCGAGCGTGGGAACAGTTGAACTGAGCGGTATTGCCCAGTTGGCTGGCACGGGCAGCCTGCAAGTGGCTGGTGTCGAGGGCACGGTTGGAAACACTACCCTCTCCGGGAACATCACCATCAACGATACGGGCAGTAGCGAGCACAGCTACGCGGGTCTGCTGGGTACAAACCTGGCTCTCACCGTCACCAAGGGTGAGCAGGAGTTCACAGCGGCAGGTCAGACGATGGCAAGCGCCGTGGTTTCGGGTGGCGCTACCCTGACGCTGGCAGACGAGACGACCGTGAGTGGCACGATGACCGTGAATGGCAGTGGTACGCTGAATTGGACGGGCACGCTGACAGCGGGATCGCTGACGGGCGACGCAGAGGCTCTCGGCGGTGAAGGGTTGAGTCTGGAACTGACCGGGAATGGAAGTAGTTTTGAGGGTAGTCTGACGCTGAGCGCCCTGACTGTGGACGGCGGCACGCACAACTTGGCGATCGGCTCCGCCGGCGTTTTGACGGTGAATCAGGACGCTACCTTGAGCCTGAGCGGTACCTTGGGTGTGACCGACCTGAAGGGCAGTGGACAGATTACGAGTCAGGTGCCAGGAAACGGTGCGTTGAGCCTCACTTACTCGAACACTTCGGAGAAAGGCAACTTTGGCGGTACTGTCGCAACGGATCTGACCTTCACGGGCAAGGCGGCGACAGAGGGAGGTAAAGCCTATACCGTGACCACCTTCAGCGGTTCGACGTTGACTGTCGCGAGCGGTGATTTGACCATCACCAACGAGCTGGGCGCAACAGCCGGAACGAACGTGACGGTGACGGATGGACAACTGACGCTCACCGGCGGTGGTAAGATTACGAACCTGAGCGGCGTAGGCAGCTTGGTGCTGGGAGGCGATGCGACCATCGATGCGCAGACGGTCGGAGACGATGGTAGAGGTCTGACGAAGCTGACGCTCAGTGGCAGCAAGCTGACCTTGGGAGCTACGCAGGAGTACAAGTTCTCTGAGCTGGACATCCAGAGCAACGGGATTGAACTGGCCATCAAGGCGACGACGGGCTCTATCACGACGATCAATGTGGGCAGCTACAGTGCGGGTACCAACAAGCTGGTCTTGACTGTCGACAACGATATCCTTGGCTTCCTGAAGACTCACGGAAATTCGCATGAAATCTTCACGGGTGCAGACGATGTGACGAGTCACGTTGAACTTGGCGATACGTCTAAGGTTCTGCAGGATCGTGAGAATCTCTACCTGAAAGCCGATGGTACGTTGGTGTATGAGTTACTGGAGGGCAAGGAGATCACCTGGCAGGGCGCGGGCAAGGTGGGTGATAAGGAGAGCACCTGGGAGGCCACGGAGAAAGATCCAGATGACTGGACCGTCCAAGGCGGCGATGGGGAGCACAATACCGCTTTCCAGAATGGAACGGACAGCGTCGTGTTCAACACAGAAGGTGTCAGCCACAACAATGTCACCCTGTTGGGCGAGGTCAGCGTGGTGAACATGACCGTGACGGGTGCAGTGAGCTACACCTTCACAGGGGATGCAAGCGTTAACACGCTGAATGTGGATGAAAACCTGACAGTGTCCAACAGAACTACGGCGATCTTTGAGGCCAGCGCCACAGTGAACGGAAAAGTGGCCGGCGACGGTAACCTGGAACTCGGTGGCGGCGATGGTGTAACCTACGACTTCGGAACCTTGAGCGGCGGAGTTAATATCACCGGTGAGGGTAAGTCCTTCACGGTTGCTGGCTTTGACAACTACACGAGCACGATCTCCGGTGTGAATATGACCTTCGATGGCGGGGCTAACAGCACCTTCGGCGGCAGCTTCTCGGGCGGCACTTTCGCCATGGGAAGCGCGAGTGATGTCACTCTCACGGTGACCGGCAGCATCACTGCTACGAGCACCACGCTGAATGCGCACAACACTCTCCAGGTTGAAAACAGCGTGGGTGCGGATGGGGAAGCAACGGTTCAGTTGGGCGCGTTGGATGTGACATCGGGCGCGACACTCCAGCTGGGTAACTCGGATGCGGGGGATCACGTGACGGCCGTCAGTGTCACCGGATTGACCGGGTCAGGGCAGATTATCGGCAGCGGATCTGGGGCCAGCAGTATCGATTCGTACCTCAACATCACCGGGTCGGCTTCCAGCACGTTCAACGGAATCATAGGCACAAACGGAGCCGCTCACAAGATTCACCTCAATGTAGGCTTGTCCGGGGAAGGGTCGCTGTCTCTCAATGGGGCATTGAACATGTCACAGGGTTCAATCGCGGTGGAGAGCGGCGTATTGAAGATCGGGGCGGACGATACTTCGACTAATTCTGTGGCTCTGAAGCAACTCACTATCGGCACGGCTGATGTGGGGGCGACGGTGGACGTGTACACCAGCGCTAACAAGAATATCAAGGACATCGTCCTGAGCCACAAGGATAGCGAGTTGGTGATTCATAAAAATGCGGTTACAGGGGAAGGTTCAGGGCATAATTGGGTAAACGGTGGAACCGGAGCCAGCTCTGGAGCCTACGCCCATGGCAATGGTAGCGTGGTAGTCAGTGGTCTGGGAGTGTACGTGAACAGAGAAGGCGGCGTCAGTGAAGGTACATTGCTTTGGGCTTTGCTTGCTGACCAGACTAGTGACACCAATTTCGACAAGACGAAATCCATCGGCAAGCTCTCCCTGCAGGACGGCACGACGTTTGTATTGGAGGCCGAGATGAATCCCGCTAGCAAAGGTCACCGGTTGAATAACCTGCGCCAGATCGAGGTGCAGAGTGGTAACAGCCTGGTGATAGGTACTAACAACTCAGGTGGTAATGCTAGACTCGCTTTGTCTGTGAGACAGGATTTCGACGGAGTTGGGAATACGATTCATCTCAGTGGAGATGGTTCCGGAGAAAACTATAGTGAAGTCTCCATGGACGCGGCTCTGTACGTTACGGCCAATAACACTACGATTGCGTGGGACATTGTTGCGGATGGGGACACGAGCATTGGAGTTAATAGCGCGGCGACGGCCACGTTGTCCGGCAATTTGGATGCCGGTGTAAAAGAAGATCCTGCTCAAGGAGGCTACACCATCACCAAAAAGGGAGCTGGCACGCTGGTTCTTGGCAGCGGCTTCACGACCAGCGCCGACCACGCGGGCGTGCTGGATGTGGCGGGAGGCACATTGAGTCTGGCGTACACGACCGCTGCTGCGCTGACGAACTATGACATCACGCTGGGCAACGGCGTTGTGTTGAACTTGGGTGGCGCGACGTATGAGGTGAAGAGCTTGGCTGACGAGGAGGTCGGCGTGACCACGGCCGGGTCAATTACAGGCACCGGCACGCTGGATCTGAAGGCGGCGGGAGCCGATGTGAGCAGCGCGGCGACTGTAAGCGCGAACGTGAGTTTGACGATGAGCGGCACGGGTAAGCAGACGCTGAGAGGCGCCTTCGCGGGCAAGAACATCACGGTATTCAATGGCGAATTGGTGTTGGGCGCGGCTGAGGCGACCAAGGCTGTGCATGCAACGGGGAATGTGACGCTGATGAGTGGCACGCTGACCTTCGCGAATGCGAGCAACATCATCGATGGCACGCTGGGAGGTGCGGAGGCAGGCAAGTTGCAGATGGCTGCCGGTTCAACACTGCAAGTGGGGGCGATGAACGGCGACTTTGCGCTGGTGAATGTGAGTGGCAAGGTTCTGACTGATGGCGACCTGACTAGCCTGACCATCACGGCCGGTGCGTCGGAAGAAGGCGCCGCCTACGCGGGTGGTCTGACGGTGGGCACGCTGACGATGTCGGGCTCGGGCAAGCAAACCTTGAGCGGAGATGTGACGGCTGCCACCACGACGGTGAGCGGCGGCGGATTGGCTGTGGGCGGAGACACCGCGACAGTCAGCCTCGGAGCTTTGACCGTCCAGAACGCCGACAGTGTCCTCACGGTGAACGGCGATGTGACAGCTACGGCGCTGAGTGGCGGCAGTGGCACTGCAGGGAGCATTGCGGGTACCGGCACGCTGACCTTGAATGACACAGACGGTACGGGAAGCTTCAGTGGCAGCGTTGGCAGCAGCTTCGTGTACAACGGCAGTGTGTATGATGCGAGTACTCACGGTTTCACGCTGAGCGGAGACTTCACGGGCAGCAGCCTGGAGGTGACGGCTGGCACGCTGACGCTGAGCAAAGGACTGACGGGAGGCAGCACCGCAGTGACGATGGCGAACGGCACGCTAACGTTGGGAGCGACGAGTGAGCTGGCGAACCTGACGGGCGCGAGCGCTACAGGAGCCGTCTTGAATGCCACGGGTTATGATCTCACGTTGGATGGGGCGAGTAACTTTGCCGGTACGATCAACGCGAAGAACCTGACGGTGAATGCAAGTTCCAGTCTGAAGACGGGAAGCCTCAGCGGTGCGTTGAAGGTGATGGGTTCTGAGCCTGCTACGGCACTGACGTTGACGGGCAAGATGACGGCGGACAGTCTGGATGCGACCGCGACGGGCAGCATCACGGGCGCCGAAGGTACGTTGGAGTTCGGTGGCGTGACGGGCAGTGTTGACGGCAACGAGTACGGGGCTGGAATCAGCGTGGCGAACCTGATCTACACGGGTACGACTGGTGCTGAGCTGAGCGACTTTAGCGGCAGCAACGTGACGGTGAGCAACGCTGGTACGCTGACCTTGAGCAAGGAGGGTCACACTTACACGACTGTGAATCTGACGGCTGGCACCTTGGCGCTGACGCATGGCGGTACCATTGAGACCTTGAAGGGCACGGGTAGCCTTGAGCTGGGTGGCAATACGACCATCAACGAGCAGACCGCAGGCAGTAGTCTGACGAAGCTGACGCTGGAAGGCGAGCTGACTCTAGGCGCGAAAGCCTTTAACTTCAATGAGTTGGCTGTGACAGGCGAGAGTGCTACGTTGAAGTTCGGGCTGTCGAAAGTGGATGGGGTTCTCACGGGCACAACGATCGAGCTGGGTAAGACGCTTGCAGGAGGAAGCACTCTGACCTTGGATATCAGCGATGATATACTGGATGGTTTGATGAATGTGGCGGAAGGATATGAGCTTGTCAAGGGCACGGGAGCAACCGGGTTTGGTGATCTGGTGACGTTGACCGCTCACAAAGACCTTGGGGAGGGGTACGATCTGTACATGAAGGACGGTAAGCTGTTCTACGTGAAGGTGAACGAGCTCGTCTGGAGGAGCAGTGATGGCACTTGGTCGACGGACGCGACTGTGGACTGGAAGTTTGGCACGTCCGATCGCATGACGAAGTACGTCGCTGATGCGGATGTCGTCTTCGATGCGACTGGAGTGAGCGCCAACGACGGGCAGGTGAGTGTTGCCGATGGAATCACGGCTAACAGCATGACTGTGAGCGCGAGCGGATACACGTTCACGGTAGCAGCGGGAACAAACGGCCTGACGATTGGAAGCTCTCCCGATAATACCGGCGTGTTGACGTTGGGGGCGGATGCGACCTTCAACGGCGTGGTGACTGTCAACGGCGACCTGAGGGGCAGCGGCGGATTGACGCTGACCGGCGGCACGATGACGGTGAACAAGACTCTGGTGGCAACCGGGGAGGTCGACAACAAGTACACCGGAACGATCACGCTGAGCGGTGGCGAGCTGGTGGCGAATGGTGAGGCGAACCTGCTGGTGACGGGAAGCGGAGCCAAGACAGTGACCGGCAATGGAGGTACAAGCACCGCACTCACGTTGCACTTGCAGACCGGAAGCATGGGCGATCTGACGGCGGGCGGAAATGTCGCGTTGGATGGCAAGGCGCTGGACGGCAAGCTGACGCTGGCGACAGGAGCAACTGTGGCGGCTGGCAAAGCTGATACCGCGCTGAAGATGAAGGGTGTGTCGAGTACGGACAGTGATACCACCAGTACGCTGAGCGGCAACATCGAGATCACGAGTACGGGCGGGAGCTTCGGTGGCAAGGTGGACACTGATGGTCTCACCATCAAGGTTGATGCAAGCGCGGGGCAAGCATTCACGAACGCGAGTGTTGGAACCATGGGCGCGACAGTGGACGGCACCCTGACCTTGGCGGGCGGTACGCTGAGCAGCTTGGCGGGTACGGGTGAGCTGGCTTTGTCGAGCGGTGCTACGGTGGAGCTGTCGGGTACCTCGTTCGTGATCGGCGACCTGAGCGGCTCGGAGGGAACCACGCTTACGGGAGGAACCTTGGAGCTGAAGTACGAGGAAGGAGGAACTACGAACACGTTCAGTGGGACGTTGGCGAGCAATCTCAAGTACACGGGTAGCAAGGAATTCACGGTGGAGAACTTCGCGGGCAAGGAACTGACTGTGAATAGCGAGGGAGGCATCCTGAATCTCGGTACGTCGTTGACGGAGGAGACGATCTTCGGAGGCAGTGCGGACCACAAGCTCACGTTGGACGGCGGCACACTGAACGTGCTAGGGAAGAAGGTGACGGTCAATACCAATAGCAACGAGACCCTCACCAAAGGCCATTTGATCCTGCATGGCAGCGAGGAGAACACGGTGAAAGGAGACATTTCGCTGGGTAATAATGTGATCCTGGACTTCGAGGGCGACGGTGCGAGCAAGGTAAGTGGCGTGGTGACACTCGACGGTGGCACGCTGGAATGGGCGGGTGAAGGCAAAGTCCTGACTGTGGGAGGCTTGCAAGGCACGGTCGATGGACTGACCCAGGGCACGAGCCTGACGATCGATGGCGAGGGCAAGGTGAGTGCGTACTCTGGTTCTCTGAGCACGGTTAAGACCGTGACGATGGAGAACGGTACGCAGAGCTTCACGAATGGCACTGTGGACCTCAGGACGGCTCAGGTGAAAGGCGGTACGCTGACACTGGGCAGCAGCGAGAGCGACAGCCAAGTGACCGTGGATACGGCAACGGTATACAAGGGTGAGCTGACGCTGGCGGGCACGAACAACAGGGTGACGAGCGCGAGCGTGAACAGCACACTGAACATGGGTGCGGGTACACTGAGCAACTTGACCGGCACGGGGATGGTGCATGCTCGAGGCAATATCACGAGCTTCTCCACGGGTGATAGTTTCACCGGTACGCTGGACATCGTGGGAGACAATACTGTGACGGGCAACGGAGCGTTGAGTTTGGGAACTCTGACCGGGTCTGGCAACTTGAAGCTCGCCAGCGGTGAGGGCAACAGCCTAACCTTGACCGGCGCGGGCGGCAGTTTCGGCGGCACACTGAACGTGGATGGCGATGGGCATGCGAACCTGACTGTGAGCGGTGGCAGCCACAGTTTCACGAAGGAGCAGACACTCGGCACGGTGGAGGTGGCCGACGGCATGCTGAGTTTGGCGAACGGCAATGTAGACAAGTTGAAGGGAGGAGCGGGTACCCTTGCTCTTTCCGGAACCAGCACCATTTTGGCGGTGGTTGGAGAGAGCCATACACTCACGCAGTTGAGCCTGGCGGACGGCAGCACGACCACGCTGGGCGGTACGCAGGATCTCACGATTTCCGTGCTGGAGCTGACGGGCAATGCGACCTTGGCGCTTGGCGACGTGATGGCAAGCGGTTACGCGAAGCTGGCCTTTGCGGGCTCGGGTGAGGACAAGAGCGTGGCGGATGTGTTGAAGTTTGCAGAGACAGACGGTCAGAAGGCTAAGCTCACCTTGCAACTGGATGCGAGCGAACTGGCTGGTATCATCGGGAAGCGGCGCGATACGCTGAAACTGGTGGATGTGTCGCAGATAGCGGGTCTCGAGTCGGAAGGTTGGCTGAAGGATCTCTTCAGCGTCGGTTGGAGGAATAGCGAGAACGTTGAGCATTTGAGCGAATTCGAGTTCTTTGTGGATGACAACGGCATGCTCTCCTGGCACCTGGCCGAGAGCGCGATGTTGACATGGGACAACAAGGATGCCGGAGATTCCAGTGACGGCCGCCTGGAGTGGAAGTCCGCCACGGATGGTCCCGACGAATGGAACACCGCCATTGACGTTTACTCCTCCTTCGAGAATGGAAACAACGTTACCTTCGCCGCTGCGGCGCGGGAGGACGCGTACACTATCACGGTGGACGGCGATGGGGTCGAAGCCGGGAGCATGACGGTGAAAGCTGCAGAGGATAGTAGCGAGGAAAAGGCCACGTACAACTTCTCAGGTGGTCAGCTGACGGCGGAGAGCCTGACGATTGAAGAGACGGCAGAGGCCTCCTTCACCAACATCGTCAAGGTGACAGGGGAGCTCACCGGCTCCGGTACGTTGAGCGTGGGGGAAAACGGCTCGGTGACGCTGAGCGGCGGAGCCTCCGAATTCAACGGCACACTGAACTTTGCCGGGATGGAAGCAGAAGCGGGCAGCCTCGTTCTGGGCGCGAATGCCCAAGCGAGCGGTCTGACGGGCACGTACGGCGCCATCACCACGACCAATGAAGATGGCGCGGTGCTCATGCTGACGGGCACGAGCGATGCGGATCACTTGACCCTCGGAGCCGAGGTAGGCAACAAGATCAACCTGAGCATCTCCGACGGCACGCATGCGTTCGACGACAGCGCCATCCATGGCGATGTCACGGTGAGCTCCGGCACACTCACCTTCGGCGGCACGTCCTCCGTGAGCGGCTCGCTTTCCGGGAATACGGCGGTCGAGGGGAATGGCTCCTTGACCGTGGGCACGCTGAGCAGCGGGGACATCACCCACAGCGGTGAGGGCGCCGGTTCGTTGACCGTGCATGCCTTCGGTGTAGACTATGCAGACGCCATCTCGGGGGTCAATCTGACCTTTGACGGGTCGGGGGCAAGCTCCTTCGGCGGCAGCTTCTCGGAAGGCACGCTGGACGTGCAGAGCGGTACGTTGACGATGGGCGAAGACGCAACGCTGAACGCGACCGGAACGACGATTGAGGATAACGCCACCCTCGTACTCAACAACACAGAGGAGGCCACACTCGGCACGCTGACGCTGAGTGGAGGCGGCAGCATGCTGACCATCGGCGGCGACGAGGCTCACGATGGAGTCAGCCTCACTCTGAATAGCGTGAACAACCTGACCACGGGTACGATTAACGGCTACGGCACGCTCAAGCTCACTGGCGAGAGCAACATCGGCAGCACAATTGACGGCAGTCTGGCGATTACCTCCGAAGGTACGCAGACCCTCACGGGCAACGTAGCGGCCAAGAGCATCACGGTCAAATCCGGCTCGTTGAACTTTGGAACGGCAGAAACGGCAAGCTCGAGTACTCTCGGACTCTCGGGAGAACTGACGATCGGGAACATGAGCCCTGAAGCGGCGGCAACGCCTGAGACGACGGTAACTGTCTATTCCTCCGGTGCCAAGACTTTCGTTGATGCAGATGGAGACGGCTACGCGATCAACATCGGCAAGAATGGCAGACTTGTCTTCAGCAGCAACAGCTCGTTGAGTGGTTTGACGAGCGGAGGCGCGCTTGTGCATGGTGAGGGTGAGTTGGTGTTCGCGGGCATCGGAGGTAGGGCGGATGTAAACGTGCTGAATCAGATTTACTTGGACTACTTCCTCCAAGCATCGACTTCGAGTGATAGGGATGCACAGTTGGGTAACTTGCGACTCTCTTCGGCGAATGGAGAGAACACGACCCTCATGCTTCAGGGAGGAGAGAGTGCTCGGTTGGCGAACATTCAAAATGTTTGGGTGGATGATCACAACACTTTGATGATTTGGAACGGAGACGTTCTGAATGCCGGATCCGTTGGTCATGGCAACACCTTGCATTTGAGTGGCAATGGTTCCAAACACCTTCAAGGCACCGACTTGCCGAACGGATGGAATTTCGGCAGTGTCGCTGAAACTGAGAAGGAACTGTTGTCCATGCAAGCGGCGTTGTACGTATGGGTGCAGGGGACGGTCGAATCCACTTGGAACATTGTTGCCGAAGCTGACACCTCCATTGTTGTCAATAATGCGGATCCGAGGACTTATAGTGAGGGTTCAGTTTTCAAGCTGACCGGCGCCTTGAATGGCAATAACCACACGATCGCTAAGCGAGCCGGTGGCGCGTTGTTGCTGGATGGCGCTTTCACCACGACTTCGGGAAGCAAGGGATGCCTCGATATCGAGGGTGGTTCCATTAAGCTGAACTACACTGATGCTGGCGCTTTGGCGAACTACGCCATCAGCTTCTCGGAAGACAGCACGGAAGTTGAGGGCTACTATGCTAGCGACGCCAAACGCGTGCTGAATGTCACCGCAACGGCGGCCGAGGATTACACGGTGAAGTACCTGACGGGCGGCGAGGATCTCGAGAACGTTCAGATCACTGGTGAAGCGAACTCCAAACTCATCATCGACTTTGACGGAACGGCGTTCGACGGTGAAACTCCGCTGGCGGACGGCGCTACGGTGCACGCGGACGTGACGGGCGGCAACCTGTCTCTTGTCAAGCGAGGCGAGGGCAAGCAGAGCATCACGGGCAGCTTCGGTGGTAAGGATGTGACGGTCGAGGCGGGAGAACTTGTCCTGGGATCTGCAGACAATCAGGTGAACGCGACGGGGAATGTGACGCTGACGAGAGGCACGCTTGCTTTCGGGAACACGGCGAACACCGTGGCTGGAACGATGAGTGGTGAAGAAGAAGGCGCGTTGCAGCTGACCTTCGGTACGGAGGGAGAGCAAGCGGGCAAGGCGACGCTGAGCGTGGGCGCGATGGATGGCAGCTTCAGTCTGCAGGATGCGGCGACGGGTAAGGAGCTGTCCGGTGATACCAACAAGCTGGATCTCACCATCACGGCGGGAGCGGAGAACGAGGAGGGAGAGGGAGCCAACTACGCCGGTACGCTGACGCTGAACAGCCTGACGATGAGCGGCAGTGGCACGCAGAAACTCAGTGGCACGGTTAGTGCGGCTACGACGGGCGTATCGTCCGGTTCCCTGACATTGGCAGGGGAGGGTAACAGCCTCGGAGTGTTGACTATGGATGGCACCGGCACCCTGGCTTTGGATGGCACGACGAGCGCGACAAGCGTCACCGGCACGGGCTCATTGACAGGCCACTCGACCTTGACCCTGACGGGTGAAGGCAGCAACTTCGGCGGCAGCGTGACGGCGACGGAAGACCAGCATTTGTCTCTGAGCATTGCGACGGAGGCAATGGAGCACAGCCACACCTTCAGCGGTGAGGGTCTCAGCGTCGGGTCGGTGTCGATCGATCGCGGCACGCTGAAGTTCACCGGAACCGGGCTGGATATCACCGGATCCCTGACCGTCGGCAATAACCAGTA
>CANPYO010000077.1 GCA_947588645.1 uncultured Akkermansia sp. | reverse complement strand
TTATTTTTCTCCTTTCTTCAACTTTTTTCCCGCGTTTTTTCACCTCGGTAGTTTTTAGAGGTGCCAAAATCGTAAATGATTTTGTTTTTTTAACTCACTTGTTTTTAAAAAATAAGAAAAATAAGGTACTAGTACATCTCTTTACGAAAGAGATATACTCCTCAGTATTCGCTTCTTTCTCATTAAAAATACCTTGTGAGATTCGCCCCTGATTTTTCCCCTTCAAGCATTTGCCAAAATCGAGAGATATTTTTGGCATTAACTCGCTAGAGAAAAGGAAGATAGCAAATTTTTTGCTGTACATCCCTTTCATAAGGGGATATACCTTCTCCGTACCGAAGCTTTCATGGAAACACGATGAAAGCCAAGGTGGAAATTCATCATGCCAAAATACCTATGAAACTTCATTTACCCCAGCTTTTATGCAATGCCCTGCTGGCAGCTCTCCTTTGCTCCACATTGGCATTTGGTACAGTTACTGTGACCGTGGATGGTCAGAATTCGAGCCTTGAGCAGTTGACGGGAACCCCGAGCGGATCGGTCAGTATCACGGTAAAGGGCGAAGACGTAACCTTGAGTCAGCCTTTAACGCTGGATAGCAGTGTCGATCACTCTATTACCGTAGAGGAAGGAGGCAGCCTGATTATTAAGGGAGGACTCACGTATGATGGCAGACAAGACGATTATGAGGGAGAGAGGGTTCCCACGTATGATCTTAGGCTTTCTTTTTCCAATGACGCTAAAATGATCTTTGCCTCGGGGGAGTCCAAATTGGGTGGAGTTACTGGAGCTTCTGGTAGTGCCGGCACGATTGTTGTGCAGAAGGGAGCAAAACTCACATTAAGAGATGTTGTTCAGAACGACTTCAGTTTGACGCTTGAAGAAGGAGGAGAGCTCATTGCAGGAGATAATGTATTGTGCTCCTCTTTGAATGGAAGAGGAACCCTTCGATTTTATGGAAGTGTTGAAGGTTGGTATGATGGGGAAATCAGCATTATGGGAAGCGGTGGAAATTTTGAGGGAGTCGTGGAGGGAAGAGGGTGGCTAGATGTCGTTGGGAGCGGCGTAAGGGAGTCGGTGGAACAGACTTTCTCCAACGTTACAGCGAGGAAAACGGTATTGGAGACAAGCCTTGGCAATGCGATTCTTGCCGGGTCAAAGAACGAGTTTCAAGGGATAGTTTTGGGTGATGCATACTCGATTGGATACGTTGCAACTCTTTCTACGCCGGTTCCTGATGTAACAGACACGCTCTCGATTGAGGCAGGCACCAAAGTTTCCCTTGGAAAATATCCTTGGCAAGCTGAAGATCTCGAGCCTGATGCCCCTGATGACTTTGATCCTACCGATATCTGGGATTCAGGGATTGACGCTCCTGTCATACAAAGAGGGCTGAGTTTCCGCATGGATGATCGGTCTCAACTGGTGATGAAGTTTGGTAAAGGTGAGAAGGGAGCAAAGATTACAGCTTCCGGGGCCATCAATTTGACCACTACCACGTGGCAGGACACAACTACTAGATTAGCCGTTCGGGTGGAATTCGCCGAAAATCCGGGCAAGGATTTGAAGCAACTTCTCATTCAGGCAAACGGCATCGTTCTCACGTCTATGGGATACAGTCAGACGGGGGATATGTACAGTGAAGACTACACGACGGAGTTCTCTCTGTTGAAGCAATACACAGACGAGAACAGCGAGTCGGAGCTCAACAATTGGCTCAAGGAAAATGTGAGGGTAGAAGTGGACGACTATGAGGATCCGTACTTGGTTGTTAAAAAGAAAGGGGAGAGACTTGTTCAACTCTACGTCGTAGCCGGAGATGGAGCCGACCTCCCGGATGCCCCCATCGAGCCTATTCCGGACGATCCCGAACCTGACACACCGGGGACAGATACACCAGGAACGTCCAATCCTGATACCATTTTTGCACCCATAGCAACCTCCAGCAACACGCAGGCTGGTGCAGGTATGCTCTACCATGCCATGAACCGGGACCTCCCATCCTCCTCGGAGCTTTCGGAGGTGGTGAACGTTATCGCGGAACTCGCCAACATAGGGCAGGGAGGACAGCCGGCGGTGGCCATGGCTGCGATGATTGCCGAGCCGGGAACCGCAGAGATGCTCATTAAGGAGACTGCCATTGATCCGGCCGTAGCCAAGAGCGAAGCTCAGCGGCTCATGTCTGCCGTGGTCGGCAGTGCTGTGCCGGCGCTGGGAGCCGCGCAGCGGGATGCTATGCGTGGACAGCTCTCACGCGCTGCTTCGCGGGCGGCAGGCCTCGGTCAGGGATCTGCGGCTCGTGGCGATTCTAGTCAAAGTACGCATGTGTGGATGGAAGGAATGGGCGGCAGCGCCAAGTTGGATCGATCCGGGGATGAGACCGGGTATGAACACAACGCATGGGGTGCCGGCGTAGGCGTGGAGAAAGAGCTTCGAGGAGGCGCCACCACTGTCGGTCTCTCCCTCGTTGCTTCTTATGGCGACCTGAAGGTTGATGCGGCGGATCATGCCGAGGGTGATCTGGATACGTACTATGTGAACCTCTACACTCACCATCGCAGTGGCAGCTTCCACCACAGCTTCGTCCTATCCGCCGGTTTCTCTGATGCGGAGTTCAACCGCACTATCTGTGGTGGCGTTGCTCCCTACGTGCTCGACTACGTCACCAACGGCAGGACGAACGGCACCGGATTTGGCGCCGCCTACGAATTGGCCTATGACATACCGCTCAATGAGCAAAAGAGCAGCCTTCTGCAGCCCCTGATCGGTCTTTCGTTCGTGACCACGAAGATGGATGGCTACAATGAAGGCGGAGCCGGTGATGTCGGACTCCATGTGGGCGAACAGGAATCCACGCTGACAACGTTGACAGCCGGGGCTCGTTTCTTGTCTCAATGCGGAGAACAGGCATTCAGTCGCGCAGCTGTACTGGCGCTGCGAGCCAATGTAGCAGTGGATATGGGCGACCGCCGCAGCGAGGCAGATGTTTCCTTCCTCGGCGACCGCAGCTACAGCGGACGTATTCGTTCAGCCGAAACAGGAGTTGTGGGAGCGCAGCTCGGTGCGAGCGTCAGCGTGCCTGTGAACAGGGACACCGTGTTTTACATGAATGGCGAGGCCGACTTGCGTTCCAGCTCCAGTTCATGGAACGTCGGCGCGGGGGTAAGCGTCACGTTCTGATAAGCCACGCCCCAGAATGATCATTCATACGCCGGGCACGGGAATAACCCCATGCCCGGCGTACTGTGTTTGTACGACTGCACACCATCCCAAGGCAAACACATTGGGATGAACTCGAAAAGGAGAGAAACCTCTCCCGCCGCTCCATCGCGCCTGTTTCCGAGTACGAAACCCGCAATAGCAGCACACTCCTCGATGCAAATGAAGTTGTTCCTCTCTCATTTTCGAGCACATCTGCCATCCGGAACATATCTGCGCAACGCGCACGTTATCAATAAATCGTACAAAACTGCCGACGGCGTAAGGCAGTTTGGACAAAAGCGCAGCTTTTGCCCGAAGGGCGAGTAGGCAATGGGGTGCCTACGAGTCAACGTAAATCGTAAATCGTAAATGGGCAACCGCATTTTCTAATGCGTTTGCCGTGTGGAGAGCATGGCGAACTTGACCTGCGGAGGGGTGTGTGGTAGAATGCCCTCTGCGGTTGCAGGAGAGCGCCGCAGTATGGCGATGTACCTGAATCGAGAACTATCATGGCTGGAGTTCAATCAACGCGTCTTAAACGAGGCGTGGAGGCGGGATTTGCCCTTGCTGGAGCGATTGAAGTTTTTGGCGATATCGGCGAGTAATTTGGACGAGTTCTTTCAGGTGCGTGTGGGAGGGCTTACTCTCGTGGCGCGCAGTGGTAAGGGGAAACCTGACCCAACCGGTCTTACCCCGAGCGAGCAGCTGGATTGTATCCGTTCACGGGCTGGTAAAATGGTGCAGGATCAATATGAATTGCTTAATAACGAGCTGCTGCCTCTACTTCGCGAGGCAGGGGTAGCTCCGCTGGAGGTGCGCGCTCTCAACGAGGTTCAGCGTGGTACGCTGGAAACTTGTTTCCTGCATGACATAGCGCCGCTGCTTACACCGCTGGCAATGGAGGTGGAGAATCCACCGGTGCTGCCGAACTTGGAGTTGATTCTTGGGGTGGAATTAGCTGTGGTGGATAAGCCGGAAAGTCGCATGGTGGCGGTGACTTTGCCCAACTGTCTGCCGCGGCGCGTGCATGCCACCTGCCTGGGTCGGGATGGCTACGTGCTGCTGGAGGACTTGGCCGCTCATTTCATTGGACATCTTTTTGAGGGCGAAAACATCTTGCACTGCGCGGCTCTGCGGGTGACGCGCAATGGCGATATTGCTGTGCAGGAGGAGGAGGGAGGCGATTTCGCCTGGGAAATGAGCCAGGTGCTTGTGGCGCGCAAGTTTTCGGACTGCGTGCGCGTGGAGATAGCGCAGGATACTCCTGAGGCCTTTGTTGGGCGGCTTGCACAACTGCTGCATGCAGAGCCGAAGAGCATTTACCGCGTACCCGGTTACCTGCGCATGGTGGATTTTGGACGCATGGCTCAGGAACCTGGGCACGAGCTATTGAAGGTGGAACCGTGGTCGTCGTGCTATCCGGCCAGCGTGGATGCAGATGTGTCGATGTTTGAGAACATCGCTCGGGGTGATATCCTCATTAATACGCCCTATGAGAGTTACGAGCCCGTGGTGAAGCTCGTGGAAGAGGCTGCTGCGGATCCTGATGTGCTCGCCATCAAACAAGTACTCTACCGCACAGCTCAGAACTCCCGCTTCGTCGCGGCGCTTTGTCGTGCAGCAGAACTCGGCAAGCAGGTGACCGTGCTTGTCGAACTCAAGGCGCGCTTTGATGAGGGGCATAATCTGGCTCAGGCGGAGCAGTTGCAGCGTTCCGGAGTGCAGGTAGTGTACGGCGTGAAGGGCTACAAAACCCATGCCAAAGCTCTGCTCATTGTGCGGCGCGAGAATGGAACGCTGCGGCGGTACTGCCACATTGGCACGGGTAATTACAACG
The DNA here is from genome assembly GCA_947588645.1 of uncultured Akkermansia sp. Lineage (GTDB taxonomy): Bacteria > Verrucomicrobiota > Verrucomicrobiia > Verrucomicrobiales > Akkermansiaceae > Akkermansia. The sequence continues at coordinate 6,858 of CANPYO010000077.1, read as the reverse complement.
AAGACACCGCTCGTCTGTACTCGGATATTTCACTTCTCACCGTGGATGATGATATCGGCGCCGACATTTCACAATTCTTCAACAGCGTAACCGGACTCACGTCAATACGACGTTTCCGCAAGTTGCAACCCTCACCTGCGCTCATGAAGTCTCGCCTGTTGGAGTTGGTGGAGGCCGAGACCAAGCGCGCTCAGCGTGGTGAGGCAGCGGGTATCGATGCGAAGATGAATTCGCTGAATGATGTGGAAATGATGGATGCGCTGGAGAGGGCGGCAGAGGCAGGTGTGGAAATACGGCTGAATGTGCGCGGTATCTGCTGCTGGTACCCAAGCACGGAAAAAGGTCGTGCGCACACTCGTATCGTCAGCATTGTAGATCGTTACCTGGAGCATGCGCGGATTTTCTGCTTCCGCAATGGAGGCGAACCGCTGGTCTTTATTTCCAGTGCGGATTGGATGAGCCGCAATCTGGATCGTCGTGTGGAGCTGCTCACTCCGATTGAAGACAAAAAGCTTGCGCAGCATGCCATGAGCATACTTGATGCATGCTTCCGCGACAATACGCAGGCTTCTGTCATGCGAGCAGATGGCACATACGAGCGAGCGGAGGGGAGCTCCTCTTTCCGGATGCAGGCATATTTACAGCGGCAAGCTCGCCGCCACGCCCGCACTCGTGAGCGCAACAGTCGCACCTTGTTGGAGCCTCATCGTCCCAAAAAATCTGATCTCAAACCATGAAAAATCTCTTGTACGGCTTCCGCCACTACGTCGATTTTCGCGGATGTGATACGCGTTCTCAGTTTTGGGGATTCGTGATTGCCACGCACCTTATAGGAATCATTCTGTTTACTCCGTTCATAGCTTCATTCATGGAGTGCTACAAGGCGATGCTGCAAGATCCTACGATACTGGATACGCTGGAGAGAGGGATGGAGGTTGTTGCAGAGCGGGATGAGTTCACTCGTGTTATGCAAGACGAATGTGTACCGCAAATAGAGCAATTTATCGAGATCTATTACGCCAACTTTGCTGCGGAGTATCCACTGGCGTTTTGGGGACTCATGTTGGGTATGATATGGGCAGTAGCCATCATGTTGCCAACAGCGGCCACCACAGTGCGGCGGTTGCGTGACGCGGGACAGAGTCCGTGGTGGGTTCTTGGACCTGTTGCCATGCTCTTACCGATTGCGATTGTGAGCCATGTGGGCGTGCTTATCAGCATCATCACGCTGGTTTTTTGCTGTCTGGGCAGTGCGAGACAGGAGCAAGCGCAAGCACCTGCATCAGACGTGGGCAAAGCCGCATAAGCAAGGTATAAGTCGCTAAAAGTGCAGCCAAAATACCCCACGGAATGATGGCCGCTTGCAGCGGCGTGAAGTGTCCATCGTAGCTGCCGGTGATGACGACGCGCAGCCAGCGCAGCAAGATAAAGTGCGTGGCGTACACAAAGAATGCCGCCGGTCCCCACTGTGCTGCCCAGCTGCAGAAGCCGGGCAGGTACCGATTGCACAGCGCGCCGATGCTTATGATAGTGGCTACGCCAAGCAGCACCAACGCGCTGCTTTGTACCGGGGGGTAAAATCCGGTGAAGAGGACAACCGGTAAGAGGAGAAGAGCCCCAAGGACGGGTATCCAAGCATAGCTGCGTACAAAGGTGGTAAGCTGCTCTCCATTCGCATATCGCCTCACGAGCACCCCGGCCAAGTAGAAACCCAGAGCAAGAACACTTTCGTATAACCGGAAAGGAAGCCAGGCTATACCGCGCGTGTGGTGGCTTGCAGCCGTTTCGCAATCCACCTGGCAAAGCACATCACTCGCTGCAAAGAGGATGACGATGACTCCAAGCATGGCTTTGGAAGGCATGCGCTGGAAGAGAGGACTCACAAAGGCAAAGATCAGCAGCGTACGTAGGTACCATAGCGGTACATTGCTGAAGTCCCAATAACACCAAGATGCCAAGCCCGTCTCGCTGAGCAACAGCCGCGGAGAAAACCAGCTCAAATTCCCGCTCAGCAATTCCGGTAGATGCATCAAGGGCTGTAGCGCAACAATGGAGATGAGTGTCCAGAAAAGGTAGGGACAGAGCAGCTTTTTCGTGCGCTGCCAATCCACCCATTGCGTTGTCGCCGCGCGGTGGGTGAAATAGCCCGCCATCAGGAAAAAGAAAAAGATGAGGCTGCGGTAGTTGAAGAGATCTGCGATGTAGGCGGGAAAACCGTAATGACGGTCGCAGTGCCTCACAATCACGCAAAACGCCGTGTAGATGCGGCAAAAATCAATCCATTCAATGCGCTTCGCTGACATGAGGATGAAAGAGGTTAATTTTTCTCGTCGCTTTCCTCCCCCTCATCGTCGTCTTCATCATGCACCTCCAATGTGCGCAGCATGCGTCGGGTGAGGAATGGCCGCACAATCAGTCCGTAGAGCAGGTAGCACAGGAAAAAGAGAGCTGGGGCTATCCACGGGAAGCTGATGAGAGCTCCGACTGCGATAATGGCCAACAGAATGGCCGTAATGGTGCCACGCTTGCGGAAGGTGATGTGCTTGAAGCTCGGATAGATCACGCGGCTCATCATAAGTAGCGCCACAACGGCCATGGCAATAGCCATGCTGTATTGCCATGGTTGGGCAATGACGAGGTTGCGATTCGTGGTGATGTCGATGACCAGGTACATGGTACTTACCACCGCGCCGGCAGCCATGGGGACAGGCAACCCTACGAAATCGGAACTCTGGTTGGGTTTGCGAGGGGCGGCGGCCATGCAGTTAAACCGCGCCAAACGCAGCGCAGCACACAGCAGGTAGAGCACGGCTATTGCGTCTCCTAAAAATGCCACCGGCAGTTGAAAAAGCACCGCTCGAGCCAACAGCATGGCCGGAGCTATGCCAAAGGACACTACATCCGCTATTGAATCAAATTCCCGACCGAAAGGTCCATCTGCCTTGCACAAACGCGCTACACGACCGTCCAGCAGGTCAAACACGCACGCCACGAATATCAGGTACGTGGCTTGCCTGTAATACTCAAAAGCCTCCGGGGTGCCGGAGTCGAACTGCATACCCTTGAATATGGTCAAGATGGAGAAAAAACCGCAAAGCAAGTTACCCGCCGTAAGCATATTCGGCAGGATGGGAATTTTTGGCTCATCCGGGTACTGGGGCGGGAAAGGTGAGGTGGTCATGGTTGATGAGTGGGTGACTTGCAGTACGTGCCGCGAGAAATAAACTGGATCAATCCTCGATTTCGGAGCATCTGCAATTGTTGTCGTGTTTTCTTTTTCTATGTGGGTAGTCTTTATGGCTTTTTAAGGATATGAGGATATCCTTCGACTTACCGGCGGTTCTGCATGAGGGGCAAAGGGAATCAGCCACTGGCGTATTTGCAAGATACTTGGAAACAGAGCAATTCCCACAAGCCGGACAGTACATATTATCCTCTGCCCATAGCTCTGTGAGAACCCTCAATTTTTGCGATTTGCTGGTGTACATTGCCTCCGGTCTGTTGTTGAGAGTTACGGGAGGATCCCACCAGGGATGTAAAATGGAGATCATGCTTGCTGGCCAATTACATCAGCGCTTTACGAGCAGCTTCCAGCAGCTTCTCTTTTGAGGAGCGATCACTGCCGGAGCCGCGGGCCATGTCGGCCTTGCCGCCGCCTTTACCCGAAACGATGGGAGCCAGGGAGCGGATGAGTTCTCCCGCTGAGAGGCCGGCAGCCTGCGCCTCTGAGCCGCAGAATGCACCGAGGGAGAGACCTGTGCCGTCATCCGTTACGAGGAAAGCAGCACCGGCGAATTGCCGCTTGCGAAGGCCGTTGAAGAGCTCGGTAAGCAGGTCAGTGCCCCCATCGGCACAGAGCACGAGTCGGGAGCCAGTTAGCTGAGCAGCCAAAAGAGCATCCGCTTGGCTGGCAGCGGCGGCAGAGCGCGCCTTTTTGAGACGTTTGTCTGCCTCCAGCGCTGCTTCCTTCAGAGTAGTTACATAGGCTAAAAATTGATCAAGAAGGTGATTGACAGTGCGAATATCCCGCGCAGCAAGAGCTTTCACAGCGGGCTGTTCATCATTTGCGGGCACAGGCACGGTGGTCTGCCCGAGGTCAGTGAGTTTGCTGTTGGCGGTGGTCAGTTTTTCCAACGCATCCTTGCACTCCGGCAGGTGGCGCTCGATCATCTCGCGCACAGCAGCGTAGCCGGCATTGCCACAGGAAGCCTCAATACGGCGCACTCCGCTTGCGATGGCACCTTCGCTGCGTATTTTAAAGAATCCAATGGCACCAGTGCGGTGCACATGGGTGCCGCCGCAAAGTTCCATAGACACGCCGTCAAAGGCTCCGTCCGTTCCTCCCATTTGTACAAGCCGAACAACATCGCCGTATTTATCACCAAAGAATTGACAGACTTCTTTGTGTTGGCGGATTTCGCTCATGGCATGCTCGGTGGCGGATACGGGTAAATCTTGCGCCACCCAGTCATTCACAAGATCCTCAACCTTCCGGAGTTGTTCTTTGGAGATGGGTGAGCTGTTCACGTCGAAGCGCAAGCGGTCGGCATCCACTAAGGAACCCTGCTGTGCCACATCTGCACTCACCACTGTACGCAGTGCACGGTGCAACAGGTGGGTGGCGCTGTGGTGAGCCTCAATGGCTCGGCGACGTTCCGTGTCGATGCTCAACAACACCTTGTCACCCACGGCTGGGCGTACGCCGTCCTGCACGGAAATAAGATGAGCGCGAGCCTGGCCGATCTGCTGCACGCCGAGTACCGGGCAGCTGTCGCCGCCGCATTGCAGCGTGCCGACATCGCTCACCTGGCCGCCCATTTCGGCGTAAAAGGGAGTGGCATCGGTGATGACAAAGAGGAAGTCGCCCTGCTCATGCAACTCGGTGACGGTGGCCTGGCAGGCGTCTTGCTCATAGCCGGTGAAGCGAGTCGTTTGGTGCGTTCGAATATCCAGCGCGCGCACCACCTGTTTTTTGCGGGCGGCTTTGGCTCGTTGACGCTGCTCGTCCATGAGCTGTTCAAAGCGGGCAGAATCTACAGAGAGACCGCGTTCGCGCGCCATGAGCTGTGTGAGATCGATGGGGAAGCCGAATGTGTCGTAGAGCTTGAAAGCGAAATCCCCGGAAACGGCTCCCGTCGATGCCACTTCCTTGTCGAAAAGCTCCAACCCACGATCCAGCGTCTCGTTGAAGCTTGCTTCCTCGCGCAGCAGTATTTCTTTGATGGTGGAGCTTCGCTCACGTAGCTCTGGGAAGACTTCGCCCATTTGCTCTGCCAGCGTATCTACCAACTCAGAGAGGAAGGGACGGGTGAGTCCCAGCGTTCGCCCGTAGCGCACAGCTCGGCGTAGGATACGGCGCAGCACATAATTACGCCCATTATTGCCGGGTAAGATGCCATCGGCGATGGAAAAGGAAAGCGTGCGGATGTGGTCGGCAATGACGCGGAAAGCAATGCTTTCCTGTAGGGTGTTTTTCTGCTCCGGACCGGCATCTTGTGGATAAAGGTCGGCGTAGGAATGACCAGAAATCTCCTCGAGTTTGGCAAAGAGGGGACGGAAGACATCCGTGCTGTAGTTGGAGATGCGTTGTGAGAAATCGGTAAAGTTTCTGGTACACTGCATCATGGCGCAAGCACGCTCAAAACCCATGCCGGTGTCCACGTGGCAGGAGGGCAGGTTGCGGAAAGTGCCGTCTTTTTCAGCATTATACTGGATGAACACGAGATTCCAGATCTCAATGCACTTGTCACTGCCAGCGTTCACGAGTGCGCCCTGCGTGTTGCCCTCGGGAGTGAGATCCACATGGAGTTCCGAGCAAGGACCGCAGGGACCGGTCTCACCCATCATCCAGAAGTTGTCATGTGCGTTGCCGTTCACCACGTGTATTTTGGGGTCCAACCCCTTGGCCGCAAAAAGAGCCGCCCATGTGTCGTAGGCTTCCTGATCGAACACGCCCGGGTCTCCCTTCTCTGGGGCATATACCGTCGCGTACAGGCGTTGCACTGGGAAGCCCCAGCGCTCCACAACGAGCTCCCATGCCCATGCAATGGCCTCCTTTTTGAAATAATCACCGAAAGACCAATTGCCCAGCATCTCGAAAAAAGTATGGTGGTAGGAATCCTGCCCGACATCTTCCAAGTCGTTGTGTTTGCCCCCGGCACGGATACACTTCTGCGTGTCTGTGGCACGTGCGGGAGACCACGGCGGTGTCCATACGCCCAAGAAGTAGGGCACAAATTGGTTCATACCGGCGTTGGTGAAGAGCAAACCCGGGCTTTGCGGCATGAGCGAGGCGGACGGCACGATCGTATGCTTCTTCTCTTCGAAGAACTCCAAAAAACTGCGGCGTATTTGTGCTGATGTCATCATAATAAATAGGAAAATCGCCGTGCGAAAGCTTACACGTTCCTTCCTCGCTTGTCAATGCTCATCCAGAACCAGAATGCTTCATGCGGATCGTCAAATTCGTCCGAAAGGTTAAAAAGTCGTGCATTTAGGATTGAAACGTGGTATAGGGGGATAGCTTCTCTTTTCCGTAGGAAGGCGTTTTCGCTTTCGCCGCGAACTGGGTGATAGCATTTTGCTTCGACGAGGTTCGCGCAGAACCGCTTTCACCCTTACGTGTAGATTGACAGTTCCGCTTATATAGTTCATAAATGTTTTACCACGAAATGCCTGCAAATCGTGACATTTGACATTATGTGCCCCTTGTGTGACGAATACAATCGTGCGTTGGTTTGTGCCGAAGGCGTACATCAGCAACGGGAAAATGCCATTCGCGGATAAAACGCGCTTTCCTTTTGCGATAAAATGTCCTAGAATGCCCTGTCGCCTCCTCACGGAGGCGTGAGTTGAAAC
>CANPYO010000076.1 GCA_947588645.1 uncultured Akkermansia sp. | reverse complement strand
TTTTTCATTTTTTTGCTTTCCACTCCTCCTCCCCACTCCGTTTTTTATCCCTCCAATCCTCTCTACCATGCGCCCTCGCCGCGTTTTCTTGCCGTCTTAATCACCGGTCGACTCAACTTTATTTTTTTCATATCGACAGATAACAAAGTTAATAAAACTGAAGGATTTGCTCCCCTTTCACTTTTGCGAAGAGAAGTGCTGTCGCCCGAGCAAAGGCAGAACAACGCACTCGAGAGAGTTAATCAGTAAGCAAAGGACACTCGGTGAGTGATATCTTGGTCCATATGTATCAAAAATCATGGCGACAAGCGGTTATCATGATGATGACTCTAAAGGAATCTCTGCATGCGTCAATGATCCGAAAAACTCTGCGCAACGCGCGCGCCATCCATGGTTTGCAATATGCACACATTGGCAACCGAATTTTCTAACGCGGTTGTCCTGCAGGGAAAGAGACACGTTCAAAGCGACAAAAACGAGGCGCTTGCGTACAGTGCGACCTCGAGCGAGCGAGCAAAAGACCATCCGAACACCATGACAGCGTCCTGACAAAAACGACCGCAAAGTCATGCGAACATCGAGTGTCACATAAGTGGCGCATCTCTCCCATCGGCAAAAGTCATACACAATAAGCAGGCATAGCATGGAGGTGCCCCAGAGGGTGAGAGACAGGGATGCACTCCCGCGGGGCAACGCATTTGGATGAAATGGAAAAGCAGAGGAAACTCTCCAAACGTTTGATCACGTGTCTGTTTCCGAATACGAAAACCGCAAAGGCAGCGCACTCTGCGATGCAAATGAAGTTGTTCCTTTCTCGTTTTTGAGTACATCTGCCGTCCAGAACATATCTGCGCAACGCCCACGTTATCAATAAATCGTAAATCGTACATAGGCAAACGCATTTTCTAATGCGTTTGCCCTGTGTGCCCTCGTAGTCGGCATTTCCAAAAACTGCAAAGGAGGAAAAATGCGAGCGAAAGTTGAGGCTGAAAGAGGCAAAAAAAGAAAAAACTTGCTTCGATATAACGAAATTTCTTGACGGCAGGCCATAAAAAGTGTAGAGTGGAGGCGTGGTGAACGAACAACCCCACCATAGTTCAGCCGTGGACGACGATATTATATGCACTGAAAAGATCATCGCCGATCGCAAGACTTTCTTCATCGATTTGAAGAGCAATGCGAGAGGACGAGTGGTCAGAATTACCGAAAAGGTGAGTTCGAACCGCGATCGCATCATGGTGCCTGCCGAGATACTGGATGACTTTATTTCAGCCTTGCAGGACATCCGCAAAGCTAATCAGGAGAACTGATCGACTTCGGGAGAGAAAGGTGTGGTGCAGTTTGAAGGGCGAGTGCACCGCAGGGGGAGGTGTGTGCTCTTGCGTTGAGGTATAAAGACAAGATTCGCAGCGAAATTGCGCTGTAAAGCCTTGGTTGCAGAGGAGGTTTTCCTGAGGCGAGCAAGTCTCAGGGGATGCAGACACACATTGCGCTGGACATCGGGTGGGAAAAGCGCTAGAATCTGCGCGTAGCTCCTGAAAGGGAGAAGAGACAGCAAAACACGAAGAACCATGAGAAGAATCAAAGTACTCGAGCTAGGATGGGAATTTCCCCCGCTGATCAACGGAGGGCTCGGGGTGGCTTGCATGGGGATATCTAAAGCTCTTGCCAAGAAGGTGGATTTGTCCGTCATCGTACCAAAAGCAAGTCCGGGGTATAAGTATGACGGGTTTGACCTTGTGGGAATCAACAACCTGAAATATCGCCAGGTGGAAACACTGGAGAGCGGGTACATGTACGAGAGTTTCGCCGCTGTGGGCAAAGCCCCGGTAGATCTGCATCCGTACGCGAGCGAAGAAGGAACGCCCGGTCAAATCGTGTTCACACGGGAAGGAAAATTGCTATTTTCGAAGGTACACAAGGCTGACTTGGATCTTTTCACAGCCCATGAGGATCTGTACTCCGGAGATCTGGCTCGCAAGGTCATTGAGTTTTCGAAGATATGCGCGGTGATGGCGCGTACCTACGATTTTGACTTGGTGCACGCACATGATTGGATGACCTATCTTGCTGGAGTAGAGGTGAAGAAGGTGACAGGAAAGCCGCTGGTAGTGCATCTACACGCCTCGCAGTTCGACCGCGCCGGAGCCGATGCCCGAGGGTGGATCTACGACATTGAGAAGTACGGGATGGAACAAGCTGATGCGGTTATTCCAGTCTCCAAATATACTGGCACCGTGGCTGCTGGGCACTACGGCATTAATCCAAACAAAATTTTCCCGGTGCACAACGGAGCGGATCCGGTCCATGTGTTCCGCACGAAGAAGAAATTCCCGGAGAAGCTGGTTCTTTTCTTGGGACGCCTTACAGCGCAGAAGGGGCCAGAATTTTTCTTGCAAATCGCAGCAAAGGTGCTTGAACAGACGCAAAACGTGCGGTTCGTGATGGCTGGTACTGGCGAAAAGCTGCGCCAGCTCATTGAAACGGGAGCCTTCCACGGTGTGGGTGACCGCTTCCACTTCACTGGCTTCCTGGATAAGAAAAAAGTGAATGAGTTGCTCTCACTCACTGATGTGTACTGCATGCCTTCCGTGTCAGAACCTTTCGGTCTTTCCGCATTAGAAGCCGCTCAATTCAACATTCCCGCTGTCATTTCCAAACAGAGCGGAGTGGCAGAAGTGATGAAAGGTGCCCTGAAAGCTGATTTCTGGGATGTGAACATGATGGCAAAGCACATCGTGAATCTCGTGACAGATGAAAAGCTGTACAAGAAGGTAGCCGAGCAGAGTGCTCAAGATATTAAAAATTCCAACTGGGATACGGCCGCAGACAAGATGGTTCGTGTGTACCACCACGTTCTCGGCTGGTAAGCATAAATTCAAACGCGAACAACGGCCATGAATATATCTCTCACTTTTCATGCGCACCAGCCCAATCGACTTATCGCGTATGATTTTTTCAAAATTGGAGAGCATGCGTTCTATGAGGATGACAATCTGAATGCGCAAGTGCTCAGCCAGGTGGCAGAGCGTTGCTACATGCCTGCTAACCGGCTCATGAAGCAGCTCATTGAACTTTCTGATGGCCGGTTTCGCTTTGCTTTCGCTCTTTCCGGTGTCATTCTGGAGCAAGCCCAACACCACCGGCCGGATCTCATCACCTCCTTCCGTGAATTGGCTGACACAGGCTGCGTGGAATTTTTGGCGATGCCGTACTACGCATCGCTTGCTTCGCTCTACTCGTCCGGAGAGTTTGCAGAGCAAGTAAACGAGCATGTGGATCTTATCGAAAAACTCTTCGGTGTGCGCCCCACCGTGCTCTGGAATACGGGCATGCTCTACTCAAACGCCATTGCAGCCCAGGCGTACGACATGGGGATGGAAGGAATCATGGCGGACGGAAATCGACAGATGATCGGCAACCTTCACGTCAACGATTTGCAGTGCGCTCCACTCATTGCTACGACAAAAACCATCGTGCGCAACCGACGCCTGTCAAACGATCTTGCCATCAATCGCGTGAATTCTTCATGGTCGGAATACCCGCTCTCCCCGTACACCTTTGCCAGCTGGCTGCATCAACAGCAGGGGCAAGTGGTGAGCATTTCCATGGATTATGAGACTCTCGGCGAGCGCCAGCCAGATTCCACGGGTGTATTTGAATTTTGGCGCACACTTATCCCGGCTGTTCTGTTCAACGAAGATTACTTTGTAACACCTGGTGAAGCTGTGCGCAGTTTTCACTCGACTGGCACTATTGACTGTCCTCAACCCATCAGTTGCTCAACATTCGGCACCACCTCTCAATGGAACGCTAATGTGATGCAACAAGAGGCAATCAAGAAAATATATGATCTGGAAGAGCAGGTTAAGGCTAGCCGTGACCGCGACATGATACACGTATGGCGCAAGCTTCAAAGCGCTGATCACTTTCATTACATGGAGAAAAGCAACGGTTTCACACCTTACCCCTCCCCTTATGACGCGTACATCTACTACATGAACGCCTTGGCGGACCTGCAGGTGCGTGTCAAGCAAGAGGCTGACATGATTCGCGCGATTGAATCGAGAAACCTTGCCTGATTTGCGAAGCTCCCCCGACAAATAGGGAAACGCGTCGCACGTAAAAGTGGAATTCGGAGGAGCTACGTAATTGCTCTACATGTCGAAGCATGCTCAAGAAGATTTCAAGGGCATTACATGATTTGCGGGGTGAACCGCGCTCCAACGCCGCACTCATCCGCACCCCATCCTCCTGATGCGCCAGCACGCCCTGTATCTTCTGCGGCAGGTCTCGGTACGCCAACAGCACATCCTGCTGCTTCTGCACCGTCAGATACGCCGTAAGCAGGTTCATCGTCGGGTCAACCTTTGAATGATGCTGATGCCGCGTGTACGTGATATAAATCTTCCCGCCGCCGCTCGCCTTGCCCTCTGCCCTCTCGCCCAGCGTCCTCTGCGTCGTCTCTTGCCCCACATCGAAAAACGCCCGGAAATAATTTTCCTCCGCCGGGAACGGCATCCCGTACACCTTCTCATAAAGCGCCTTCATCTCCGGCGTCCTCTTCGCTAGCTCGTCGCGCAGCGCATACGCAAGATTCATCACTTTCTCCCCCGCAAACTCCCGCAGCCCCTGCACCACATCCTCCGTATACCCCTGCTGCCTCAGCATCTCCGTGTACGCCGGTTGCTCCGCCAACAGCACCCTGTACGCCGCCTCACCCTTCGTAAGCTGCAACACTTCTCCGCCGTGACTCTGCCGCATTTTTCCGCCTCTCTCCTCCAGCTTCGCCTTCTTCTCCTCCTTCTCCTCTTGCCACTTCTCCTCCGCCTTTTTCGCCCGCTTCACCGTCTCCTTCCTCAGGTCGTAGAACTTATCCAGCTCGTCCCTCGTGAGCAAACTAACCACCGCTTCCACCCCATGCAGCCGCGACTTCTTCGCATCCCCCACAGCCCCATACTTCGCCTGCGCCTCCTCCGCGATAAAGTCAGGCATCAGCTCATCCTTCACCAGCTCCTCAAACGCCGCCGCAAACGTGTTCGCGTTAAAATTCTTCTGCCTCATCTTCCGGTGCAGCAAGCCCAAGAACTGCCGCCTCAGCACCTCGCTCTCCTGCCGCAAAAAGTCAGGCGCGCGCTCGATAAGCTCAATCCCGCTCTCCCGCGTCAGGTTCATGTCGTCGATAAACTGCCGCAGCTCCTTCTTGCTCTTCACCCCGCACACATCCCGCATAATCTCCGCCGTCCTATACAGCCGCTCCTTGTCCCATTGTTGCAGCTGCACCTCCGCCCTCTCAATCCTGCTCCCCACGTGCCGCGCAAACGTCTGCAACCCCGGCACGTGCGCCAGCACATCAAAAATCTGCGCCGGATTCATCGTCCAGCTCGTCAGATTCAAGAACCATCTGCGCCCCGGCATCACTCCCTCATTCCTCACCGCCTCAGCCCTCCGCGCATTCTCGCTCGTGTCGAACTCGTCCAGGATGTCTCTGCACCACTCCGTCACCTGCCTCTTCTGCACCTCCTGCTTATTCTCCCACGCCTGCTTCCCGGTCGTGATAAACTCGCCCAACGCCCTCGCCGCAGCCTCCGCTTGCTCCGGCGTCATCCGCTCATAGCACGCGTAAGTCTCATACTCCATCTTCGTGCAGGTTATCACCCTCTTCTCCCCGTCCTCGTTCCACACGTCCACGGTAATCAAATCTCCCTCCTCAAGGTCAGCCCACGCTTTCTCCTTCCCCTCTCCCGTGTACCTCTCCCGCTCAAACATTGCCTGCTCGCCCTCCGTCAGCTCCAGCAGCGCCATATAATCCTCCAACGCCCTGTAAGAGTCAGCATTCATCTTCCCCTTCACCGGCTTGCCTCCTTTCCCCGGCACAGGGTACGCCGCCGCCACTGCCTTCCTCATCGCGCCCAGCGTCTTGTCCTTCCGGTAAGCATCCAACTGGTGCTTCACCCTCTCCAGCAACTTCGCCAGCACCTTCTCGGTCTTCACCTTACCCAGCTCCCCGATAAGCTGCTCCACCACGCCGTGGTAGCGCGCATCGTTCCGCAGATACACCTCAGTCAGCTCATACAAACTCTGCCCCCTCGCACCCGTTGCTTCCGCTTTCTCTTTCGCCTCGTTGTACATCTCGCGCGCCTGCTCAAATAACTTGCGGCTCTCCTCCCTCTCAAGCCAAAACTCCATCTCCCTCTCCGGCACTCTCCCGGAGAACACGCTATAAATCTGCTTGCCAATGGAGCGATAAATCCTCTCTCCCCATCCCCGCATTGGCACCATCGCGCTCGCCCTCTCCGCCGCCTCAAAACCTCCCTTGCTCAGCTCCGCAAACACGCTCAGCCACACCCGATACGGCTCCAGCCCCACCCGGTACTCATTCGGCAGCAAGCTCACCGCCCGCTCCGCCACTCCCTGCGCCTCCAGCAGCAAACTCTCCCCCGTCTTGTCCTTCTCCCTCGTAAAGCCGTTCAGCAGCCGCGCATACCTCACCGCAGACTCCCTTATCTGGTACAGCCTCCGATCCGTCTGAAAATCCCCCACCGGCGCAAGCCTGCTCTCCATCAGCCGCGCATAAATCCCCGCATTCCCGAAAGTTATCCCGCCCAGCTCCGTTATCTTGTCCGGCAGCACCGCGATAGTGTCCGTGCTTGCCGCCACTCCCGTCACTCTCGGCACTCCTCCATCCGTCTCCGTCATCCTCTCCCCCGCATACCTCGCCTCCTGTTCCCCGTGGCTCATCCAGTACGCCGCTGTAATCGCCGTCTGCAAATCCTGCCCCTTGCCCTTCGTCAGCACAGTGTGCAGGCTCGTCAAAAAGCTCATGTTCTCCTTCGCCCAATCGCTCTCCAGCCCTTGCTTCTTCCTCTCCGCCATCGCCTTGCGCACATACTTCAGCGCCCCCTTCCTGTCCATGTCTCCCGCTCCTCGCGCCCATCCCTCATGGTGCTGGATAGCGTGCTGGCTCTCGTGCAATAGCGTATTTAGCACCCGCTCCGGGTCTGTTCCGTGCGCCATGTTCAGCGCGATATACGCGCCCTCCTTCGGCTTCGTCCCATTCGGTGCATAGAACCCTCTCACGCCCGTCCCTTTCTCCTTGTACAACCGCACCCGCGTCTTCCCCAGCTCAGGGTACGCCCGGAAAAGCTCCGGATAGTGCAGCAACGCCGCCAAGCTCACATCCTTGTGCCCCTTGTCCGGCACATTCAACTCGCCCGGCGTAAAATTCTCCTTCAGCCTCACCCCCGCCGTCGGCAGCGCAAACTTCCTCTTCCCATCCGCCGGGTCATAATACGTCAGCCCCGCCGCCTCCATCTCCCCATACGTCGCCGCCCTCTCGCCTCCGAGAGAAAAGTGCGTATGAGTTAGATTTTTGTAGTTGACAAGGTCGCCCGCATTGTATATTCTACCATTAGCCCCTTGAGTGATGGGCTTGCGTCGTAGCAATTGGAGCGTAGATGTGAGCCCTTCCGTTGATTCAAGGGGTCGATTTTTTTCATAGACTAACTCCCATCCGCGCAAGGCATTCTTTCCATATACGCTTGCTATCTTGTTTATCTTTATGCCCTCTTCATACGTGTTAACTTCAAGATGAACAGCCGTTATCACATTCGCTTCCTTGCCTGTCTCTTGCCCCTTCGCGTCTAGCTCTTTCTCCACAAGGTCAGTTAGCACAACGTATGACTTGAAGTCGTCTCTGTGGGGCTTTGAAATAAGCACAGCCAGCGGGTCGCTCATCTTCTCTGGCAGCTCATAAAACTGCTCACGCGTCACATAATGCTGTGTGTGAAATTCATTGAATAAATCAGGTGCAGTTGCTTTGTTGAGTAGCACATTCCCGTGCAACGCCATCATTAAATCAGGCACGCCCAACATCTGCAACACAGCAGGTGTCGGGAAAGCAGGCAAAAAGATTGAGTTGTTATCCTTCACTCGCCCATCAATCACCGCATCCACCACCTCGCGCCATAGCTTATTCACCGTCTCCACATCCGGCGTGCTTGTCCCGTACACTTTCTTCACACTCGCCAGCGACTTCTCATCGTACGTCTCCGGCGAAAACGGCTCGCTCACCAGCGGCTTATCCTCCGTGCTAAAATGCGCCCTCGGCTCCTCAAAAACTCGCGCTTGCTCAATCCTCCCATCATCCATCCACTCCTCCCCCGCATACTCCTCCCGGAAAGCCCTCACCATCTCATCCATACACTCCTTGTAGGCAGCAGGATTCTTCCACTTCTGCGCCAGCTCATCCAGCCTCTTCTTAATCTCCTGCAAACTCAGCTTATCCTCACCCTCCACCTCAAACCTCTTGCCCACCTTCTTGCGCACAGCCTCCTCCGTCTCCTTGCTCACCTTCCCGCTCAGCATCTTATTCAAATACGCCCTGTCCGTAGCAAGCTGCCTCTGCTTCTGGTGCTGGTACCTCCCGTAAAAACGGTTAAACTGCGTATCCATCAAACTCTCCCCAAAGCCGAACAAACCCTGCTCCCCTCCCATCCCCATCTGCCCCATCGCACCCTCCACCGCAGGCGCAAAATCCCTCTGCGCCAGCAGCTTCCTCCACCGCGCCGTCAGCTCCCCCATCACAATATAACTATTCTGCTGCGCCAGCGCCGCCCGGAAAACATTAGTCGCCCCCAGCGACTCATCAAAATTGAGATTATGCCGCACACGCGTTATCAGCATCCCGTACCTCGTCCCATTCCCCCCGCTCATCCCGTCCAGCGCACTCCGCTCATTAATCCGGCTGCTCTGGTCAAACCTCCCCGGCCAATAATCCTCCACCGCCGGGAACGGTATCCCCTCCCGCGCCTCCCACACCTCCGCAAGCCCATTATTCCCCAGCCTCTCCCGCATCCAATACCCATACGCCAGCGCCTCCTTCCCCACAAACTCCCGCAGCGCCTCAATCACCCCCGGCGTATACCCCTGCGCATCCGCACTCTCCGCATAATCCGCCTGCTCCGCCAGCAAAATCAGATTCAGCGCATTGTCCTTACTCAGCACCAGCTCCTCGCTCTCCTCCGTCCGGTACTCCCTCTCCGTCGTAATATACTTCTTCCTCCCCACATCCTTCAGCTCCTCTGCCATCAGCTCCACATCCTCATCCTCCACAATGTTCTTCGCATCCACACCCTTCTCATCCGCCTCCTTGCGGATCCTCTCATTCCTCGCCTTCCTCTCCTCCTTACTCATCGCCACAATCTCCCTCGCCTCATCCACACTCACACGCACCTTATGCACCCTCTTCTCCCCTGCCTTGCGCACCCCCGTCGCCCTCTCCTTCTTCAAATCCACAAGAAAATTATTCCTCGCCGCCTCACTCGTCAGCCCCAGCTCCTTCGCCATAAAAGCCACCTCAGCCTCCCGCAGCGCCCTCTCCCGCATCCCCAGCGCCACATTCCCCCTCGCCAGCCGCTCAAGGCTCCACTCCGCCATCTCCCTCAGCGCAGGCACACACTGCATCGCCATCCACATCTGCCCAAGGCTCATAAAACCCTTCTGCGTCCCCAGTATCGTCCGCAGCGGCTTCTTCGCCCTGTCCCTCTTCGCCGCCAGCTTATTCCTATCCACCCCTCCCATCGCATCCACAGCCACACGCGCAAAATGCTTCATCTGCTCCTTCTCCAGCTCCACTCTCCCCTCCCAGCTCGTCCGCTCCGCCCGCACAAACCCAATCAGCTCCGCCACCCCTCTCCGCACCTCCGCCAGCCGCCCGCTCCCCAGCGCGCCAAACATCGCCAGCTCCCGCATCTCCTCCTCAATCGGCTCCTGCTTCTCAGCCTCCGTCTCCTTATCCAGCTTCCCCGCCAGCTCCTCCATCCTCTCCGCCTTCTTCTCCGCACTCATCTCCACCATACCCATATACCTCTCAAACCTACGATAAGCCTAAGCGCTCATCTTCCCCGGCGCCAGCTTCCCACTCTTCAGCTTCCTCGGCTTCAACGCCTCCGCCAGCCTCTTCACCAAATCCATCTCCCTCCTCACCAAATGCCTCTCCACCGCATCCACAGCATCCTCCACCATACTCACCGCCACCTCGCTCAGCTTGCGCCCGGCAACTTCACGCACATACCCCTCCCGCAGCTCCCGCAGCGCCTCCCCCTTCACCGTACTCACCTTCTCCAGCTCACCCATCACCTCATCCAAAACCTCCTGCTTCGCGCGCGCACCCTCGCTCTTCGCATTCTCATGGTGCCACACCCTCCCCGTCTCCACCAGCCGCGCATACGCCTCCACCAGCCGCATCTTCCCAGCATAGCTCGGTCTCTCCCCAGCCGGTAAATACGCATACACCGCCTCCATCACACTACTCACCTCCCCCAGCGCCCTCGCCGCATCCGCCGCGCTCGTCTTATCATCCATGAAAACCCTCCGCCACCGCGCCGCTCCCCTCCGCGCCCGCGTCATCAGCCGGCTCATCTTCTCCTCCTCCGCCATCTCCCGCAAATTCACCCTGTCCAGCAAACTTGCCCCCCGCACACTAAACGACACCTCCCCATCATCAATCAACTGCCCCAGCGCCTTATCCCTCTCCCCAGCCTTATACTCAATCGGCACAATCCCATTCTCCCGGCACACACGCCGCACCTCATCCTTATCCGGTATCTTCTCCGAAAACACCGCATACACCCACTCATCCATCCCCACAACCCTCCTCGGCGTCGCCTCCACATAATTCCTCCTCTCCTTCCTCATCTCCTTCATAACCCGCACCGTCTCCCTAATAAAAGCACTATCCTCATCCAGCCCATTCTGCAACTCCATCAAATCCTCCTCCTCACTCCCCTCAATCGCCGCCAGCACATTCCACTTCGTCACCTCATCCACATCCGCCAGCACACGGAAAAGCGTACGCGCCTTCTTCGCACTCCACCCCCAATCATGCTCCGTCGCCATATCCATCCACCTATAAATCTCCACATCCGTCACCCTATTCTCCGGCTCCGCCTGCAGCATCCGCCGCCTCCCCTTCACATCCTCCATACTCCGCAGCCTCCGCGCCATCAGCGACCTCGCCGCATCCGGCGTCTCATGCGCGCTATTCCCCTTCTGCTTCCGCCTCATCAAATACCCCGTCATATTCTCCAGCGTCGCATCCACCTTCTCACCATTCTCATCATAGAAAAACCTCCGCACCTTCCCATCCTCACCCCTCTCCTCATCAACCTCCGGCATCCTTCCCATCCACGCATCCCGCGCATACACCTCAGCACCCCCCTCCGGATCCACCATATCCGGCCTCCCCACCAACATCACCATCGGCTCATGATCCACATCCCAATCATACGGCCTATCCAGCCGCGTCACCGCCACACTCGGCAACGGCATCCCACCCCACTCCTTCGCCTGCTTCAAAAAATTCTCCACACTCAGCGTATGCACCGCCGCCAAATTCCTCACACTCGCGCTAAAATCCGCGCCCCCATCCACAATAAACCCATTCCCCGCCTCCATCACCCCATCCTTGAATAACCCCATCTCCTTCGCCTCCGCCACACTAAAAGAAATATCCGCATTCCCCGCATCAAACGTCCCCCGATTATCCACACTCTTCACCTGCTCGCTCTCGAAAGCAATATAAGTCGGCGTATCCCAGTACTCAGCATCATACTTCACAACAATACCATCGTACCCATCCTCCACCAAACTCTTATAAAAATCATTCCCCCTCTTCCTCCTCGTCCTAATCTTCTCCGCTTCCTCACCGCCCCCATTCACCAAATCATCCAACTCGCTCAGCGACTCCACCTCATACGGTTCGCGTATATTCAGGAAAAGCTCCATCACATGCGGATAAACACCATCCATCGCTTTCTCCGCAGAAAACCAATGCCCCAAAAACGAACGCGCCGGAGTCTCCTCATCCCCATCCACCCCATACTTCCCGCTAGCCTTCCTATCAAAAATGCGAAACACATCATCTACCGTCCCATGGTACACCACCAACGGCTCCCCATTCTCATCCACCACCTTACTCGCCCCCTCCGGATCCCTCTCCCAAT
>CANPYO010000075.1 GCA_947588645.1 uncultured Akkermansia sp. | reverse complement strand
TAGGCACGGAGATAATGCGCGGGGAAGTACTGAGGATCCAAATCTTCGAATACGAACTCATATCTCCATTCTTCTCCTGTTGCCTGGCTCGCGCTTACCGCCACGGAAATTGCTGCAAGCATGATACGCAACTGTCTTTTCAGTCCCCTTTTCATTCGGTGAAATTTCTGTGTGCACCACCAACTCCCCAGCGCTTTTATAAGTGCGGGCTTCATGTCTATCTCCTTTTGTTTCTTTCTCCTATACACAAATAACATTTTATTATTTTCCATCATCCCAATAGTCTTTGCCGTCTTCTCTTTGGGGGCACCGACCCTCACTATATCTTCTAGGGCAAGGACATCCATCTTTGACTTCTGTTTCTATGCATCCCTTTCTCGTAATGCTTTTCCTACTCTTTTCTGGATCCCACACATCAATCCAATCCTCAGGTTTCATGTGTTTTTTCCTGTTGAAATCTTTTTTATCAAATCCTCCCCTGTCTGCTACTTTACCTTCGAATGAACCATATCCATACACATGAACTTTTACTTTCGTTTTATATGGTAGCACGCCACTATCCTTTAATTTCGGAATTTGTTGATGTTCATAATGTCCTACTGCTATATCACCTTTCCGAAGTTTGTTATTGTTATCCCCCATTTTGTCATCAAAGTGGTTGACTATAACTTCTTTATGACAAAATTTAAGTCCTAACAGATCAAATGAATCTATGGGACTGTTATTGCAATACCGATAATAATAATTAATTTCCAAAGGCTCTCTCCTTGTCCATCTGCCAGCGCGAGGATTATAGTAGCGGTAGTTGTAGTAAACGAGTCCTAGCTCGGCATCATACATCTCGCTGCTCCATTGAATAGGCTGGATGACATCCCCTTCTGCTGTGACTTGTCCATAGGGTGAGTACGTGTAGATGGTGCGGATGAACCCTTCCTGCCCGTACAGCTCGCAGATGTTCTTGGTCAGATCCCAACCGTAGGTGTACCACACGCCGTTCTCGCGGATGGCAAGCGGTCGCGTGGCAACTTCTTGTGTCGGATCCCAGACGATGAAGCGCAAATCCGGGTGCTCGGCGTGTCCTTCGCGCAGGTCGTAAGCCGCAATTTGCAGGTAGCCTCGGTAGATGTAGCGCTCGTGCAGGGTTGTTGTGCCATTGGTGACTACTTTCTTCTCAAACCGGCGTCCCATGTAATCGTAGCCGCAGGTGATGACGGTGCGACCGTCCTCGCTTTCAAAGCGTACAGCTCGGTTTTGTCCGTTGTACTGCACCTTCCAGATGCCCGTGCTTGTTTGGATGAGTGTCTGGTTGCCGTCCGCATCGTACTCCGGCGTGAAGTTCTCGCCATTCGTGCTGATGCGCGTGTACTGGTTCAGGTCGTTAGCGGCATAGGAAGACATGATCAGTGGTCCTCCTCTGACTCCTTTTTCTTCTCCGGCGAAATTCGAGGGAGTATTCGCTTTAACTGTTCCTCTGTTAAGAAGGAGGTGATGTCAATCTTGTCATCGTCATCGCCCAGAATGACGCGTTCCTTATTCCGTTTGACGCTAAAGGAACCATGAGGAAATAATCTCTTTTTGGGCAAAGGATATACAATGAGTTCGGTTAGCTCCTCCCAGAAAGGATTGTCCATTTCCTGATTGAAGAAACCATCTTCTATTTCATTGTGGCATATCCTGCGGTACAACTCGCGCGCTTTTCTCCTTGCACGTCGGTCTCTCGAGGATGTTTTTGCGAGAATTTCTTTACTATTCATATCCCACACCTCAAATCCCGTAACGCGCGGCGCTTGGGACAGATAAATTGCTTCACTCGCCAGCCATAAGCAGCTCATTAGAGAACAAGACATTAACCCGATGATGATGATTTTTATTGCTCGTAACATGATCGTCTGAAGTCTTCGTTGATTAAATCTCCTATCTCATCCTTATTCTTAAGCCAGCAAGAGCTATCAGTACTCTCTGTTGGCACCCTTCGTTTCAAACATTCAATTAGTTCCGGCCCCACTTTATTTTTACATCCCCCCACTGTATATGCTTTTACTTCTGAACAAATCACAGCTTTACAAAAATTAAAGAAACCTAATCGCCCATCACACCGGTCTTGTGCGTGAACAAGTTCATGTCCAAAAGTGTCTTCTGGCGAATCCATGGGTTGAGTCGCACCCGTTTTACAATCGATGGTGATCTTTATTGTACCATGCCGACTTCCACCTGTCGCACCTTCGCTGCCAATGGACGAACAGACAATTTTCAAATCACACCCCTTTTCGTTCATTCTCGCTATTTCTTGGGCGTAAATTATTTTCTTCTTCTCAATATATTCCTCACATTTTGAACAACATATATCTTGGTTCTGAGAAAAGAGTTCTCCTAGTTCATCATATCCTATGATAACGTTGTTTGATACGAAGAGATACAGCGTGATTAATGATTCGCTCTCATCCATTGGATCCCTCCGCGTCCACCTGCCATCGGTGGGGTTATAGTAGCGGTAGTTGTAGTACACGATTCCAAGCTCGGCATCATACACCTCGCTGCTCCACTGGATGGGTTGACTCACCGCCGCCCCATCGGCGGTTCGCCCTTCGGGCAATGCTTCCGCATTGTCCAATCCCCCTCCGATCCCTCGGGGGCTTTGAGTTGTACTCTCATTCTCGCGGACTTGTCCGTAGGGTGAGTAGGTGTAGATGGTGCGGATGAACCCTTCCTGCCCGTACAGCTCGCAAATGTTCTTGGTGAGATCCCAACCGTACGTGTACCATACGCCGTTCTCGCGGATGGCGAGAGGACGCGTGGCGACAGATTGCGTGGGATCCCAGACGATGAAGCGCAAATCCGGGTGCTCGGCGTGTCCCTCTCGCAGGTCATAGGCTGCAATTTGCAGGTAGCCTCGGTAGATGTAACGCTCGTGCAAAGTGACGGCGCCATCAGAGGTCACCTTCTTCTCAAACCGACGTCCCATGTAATCGTAGCCACAGGTGATGACGGTATGCCCGTCCTCGCTTTCGAATTTGATCGCTCGGTTTTGTGCATTATACTGCACCTTCCAGATGCCTGTGCTCGTTTGGATGAGTGTCTGATTGCCGTCTGCGTCGTATTCCGGCGTGAAGTTCTCGCCATTCGTGCTGATGCGCGTGTACTGGTTCAGGTCGTTGGCGGCATAGGTGATGCCCTCGGCTACCTCCTGAGCGATTTCACGGTTGCCTATGTTGTCGTAAGCATAGGTGTAGGCATTCTCATCAAGTAGTGCACCTGTGAGTTCGCTACGTTTATTGTAAGCGAAAGTATCGTTGTGATGAATTGCCTTGTTCGGGTAGCGCGTATCGCGCGTCACCGGTCTCCCCAGCGCGTCGTAGTTGTACTGACGTTGCGTGATGAGACTATTGTCACGCACATAATCCATGCCCGTAAGCAGATCGCGCTTCTCCTCGTAACTCTGCGTGAGCGTCACCCCATTCGGCATGGCGAGCAATTGCAGCAGGTTGCTGCCTGCAAGGTAACCGTAGCGGAACTGGTACTCTACCCCGGCATGGATAAATCCTGCCAAAGCGATACGCCCGAGTGTACCGTATGCAACAGTAGCGGCGCACTGACGATTTCCGTTACGTTTCAGGATGTACCCTGTGCCGCGACCGTAGGCATCCCGCTGTTCCTGCAAAAGGAAGCGAGATGAGGCGATTTGCTGCACTTCCTCGAGCTGGCTTCCATACCTACCGTAGCTGATACTGCGCGCTCCGGAAGCATCCTGCACCGCTGTCAACTGACCGAGGAAATTGTAAGTAAACTTCTGTGCGGGCGTGCCGTCACTAAAGTTGATGCTCGTCAGCAAACCTCGTGGGATGTCGTAGCTGCAAGTGGCTACCACCCCACGTGCATCCGTCACGGTGGCGAGATTGTTGTACGCGTCATAGGTCTTCACCGTCCCCTTGCCATCGGCGTAGGTCTTGCGAAGCTCCAACCCCGTGGCCAAATCATACTCCCACGTGGTCGTGTCGCCCTTCAGTCCGCTCGGGTCGGTGGAAATCACCTTGCCTGTCGTTTGGTAAATCATCAGAGCTTCCTTTGCTTTCCAGTGCGTTTGTTCTTGTAATTCATGGTCATGCATCTCATGGGGTCTTGCGAAAGAAACGCATCACTAATAATACCTCCTTCCTGTGTCAGGCACTCGTTCGAGTCTCAGATTAGGAGTACCGAGAGCTTTAAGTTTTTTTACCGGAGCGCTTCCGGGGAGCATTTCTTTTGCAGGGCGTTTTGGGGTTTTCCCTTCTATGATAATCACTTTCTTCCCCGGCCATCTCCGACTGTTCCCCCAACCCAGAGCATACATGATTTCCATTTCGGGCCCTGCTGCGTTTACCTTTGTTTGCACCAATAAATTGTAGGCCTCGCGGTAAAACCAGTCCCCCCACTTGCCACGCTCCGGCAACACGGGGATCATGATCTCGTTATCCCTCCATCCAACATCAACTTCCTCCAATCCCGGTCTCTCCCACAAATAACATTCCTTGTCATTATAAACGTCATCAAATACACGAATGATTCGTTCTGCCTCCTTCCCCGTGAAGTCAAGGTCATGAGAATCATCACCTCGCCAATCGCGTTCCTCATCGCAAACTACAATTCTCAGCTCACTTCCTCGCCGTTCATTCCACGTTGCCTTCTGCTGAAAGCTGCACGCAACGAGGCACAGCGTGACCAGTCCCGTTACCCATCCGCAATTTTTCAGTTCCTTTTTCATCATGATTCTCCAATAACTGCATCCAAATCGACTTTCCCTCCATCCTCTTGAAAATCCAGACCGGGAAGCCTCATCTTGCGCACGCGCTGAACCGCCGGACTGTTCAGCGGAACTCGTCGAGACTCTCCAAGCCCCTCAATACCTTTTTTCCCCCACTCGGACTTGTTCACGATAAGTACTTTATCCTCCACGTTAAAATCGTAGTCCTCAACCCCTTCATACTTTCGAACGTAAAACGATATTGTGGGGCCTTCAAACGGCTGCACCCCGTATGGGCTGCTCTCTCCACTTCGATAAATTTCCTCCAGTCCTTCTCTCAATTTGATCATCCTCTCCCCTCGAAGCGCGTAATGAGCTCGAACTCGAGGAGAGTGTGCGTTGAGGTACAATTCCGCATATTGGATGTCCTTTAAACGGTCTCCCTTTTTAACTTCTCCCTCTCGCAGCGATGAACAACTGCCCATTGTTCCGAGTAGCATCCCTAGAATTAGAACTTCTTTTCTCATTTTTACCTCTTAATGGATTGGCTATTTTCCTCATTTACCGCTTTTTTGAGGCATTCCTCTTTGATGCGTGTAATCGTTGTTTAATTCTGACTCCGATAGTTTTGTCTTCCGGTGCGTTTGTTCCTGAAATTCACAACCATTGAACACGCTGCAAATGGTAACAGCATTTTTTAATGCAGTAGCCCTGAACTATCCCCGAGGCTATCATCTAGTTAATTCACTTGTCTTTCACATTGAAATACTTTATAAACATATTTGACGTTTTCTGTATACCAGTTTGCTGCTGAAATCCACAGCTTTGGCATTTAGCAATCATATTTTGAGTTTGCCATTTAGAAGATTCCATGACAGTCGGAGGATCATATTCCATACGCACACTTCGCTTTCCACAGTGTGGGCAACGAAAACGTATCACGTTCCCCTTGAATAAGACTGTGGTGATACCGGCGTAAAAAAACACGATGACAAATATCACAAAAAATGCCTTTTCTCTGTACACTTCTGCAGGTACATCACTTGCGCCTACGTGATACCAGATGGCTGCTCCTCCAACAAGCAACAAGAAAAGAGCAAGACTTGATAGCTTCAAGCACATCCATATTCTACGGTAAGGAAATAGATTTTGGTTTGTCATATGTTGAGAGAATGCTCGTTTATTCACCAAATAGTGTAATTACATCCATATAACTTTGTCAAGATAAAAACATCCGCTATCAGGGCAACCGCATCCGTCCCAAGAAAAAGCACCTCCAATAGGCAGTTAACGGCACATTATGAGGCATAAGTTGTTGGCTATTTACGATTTACGATGCACGATTTGAATGCTAGCACGCTTCGCGCGTTCCTGCGAAATAAAAGCAAAGCAGAATTTTCGGAGACGATGGCGGTGGCGCCTAGCGGCGCCTATGTACGAAGTACGGTGTACGACTGCAAAGCTAGCGAGTGTTGCGCGAAAGAAAGTGGTGTGTCTCGCATCCCACACGCGAAGAAATGGGTTGAATGAGCCCAGAGAAGATTTTATTGGGACAGGTGTGCAGGGCAACACATTTAAGAAAAGTCAACCAACAGAGAAAATGCTTTTATTGAATGGCATCACCACCTATACGCATCAAAAATCGTGACAACCAGCGGTCATCCTGATGATGGCTCTAAAGGGATCTCAGCATACGTTAATGATCCAAAAAATCTGCGCGATGCGCACATTATTAATAAATCGCGTAAAACTACCGACGGCCCCAAGCAGCCGTCTTACGGCTGCTCATTTACGATATCATCATAGTACACGTCATTTTTCGAATAAAGCATCAGAGTTTCTCTGGTCTTCTGTTGCATTTGCCTTTGCTATTCATGCTGAATCGTTGTCTTTCATGATTTTCTATTTTTGAGGATCTTCTGATTTCCCATCGAAAGCCTTCAATGCCTTTTTCGCTTCTAGGTCTCCGGCTGCCGCCGCTCTCTTCAACCAGTACACTTCCTTCTCGGGGTCCTGAATCCCATATTCATCGCTCCCGTACATGTCAGCTAAAAGCCTCATCGCTTCTGCATGATCCTGCCCGGCTGCTTTCGTATACCATTCGACTGCTTTCCCCACATCCTTTTCCACAATGTCTCCGTCTCTGTACGTAACAGCAAGATTCCTCTGAGCTTCTGCGTCCCCTGCCTCCGCTGCCTCCCGCACAAGCGACAAGCCTTTCTCCCTATCTTTCTCAACGCCCTCTCCGTTGAGGTACATGACACCAAGGGCCCCCATTGCTTCCGCGTTTCCTTGCTCCGCTGCCTTCTCCAGCCAATAGATAGCCTTCTCAGGATCTCGCACCCCGTATTCATCACTCAAATACACATAAGCTAAAAGCCTCATCGCTTCTACGTGACCCTGCTCGGCTGCTTTCGTCGACCACTCGATTGCTTTCCCTACATTCTTTTCCACAATTTCTCCATTTACGTACAGGGCGGCGAGTCTTTGCTGTGAGTGCACCTCTCCTGCCTCCGCAGCCTCTCGCACGAGCGACAGTCCTTTCTCCCTATCTTTTACAACGCCTTTTCCGTGGATGAACATAAGACCTAACACGCACTTTGACGCCGCGTCTCCTTGCCCAGCTGCTTTCCTCAGCCAATACACTCCTTTCTCAGAATCCTGAATCCCGTATTGATCACTTGTATATATGTAAGCCAACTCCTTCATCGCTTCTACGACACCCTGTCCGGCTGCCTTCGTAAACCATTCGACTGCTTTCCTTACATCCTTTTCCACAGCATTTCCCTCCATGTATGCCAAAGCAAGAATTCTCTGTGACCGCTCGTCTCCTGCCTCTGCCGCCTCCCGCACAAGTGACAATCCTTTCTCCTCATCCTTCGCCACGCCTTCTCCTCTGAGGTACATAAGACCTAGAACTCCCTTTGCCTCAGCGTTCCCGGTCTCCACGGCCCCTCGCATAAGCGATAATCCTTTTTCCTCATCCTTTGGAACTCCATCCCCTTTGATGTATGCAATGCCTAGTTTATACTGCGCATTCGTGTCTCCACCTTTTGCCGCTTGCTCAAACATATGGACTCCCTTCTGCACATCACGTTTTACCCCCTCTCCCAAATAATACATCACCCCAACATTGCCCAGGGAAACAATATCTCCCGCCTCAGCAGCACGATTGATCCATTCCAGCGCTTTTTGCCTATCCCTTTCCACTCCTCCAACTCCGCGCATGTAACATGCCGCTACCGTCCGCATTGCATGCGCATTTCCCCTTTCAGCCGCCTGAACAGCCAACTTATAGCACTTCTCATAGTCCTGCGGCACCCCCTCCCCGTACGCATACCTGCGCGCTAACTCGGTCTGTGCCTCCGCATTCCCTGTTTCCACCTGCTGTTCCAGCTCAAGCAACGGCAATTTCTGCAAATCCTCCCCTGCCGTCGAGCCTATGAGAGAGAAGAAGAGAAATGAGATAAGAATTGTTTTCATGGTGTTCGTGGTAAAATTGAAAGGAAAACACTGCCGAGTGCGCTCTCTTGCGCCTTAATCAGAACTATATACCTCAATCGAGTGAACGTCGAGAAAAAAACATTTCCATCCTCAGGGAGAAATGTGCAGACAAGTACTGTGAAGGAGGGGAAAAATGACGCGAATTTTTAGATTATGTCTTACTGCGGGATTTCAACGGGAGGGGATGTGGAGTAAGATGAGACGAGTCATTGGAATTTCTATGTCAGACGAGGAGCAAGAAGAAACGGAAAAGAAAGAGGAGCAGCAGGGGGCGCCGAATAGGCCATCTGAAGAGCCCGAAATTCCCCCGCAACACAGGCCGAATTGGGGTCTTTGGTTATTGCTTTCGGTCGTTGTGGGAGTGATTTTGCTGGCTTTCGTGTTCAACGACGGCATCGGGGTTGGCTCCAAAAAGATGGAGCTTGGCGAGTTTGAAAAGGAGTATCGCGCAGGCAATATCGTGCTGAATGACCCGCAGCATTTTCCCATCGAGGTCGTCTCCAACAGCGGCACGACAGCCGGGATCATCAAGGCCTACATGTACAAGGAGAAGCAGAATTTCCCCATGGGGAAGTTCTACATGCCTTTCACGGATAGCGATGAGATCAAAGCGCTGTGCAATCGGTACGGCATCACCGCCACTTCCTTGGAAAGCGCAGATTCTCCCGTACCGGCCGAGGTGCCGGGAGCTGATCGCGTATGGTCCACCGAGCAATTCCGCACGCTGGGTGAGGAGGGACGCATCGATCTGCACACGGCGCCTGTCATCTACCTGCGCGGCAATGGGAGCGGCGTGATCGTTGGCTCGTACCGCATGAATGCCCCTAAGAAGCCAAACCGTCGGCAAGTTGTTGGGGTACTGGTGAACTTTGACAGTCGATTCCAGGCGGAGCAAATACGAACGATGCTGGGTAGCCATGCTGTTTACAGCGTGGAGAGCAATACGCTGCAGGCGTTGCTCATCAATTGCATCCCTGTGCTGCTGATTTTGTTGCTCTTTATTTTCCTTTTCCGCATGCAAGCCGGCGGACCGAACGGAGCCATCAAGTTTGCCAAGAGTCGGGCGCGGCTTATTGACCCCTCGCGCAACAAAGTGACTTTCGCAGATGTGGCGGGGGTATCTGAGGCCAAAGAGGAGGTGTGGGAGCTTGTGGAGTTCCTGCGCAACCCGGGTAAATTTCACGCATTGGGAGGCTCCATACCGAAGGGCATTCTGATGGTGGGTCCCCCGGGCACCGGGAAAACGCTGCTGGCCAAAGCAATTGCCGGCGAGGCTCATGTGCCTTTCTACACCATCTCCGGTTCTGACTTCATGGAGATGTTTGTGGGCGTGGGGGCCAGCCGGGTACGAGATATGTTTGCCGAAGCCAAGCGCAACACCCCCTGCCTCATCTTTATTGACGAAATTGACGCTGTGGGACGCCACCGCGGCCACGGTGTTGGCGGTGGCCACGATGAACGCGAGCAGACGCTCAACGCTCTGCTGGTGGAAATGGACGGTTTCACGGACAATGAAAACATTATCGTCATCGCCGCCACCAACCGCGCGGATGTGCTGGATCCCGCCCTGCTGCGCCCCGGCCGGTTTGATCGGCAAGTGATGGTCAACTTGCCGGATGCTGCCGGACGCGAGCAGATCTTGCGCGTGCACGCCCGTAAGATCAAACTGGCGCCGGAGGTGGATCTGAATCCCGTAGCTCGGGCCACGACGGGCTTTTCCGGTGCGGAGTTGGCCAACCTCGTGAACGAAGCCGCGCTCACGGCCGTGCGCCGAGGACATGCTACCGTCACCCAGGATGACTTTGAGGAAGCGCGCGAAAAGGTGCGTTGGGGACGCGAAAGACGCTCCATGGAAATCACCGATCGCGAGAAATGGATGACGGCCGTGCACGAAGCCGGTCATGCCATCTGCCTGCTCAAAACAGAGCTGGCCAAGACGCTGCCGCTGCACAAAGTAACGATCATTCCTCGAGGGCCGGCTCTGGGCGTCACCATGATGCTGCCCGATGAAGACAAACACAGTGAATACAGGAAAGAGCTGCTCGATTACATCGTGATGGCGATGGGCGGACGTTGTGCGGAGGAGGTCATGTTCGGCGATATTTCCGGCGGTGCGCGCGGCGACATCAGCCAAGCCACGTCCATTGCGCGGAAGATGGTGTGCGTTTACGGCATGAGCGAAAAACTGGGACCGGTGGACTACGGCTCCGGGCACGATGAAGTCTTCTTGGCACGCGACCTTGCGCAATCAGTGCGCAGTTACTCGGAGAGCACGGCGCAAATGATTGACCAGGAAATCCGCCGCATTGTGGAAGAAAATTACCGCCGCGCACTGGATATTCTCACCACCAACAAAGAACGACTGGAACTCATTGCAAAAAATCTCATCGAATACGAAACGCTGAGCGGAGCGCACGTGAAAGAGCTGCTGGAAACCGGGACAATGCTCAACCCTCCCGTCCGCGAGCTGCCGCCCTCTCCGCCTCCCGCACCGGATGCGCCAACAGACCTGCAAACCCCGGATGACCAGCCGCCTGTGCCGGATGAAAACGCCTGATAATACTACTACCAAGCCAATTGCCTATGAAAAGTCTCGAACTGGCTCAAGCCTGCGCCGCCGCCGCGCGTGATGCCAAAGCAACTGACGTTGCCATTTACGACTTGCGTGGCTCCTCCACCATTACCAACTATGCCGTGGTGTGCACCGCCACATCTGTCCCACACCTGCGCGCCGTCATCCGCGATGTGGATCAATTTGTGGAAGAAAAGCATGGTGTTTCCCCCGTGTACGCCGAGCGCACGCCCCAAGCTCTGTGGTCTGTGCTGGATTACATCGACGTCATGGTGCACGTCATGGCCGCAGAAGTGCGTGATTTCTACCAGTTGGAAGAATTTTGGGATGCAGCCAATCGTGTGGAAGCCGAATGAAGGTGTACGGATTAGCGGTTCGACGGTTTGTCACGCCCTAAGAGAGTGCGCGTTTCTTCGATCGTTCTCCCCATGTATTCCTCAGAGCTGTACACCGGAGGCGGGGGTGTGTTTTCTCGTCTCGTCTCGATATAGCCACTCTCTGAGGAACGGGAAAAATAGGGACTTTCTCCTGTGTCGTACTCCCCCCCCATGCTGCTCCTGGCGCCGGAGAGAGCGGATTTCTCCCTGGCAGAAAAGAACTCATCATCCTTACCGTAAATACCTTTGGAACTGGTTGCGAAGGCGGGGTTGAGATCGCGATTGAGTCGACGCCCGGAATCAATATACTCCTTCTTAGTGTCATAGGAGCGTCCACTACCGGGGAATTCCTTGCCATTCAAAGCACTGTCACCAGCCCCGGCAAAAGAAGATGTCACAAACTCTTTATCGATGCGTTTAGCCTCATCCAACTTGCTCTGAAAACTGCTTACCTTATTGGAGACGGCCTGCGGTACCCCTTGTTCGTTCTTTTTTTCAGAGAAAGAAGAGTTGAACTTCTCCTCCATGTAATCCGCAAAGTCACGCTCTACTCCGGTCTTGGGCTTATCTTGCACGACATTGCCGTTCTCATCATACACGGTGCGTTGCGATGTGCACGCACTCAGGAACAGCCACGCCAACCCGACTGTAAACAACTTGCCCATAAGCCATATTTACGCCAAAATGTGACACTAAGTCAAGCTGAAAGCGTTCCGTAAGCTCGGCAAAACCACATCCGTCCCAAGAAAAAGCACCCTCAATAGGCTGTTAACGGCACATCATGAATCATAAGTAGTTGGTTATTCACGATTTTCGATTTGCAAATAATGCGCAGCAAAGCTGCGGGGATGCGGAGCAAGAGCGACGCAGAATTTGAAAGCCGTGCGCGGGCGTGGTTAGAAAGGGGGGGCGGGGGCGGCTGACGGGTAGTTCCTCAACATGGGTAACACATTTGTATCACAACATGGGTTACACTTCTGCTCGAAATTTGTATCATAATT
>CANPYO010000074.1 GCA_947588645.1 uncultured Akkermansia sp. | reverse complement strand
TGTCTTTGGAATATACTTTCAGGTTTGCACACTGCTCATAGCAGGGATACTTTTCCTTGTGAAACGCAGGGAAAGGTACACCAAATGAGAGATTATCATGCGCAAAGAACACGAATTGCAAGTACAAATGAAAAATAGCATCATGCACATTCTCTGCTACGAAAAGAAGCACCACCTTCTTACAGGTATCAGATTTAATGACGACGCTGACCTTACGCCCGAGTACGATGTCGACGACAACCAGACGCTTATCAACACTGTGGTAAGACAGAGCCAAAATTTTAATTCTTGCGAATCTGTAATTTGTCAGGAGATGCAAGCATACCGTGAGAGTGGCGAATGTCAAAGAAGTGATCCGGGCAATGTACGTTCACGTGTAATAGAAGGAGCATTTTTTCGTCCGAGAGAAAGTGTCAGAGTTTGAATCCAGGGGATTTAATATCATAAATTTCAGCTATGTATGAGAGCTGTTATACTTCATATGGCAATCCGTTCACTTGATAACAAACACCAAGCTTACATATGAAAGCAATAC
Source organism: uncultured Akkermansia sp. (assembly GCA_947588645.1). Taxonomy (GTDB): domain Bacteria; phylum Verrucomicrobiota; class Verrucomicrobiia; order Verrucomicrobiales; family Akkermansiaceae; genus Akkermansia. The sequence continues at coordinate 11,814 of CANPYO010000074.1, read as the reverse complement.
AAATATTCGTAGGTGTCATTCTGTTTATGGCTGCCTTTGCGTCTTATTCCAATGAAAAAAAGGTAGAACAGAGCGAACAAGAGATTAATCAAGCAACAAGACGAGAAATGTTGGAATCTAAATTGAAGACTATTTGTGCTTCTTCAAAGATAGTTATTCGTGGTCAAACTGTATGCGGAAATCCTGTGTTAACTTTTGAACGAGAAGTTCCGGAAGACATGCGGAAAAAGTTGCTCGCTATATTTTCAAGAGCAACGTGCAATGATGATTTCTGGTCCCCTCCCTGTAGAGTGTCATGGAAGAGAGTCATAAAAATTGTCTTTTCTACATCTGAAAAAGAAGAAGCGGTTGTATCATGGAATTGGGACGTGGCTTCTATTGATGACAAACCCAATGCTAAGAAAGACGATTGGGATCCTCTTAGGAATAGACCCACCGGCAAGAGATGGCTATGTCCGGATTACTATCTGTCTCCAGAAGATTATGTTGATTTTCGAGCTATTCTAAACAAACTTATTCCTCCCGAATCAGAATGGGAAAAAGATTATGACTATTATCGTCGTTTGAAGCAGTTACTCGAAACGGTCAAGAGAAAACAAAAGAAGCCTTAATGATCTATCGAGCGGCAACTGTGCTGATTTCTTCCGAGCTCACGGAATTGGAGGATGGGGGCACGAATGTCGAGAGCTTCACGCCGGAGTATGATGCGGACAACCTCACTCGCCTCACCACATACCGAGCCACAGGCAAGGTGATTTCCACGGACCCGAGCGGACTGAAGGGCGACACGACCACGTGGGAGTGGGAGTACGACAAGGCAAAGGAAATAACTCACGTTTTTCCTTGTTTTCCGAAACAAGGTTTTGTATCATTCAAATAACGTTTTTCGTGTCCTGACGTAACGGAAATGAAAAAGATCTTATACATCATCTTGGCTGCATGCGTCGGCGTATTCGGGTACAAATGCAGCAGCACGTGCCAGGATTTGTTCCGCGACATCGTCGAACAAGAGGAGAATCGCGGCATTACCGTTGCTACACCGCAGGGGGCCAAGGTAGCTATATATCGCGAAGGGAAACAGGGAGCGCCCAATGAGGAGATTTGTACTCAACAACGGAGGGAACATCTCGTGGTGCGGCATGACCATCCAAGAATGCAAAGGCTCTTTGGTGGTGTCCTACAGACAGCAAACGGAGGTCATCAACCCGGAGAGCATGAAAAAGGTGGATGAGGAGGGGATAGAACGAAAAATATGGAACGCCGTTGTCCTTGATGAAGACGCTCATTACATACAGCTCTCGTACGGAGTGTGCACGGAACCTCCCTGCGCTGCAGCAAGCATGAGCAAATGCGCCTTCATGAAATTGGCAATGAGGGATTACATGGAAAATTTCTTTATCGCAGACGTGATCGGCCTGTTCTACCTGATCTGTGCCATGATTCTCGTACTCCTGCTGTGTTATTTGCCTCTACGGAGGCGTTGTTTTGCGGTATATGCCATTTTTTGCGGGACGACGTGAGGGGACAACGTGGGAAGCTTTTGAAAACGTGAGCTGGCAAAAACATGACATGACTTGGCTGGAGCGGATGCTCGGGGCTGGCGTCAACTTTATCTTACTCAAGAAAGATGACGGCAAAACGTACATATGTTCCAGTCGGGATGAAAATTGGTGCGCTTTTTTATGGAACGTGGAGCATGGGAAACATAATGCGGCAAGACAATGCTTGGAGGAATACCCGCCAAAAGTGATCCCGACTACGGCCGGCTTTACTCAGAAAATCACATTTGCATGGTGCAGTGTGTGAATTGCAAGGACACATAGAGGGGATATGCTTCACGTAAACCGTTTATTTATTCAACGATGCACCTCTTGACACATAAACAAACATGATGAAAGCATCATACGAAAGAAAAGGAGCGTTGATTGTGGTACTAGCGCTTATTGTGCTCGGAGTAGTCCGGTACTGCGATGACACGATCGCGATTCGCAGTCATCCAAGGAAAGAATCTACTCCCATGGAAAAAACTGAAACGAGGATTGTTGGTTATGAGGAGTACATAGACCTGGCGCGAAAAAGAATCGAGGCTTTGAAGGAACTGAGTTCTTTAGCCGAAATGGTTCGTGATAGAAAAAGTGCGCTTGTATTCATGACGTACATGGAGAAACCAAGTTGCCCCTCTTTTTCCGTTGACCTATCTTCATTAGATGTTCAACAGAAGGAAGTCGTCGAAAAATGGGAAAGTGAGATGTTTCTTGCCAATGCGAGGGCGTTTATCATTGTGAGAAAAGTTCTCAAAAAAGTTGTGGATGCTGATGGATACGAGGATGAAGACGTGCGTACCTACTATACCGAAAAATGGAATGAGATAAAAAAGGCGATTCCTTCAAAATAAAAGCAATGAGAACCTTGTACGTCAACTGACCGCAAAACATAACACGACATCACAGGGAAAAATATGTACAGTTTCTTAGCACAAAGTCCCGAGGAATACCTGTTTACATTTGACTGGTATTACATTGTCCTATGTCCGTTGATTCTTTTCGTGGACCTGTTGACCTGCCGAATGAGAGGGAAGGACCTTCTCCTACCGGTGATTCTCTTTGTTCTGGGTTGCCCCATCGTGACGTACTTTCCTTGGATATTCGGTACCTGTTTTCTGGGAGCAATCGGGTGGATATCGGGTCGAATGTCGTCATTAGCTGAATCAAGTTGGAGTCCGATATTCGTCATTTTTATGGCTCTTCCGGTCTTTTTACCCCTATGGAAGAGGTCTCGCTTTTACACGGCAGTAGCTCTTCATCGGCTCATGCAAGTAGCTGCCATCATATGGGTGATTACCGGATTGTGTCAGGAGAATGTACGCGGCGAAAGCAATATCATGTTTTCCTTCTCTGTGCTGGGTGGGACTCTTGCAACGGCATTTGGCATTGCTGCAATTGTATTAGCGTATTTCTTGAATCCCGTCATCACGCGGATCGTCCGGGCAAGGAGGCTCAAGAGGGTGTCACGTTTTCCCTTCATGTCGTTCAAAAAGAGGATGCACTACGTCCTGTCATTGCCCTACTTCCTATTATTTTGTGCTGCTGTGTTCATTGCGGAGGAGTACGCACTCGCGAGACTTATCGACATGACCGCATAGAAAGGTTGAAAGGGGACTTTACAAAGAAGGATGTGCACGAAATGGAGTCATGCGAGAGAAATGCTGCTGCATCAACACGAGGACGGCAATTCTTTATGATAAGTCAGAAAAAACTTGTAAACCGGGGTCGATACTGATAGCATATCCGTTGGATATGTTTTGCTAATTCCGTGAAAATTCCATTCCTGAAAGACGCTTATTTGCTGATTCATTGGATTCTCCTCATTCTTTGGGTGCTACTTCTTGGTTTACCCATCTACGCCTATGCAATGTCAATACATGGCGGCATCGTACTTGTTTTGGGGATATTTATCTGCCTTCCCACCGTTGAATGGAAATGGGTTACTCCAACAGGTATCTACTGGCGATGGGGCTTATGCGGCATCCGCTGGAACGAAGCAGATGTCCTGTGCGTAAAAAACGAGGAAGGAAAGGACCCAACGCTGGTATCTTTCGCAATTTCATCGGGAACAAAGCATCTGGTCATTGAGAACATGAGTGATCTGGGGCGCTCGGTGCGAGAGGATGTCCTTCGCGTCATAAAAGAATACAGCAAATCATTTGCTATTCGGGAGAAGGAAGCCTCCCTCGCTGAACGAGTCGTTGGCGTACCGGGAGCGCATGTGAAAAGATGGGTTGCCCTCATTATCGCGATTGTTTTGTTTCAAGTTGTTCATCATCTTATTTCTCAGCACGAATCCCCAGTTGAAGGAGCAGCAACTTTTCTATTTCCTGAGCGGGGAAGAAGTGAGAGGGAGAGGTTGATGAAGTGTTGGGAGGATCCTGCTCAAGCCAAGAAGGTGGGAGAGCTATTGCAGGAGGAAGGGAAGAAGTTATTAGTTGCAAAGAAAGAAAAAGAAGCCCTTCGATGCTTCAATTATTCATTTGAGTGGTTACGCCATTCTGCCGACCTCGGTAATAGCTGTGCTATGGTTAAGCTTTTACTGATGGAAAAAACGGTTTACCGCAAACCCAAACTCTCTCCTGAAGATCAAACCAAATACGCTGCAATCGCTTTCAACAAGCTCTCAGCCGAAGGTAAGCACACTGTGGAGGAAACGGTATGCTGGATGCTTTGCTACCAATACGGTATAGGTACGAAGCAGAGTGACGTAAAGGCACAACAAATACAAAAGCTTTTGAAGCAGATACAGTCGGATGTTCAGGAAGCCATAAAATCCAAGAAAACAACGGTTACGGTGTCAGGTCGAGTAGATGGGGAACGAGAGGGAGAGGAAGATAATTAACATCAGTAGTGGCCCTGTCACTTACAAAGACAAAGACGATTTCTTGTAACCTATTGCATTTTATTTTGCGATCCAGGCTCTGTCAGGGCAAACGCATTTGGATGAAATGGAAAAGCAGAGGAAATGCTCCAAACGTTTGATCACGTGTCTGTTTCCGAATACGAGAACCGCAATGGCAGCGCACTCTGCGATGCAAATGAAGTTGTTCCTTTCTCGTTTTTGAGTACATCTGCCGTCCAGAACATATCTGCGCAATGCGCACGTTATCAATAAATAGTACATCGTACATCGTAAATCGTAAATGGGCAAACGCATTTCCTAATGCGGTTGCCCTGGCCCCTCTGTCCCAAGGAAATTTCAGAAGGCAATGAGGGGAATAAAAGAGGTCGGAAATCGCACTCCGCACCTAGACGGCATCAGCTCAGTGAGGAACACTCAGGTTGAAATGGAACATGAATCATCATGAATTTCAATATAAAATTCCGGCAAATCCTTCTCCTTCTGTAACACTGCATACATCGAGATCATTGATACTCCTCTCCCATAGCACCATGAGATCATTTCCCCGATTTTTTCATTTCCGGAGACGTGCTATAATGTCCACAGAATCTGCCGCAAATGCGAACATACTCACCATGGTCAATACGGTATAAGCGAAATAAATTCTTTTCATGAGATTTTGGTGCTGTCAGAGGTAAGTGTAAATGGTGCGGATAAACATCCGCATTCAACGCATTGAATAAATGAGACGAGCACGACGCTCCCTATACGGTTCCTCTCTGTACCTTATACTACAAAAAGTTTGAATCCCGTTAGAAACGGCGAAATCCTCATATTGCGCAATCGCGCTATTTTCCTTGTATTCAGAATCCTTCTGCATGGCGATGTATTTCTTCTCCCCAATGTGTAATTCGTTCCCGTTGTATACACCAAAATCACGATGCTTCGGAGCAATGAATAGTGTATTATATACAAAATGTCTATACAGACATCCCTCATCTTGCCGCATGAGTCTCAATTCATCATCCTCGAAGCGTTGCAGCTCACACGTTGGACGGACAGTACACGGAATAGCAGGCAGTTCTCCCTCCCAACCTCGTATCAAATCCAAAATTGCAAAGCGCTTGCGTAATTCGGGAGATAACGTTGCCAATGTCGTCTCCTTTGATGAGTTCTTTATCTGTTTTGCTTTTTGCGTCCAGTTCCACGTACCATCATTAGCTATTTCTACCCAACCATCGCGCGCAAGTTGCCACAGCAGCCATATATTGTCCATAAGTACGCTCAGATCCAAGTCGTTCGGTGTAACAAAACGAGCCGGTTGCCAACCTACCCATCTACGCTGTGCCAGACCTGTTCTAAACTTCCCGAACATTTCTCCCGTGTACTCATCTTCTAGAATATCCCGTCTGCCCGGTATGAACCAAATTTCACCGACCTTCCCTTCATAACATGCCTTAGCCAGCTGTTCCAAATTAAGGCTCTCTGTAAACGCATTGATATCGTGACTGTAATCTATTGCCCAAGGCATATGGAGAGGATCCCGATCCGTCGTTTTCAGGCGCGTCTCTATATCCATAAGGGAGCATATTCCCGCTCCTTCACCCTCCTTTGAACATATATAGGAAGACATGTGCGGCGCCTCCCGTTCCAATTCTTTTTCAGTAATTTTGAGCCCCTTTTTGATACGTAACCGCCTTAAATACCCGGCTCGGCTTAATCGAGGCGGCGCATAGTAAGTATCGAGGCTGTCGAAAAGCAACCAACTTTTAAACACCGCACTGTTGTAGCCGTACACACGCGGGATGTCCTCATATTTCTGTGTAGTGCATCCCCTACACAGCATGAGAAAAAAAACTAGGGCAATCAATGCCTTCATGATATGGTAACTTTTGTAGGGGGTTCCTTTCCACACGTACAATCTCATTCAACGGTTTTGGTTCTAGTTTTTGAAGCCACACGTCTTCCTTCCGCGTGATGTTCTCCAGGTATCATCGCTGAGTAAATCATCAGAGCTTCTTTTGTGTCGTGTCGCATTTTTCCTTGCAACTCATACGGTCCTTCTTTCTTGTAAAATTAACCATTATTTTGCCATGCAGGAATCAATTCATAGAACAATTTGAGGTCTTTTTCTGATAGAATATGTTTAAAATTATATATGACAGATTTTCCTCTAGAAATAGCAAACGGAAGATTGTTGTGCAAAAAACAAAGCGCCAAATCTCCATTTTTTCTTTGCACAGAAAGCGCGCACCCATTTAGATTTCTTTCGTTAGAGGGACGAACTTGAGCGATACGACCGTTAATAATACGAGGAGCAGACGCGATCTTCATAGCAGAAACAAGTTGCTCCAAATGTTCCTTGTCGATATCCAACACAAATTGCGTTTCAGCATGATAAAGAACACTAACTTGTTCGGTGTACGTTCCCCCACCGCAAGATAGGAGGGTAAAAGAGCATGCAAGCATAAGAAAGATTTTACTCCTTTTCATTTTCGAAATATATTGACTGTACTACTTTACAAGAATCGCTTGTTCATACATTGATCATACCTCTGTATAATCTCCTTATAAAAATCCTCTATCTTGATATCCCCCACGTATCCTGGGTCGCCGGTCATGGAAAATTCACCAACATATTGTTCCTCCCCATGACTGGGAGAAAGACTGGAGAGAAGGAGCAGTAGTACAGCTGCTAATCTGTTTCGTCCGACCTTGTTTGACACTTGTTGCATATCTTTAATCTCCATATACCCAACAATAACACAAAGCAATTGTCATCAATGAACACGTGATTAAAAGAAAGTACGTTGCAATGCAAAAGCAAACAGGATGTTTTTTTCTTATGACCGATAAGTCGTTTTTTCCCCCCTTGCGAGGTTTACTTATCCTGATGCCCATACAAAGAATAAACCATAAAGTGAGGACAAGATACGTCCATCCGAGTCTAGTCGCATGCCACGTATAACCGCGCATTCCCAGGATAAAAGGAAGGAACCACATAAATGAGGAAGCTATACCCAAGGCAATGGCTGCTATTTTTTCCTTTTTGCCCATATATGAGAAGCTTTTCGTATAGATATTAGCAGGAGGTTTCCGTAAATCAACTCAACGAACCATGTTTTTTCATTCTCCATATATCCAAAAATAAATCAAGGCAATCGTTAACAAAGAGTCAGTTGTTATAAAGGAGTATTGTGTAACGCAAAACAAGAAAGGCATCTCTTCCCTCCTAAGCGAGTTGCCATGGCCATCGCCAAATCGCCCTTCTTTAATTCCGCCATAAAAAGGGCAAGCCACATTAAAACCATCAAATGCGTAAATGCGAGCCTTGTGCCTAGCCAAGTATTGCCACACGTCACAAGCGTATAAACAACACCCGCCATGAGTAATGTTGCGATCAAAATAATAACAAACGCTTTGTCTGTTTTCTTTTTTTCCCTATCGAAAGCCTTGGCCACACCTAATTTCATGTATCTATGGTACCACTTGTATTTCGCTCAGGCAAGCTCATTCCTTGCTTCTTGTCGAAATTGATTTTATCTGCGGCATGCGAGTACACCTCATAGGTGAAATACCCGTAGTCGATGAAGCAGAGGTTCGCGTGAACGCCGAACTGCACTTGGATGTTGATCATGTCATCCCACGTCAGGACGTGAGCGCAGTGCAAGAGACGAGAGCTGCCGTTCATCGTCCACCTTTGCACGGCCACGTAGAAACAGTTGCGCTGCACTACAGGTCCTCCGTCTATGTTGCGGATGGAACTCATCTTTGTGAGCAGGTCGCGTTTGGCTTTGTGGTTTAAATTGAGCATCACCCCATATCTATCATCTGTTGCATTTGTTCTTGCAACTCACAATCTATAACTTCGAATACAACAGTCATCATCAGGGGAAAGGTTATCGCCATTGTCAGGACCAAAATGATTGTCCCTACCGCTTTTCCTGAATGGTAGGTCTTGCGAGGGACCTCTTTCAATTGACCGTTCATCACATGCGGCGGACATGGTATGTAATGTCCGTTCTTGGTCTCAAGGAGGCAAAATTTCTTTCCCATACGTATTCCTTCTATCTGCGCGTACGGTATAACAGCCAACCAGCCATCCGACGAGCGAATAATAATAGCCCGCTTCCGCAACGAGTACTCTAACGTGACAGAGGTACGATCATACCGGTTTACCCAATCTAAAAAAAGCATCATGTTGGCATAAAGTGTTCCCCCAAAGAGGACAACCCGTGTACCGCACGTGTCGGGAACGAAGTATTCAATCCCTAGCATGCACAGTGTGCTCCATAAAACGATGAGGAGATACGACCAAAAATTGGACAAACTCACAGAGGGAATAATCCCCCTCTCCGCGATGCAAGGAGAACGTTCCCCTCTATAGATACAGCTAGAGCGAGGACCGGGAGATTTTTCTTCCTCCTGCTTGGAACCGGTTTTGAGCAGGTTCTCCACTTCATCAACCGCTTCCGGTGGAGCTATAATCAATGTGTTGCTCTTATGCTTTTTCTCCTTTTTAAATAGGAGTGCAATCGAACTGCACGCCGCAACACAGTGATCGAACATTGGTAAAACATAGCATACCCGAAAATTGGGCACCTCGCTTCTCCAATAATGCACACCCCTCTCTGTTATCTCCATTGTGTCCATTCCCCAAGTGATATGCCTTGTCATTTCCTTGCTCGGGATATTGACCACTTTCATATAACAGTATATACGCACACTGATGAGCCAAATAAGGAACACAACAGTTGCCTGTCCATTCTTTCCCCAAAAATAGAGTGAGACAAAAAAGAGGAGTCCCAACAAGATCCCATATTTTAACGCCCAGCTTTTGAATAAATGAAACAACCTTCCCCGCAACGCGCATGCGTACTCCTCCAGAACATCCTCATTGCATCTTATTTCATATCTCTTGCGCATATTTCTAATCTATTCACTTAGACTTCCGGTCATACTTGCGTAGCAGGTGCTTCCCACAGGATATGATAAGCGGGGTCGCAGCAAGTTTTCGTTCGGCTGATAGGCATAGCGGAAATCGTGCTACGTGCCTTTGTACAGGAAGGAGTCTGTCGTGCGGTGTCATAGCTTCTCTTGTCCCTCCCGGTGCATTTGTCTTTACAATTCAGACTTTTATTCAGAAAGATATGACTTCCTCCATTGATCGATAAGGAACTTCCTTTCCTGTTCGGGCACATTTTTTAAATCAAGCGATGTAATGAACCATTTGTATGCTTCCTCGATATTTCGCTCCACACCTACTCCCTCAGCATAACACGTACTTAAATAGGTCGCGTCTAAATCGTTCTTTTTCGTCTTGTTTTGAATGACATGAATCCCCTCCTTCGCGTAAATCATGCGCTGTTGTTCTGTAAGTTCGATGAGCCCATTTACATTCCTAGCCAAATCCAGCATGGCGTATTCACTACCATCTTTGGCCGCCTTTCTCAGCCACTTGTTCGCGTGTTCACGGGCTTCTTCATTCGCTTCCTTGTAAGTCCAGATCAATACCATCAAATTACCGATTTTCCACTCGGCTTCCGGATCTCCTTCGCGTGCGGCATCAATCATATTCTGCACGGTGTCCCGTTGCACCTGATCCTGATATTACTCAATAAGAGTCACTGTATCATCCAGCAGACTTTCATCCTCATTTCCCTGCTTGGAACAGCCGCAAATAAACACAAGGGTTGCCATGCAGAGTAATGTCCTCATTGCTTCGTATTTATGAGAGTGCTTGGTTGTCATTTGCATCATGATCGGGTGTAAAGTTTTCTGTGTTCGTTCTGATTTGAGTGTATCGAATAGATCGTTGGCGGCGCAGGAAGATATGGTCAGTGGTCCTCCTCTGACTCCTTTTTCCTCTCCGGCGAAATTCGAGGGAGTATTCGCTTTAATTGTTCCTCTGTCAAGAAGGAGGTGATGTCAATCTTGTTACCGTCATCTCCCAGAATGACGCGTTCCTTATTCCATTTGACGCTAAAGGAACCACGAGGAAATAATCTCTTTTTGGGCGAAGGATATACAATGAGTTCGGTTGGCTCCTCCCAAAAAGGATTGTCCATTTCCTGATTAAAGAAACCATCTTCTATTTCATTGTGGCATATCCTGCGGTACAACTCGCGCGCTTTTCTCCTTGCACGTCGGTCTCTCGGGGATGTTTTTGCGAGAATTTCTTTACTATTCATATCCCACACCTCAAATCCCGTAACGCGCGGCGCATGGGACAGATAAATTGCCTCACTCGCCAGCCATAGGCAGCTCGTTAGAGAACAAGACATTAACCCGACGATGATGATTTTTGTTGCTCGTAACATGATCGTCTGAAGTCTTCGTTGATTAAATCTCTCGTTTCACAAACACTTCCAATGTACCTTTCTTCGCATTTTAACAACTAGATTTATTCCAGAAAGAAATAGCAATGTATGATGCTAAAAAGACTAAACCTCCCAGTAACATGACATAGTGAAGAATAATCGAAGCGTTGTCAGACAAGTGTAACCCATGTTGTGATACAAATGTGTTACCCATGTTGAGAAACTACCATAGAGCTTCACCGTCCCCTTGCCATCGGCATAGGTCTTGCGAAGCTCCAACCCCGTGGCCAAATCATATTCCCACGTGGTCGTGTCGCCCTTCAGTCCGCTCGGATCCGTGGAAATCACCTCGTCTGTCGCGCGGCGTATAATCATGGCTTCTTCTATACCCTGTTGAATTTGTCTTTGCAATTCAATATTTTTTTACCGCACGTTTCAATAGAATTAAGTATATGGCGCAACACAATATGTATGGTCCGAGTAGGATAAGCAAACCTGTTACAGCTCCTGATATTCCAATGCTTGACCCCATTAAACCGTACGCTATGATGAGTAACACGAAAAAAACGGCAATTAAACTTACAAAAGTGGAAAGAATACAAGCATGAGCACGTTTTGACTTTTTCCTTACGCAAGCGAATACAAGACTTGCTACCGGCAGATAAACAACAATACAAAACAGTAGCACACCTGATATCAGACCAGCGCCAGCACTCCAACCTAACGTAATTAATCCAACAGGAGTAGCTATGAGCGGGTATAATAAACATGTGAATATTGCCACATCCTCATACTGAGGCGAGTTATAATCTTTTTTCATACACTTTTAACATTTTTCCCATTTGCATGCTTGGTCTTGAGCATCTTGATATGCCCCAGCGCATCGTACGCACACCCGCGGTGCGCCACCTCCGCCTCCTTCCCCGCATCATTGAAGCGCGTGTAGAGCATCTTAGTAAGCAGGTCACGGTTAGCTTTGTGGCTTGGGTTAAGCATCGCCCTATATCTGTCATCTGTAGCTTTTGTTACGCAATTTACACTCATCGTTTCCTGTCATAAATAACGCGGCATATGCGTTTGGGTATTCCCCCTTCCTGAAGGATTC
>CANPYO010000073.1 GCA_947588645.1 uncultured Akkermansia sp. | reverse complement strand
GCTTTTTTGCATATTTCGCGAATCATAGCAGGCTCTCCCTTATATCATGTACCACGCACGCAGTCAAGGCAAACGCACAGGGCAACCGCATTAGAAAATGCGGTTGCCTATGTACGATTTATTAATAATGTGCGCATTGCGCAGATTTTTTTCGGATCATTAACGTATGCAGAGATTCCTTTAGAGCGGTCATCATGATAACCGCTGGTTATCACGGTTTTTGATGCGTATAAACTGTGATATCAATCAATAAGAGTCTTTTCTCTGCTGACTAACTTCTCTCAAATGCATTTGCCATTTACGATTGACAAAGTTCCAACGCTTGCACGCGAATTTTGCGGAACTGGTGGCACCTGACGTCGCCTGTTTGCGATTTGTTGATAATGCGTCGTCGTGCGATGAGGCAAAGCAGAGAGCAAGCTAAACCCCTGAACAACGCATGGAGACGACTACAATGCCAAGGAAAAGGTGGGTGTCGGGACAGGGAACGTGGTTTCGTCGAACTAATTGATAGGCTCCAGACCCAGCTCATGTAATTTTTCCAAATCTGCGTGGATTCCTGCACCGGGGATAGTCAAATAATTGCCACTCATCATGGCGTTAGCGCCGGCGGCGAACATGTCATACTGCCGCTCCTTGAGCACACTCACACGTCCGCCACAAATGCGCAGTGTGGCGTCCGGTATCATGTAGCGGAAGAGGGCGATGATGCGCAGCGCCTCTTCTGCCGGCATAACCGGTTGGTTTGCCAGAGGTGTACCGGGATGCGGGTAGAGAAAGTTCATGGGAATGTTACGTATGCCTTCGCTCCGCAATTCTTCCGCAAAGGACAGGCGGTCCTCCCATGTTTCTCCGAGGCCGAAGAGTCCGCCACAGCACACAGAGAGACCGGCGTTTTGGGCGCAGTGCACGGTGTCGAGTCTGTCGCGCCAGGTTTGAGTGGTACAAACTTGGGGATAGAAAGATTCATTAGTTTCCAAATTATGATGCAATCGTGTGAGCCCGGCATGCTTCAGCCGCTCGATGGCATGATCCTTCAATCTACCCAGAGAACCGCACATTTTCGGCGTTTTTTTGCCATCTTGGCGCCTCTTTTCCATGAAGCGCGCCAATTTCTCCACATCGGCATCTGTCAGGGCTCCTCCGGAAGTCACAATACCGCATCGAGCCACCGGCAGTGCCTCCCACTCGCGCACAATACGTTCAAGCTCTTCCTCACTTTTGAAGGGGTATTTCTCAATTCGCGTGCTACTAAACCCACTCTGCGAGCAGAAGCGACAATTCATATTGCAGTTTCCACTTTTTGCGTTAATGATAAAGCAGATTTCAATTTTATTGCCGAAAAAATGTTCGCGCAGCTCTGTCGCTCCGGCGAAAAGTTCTTCCTCACTTTTTTCGATCAACTTCCGCGCTTCATCGCGCCGCAATCCCCCCTGTTCGACAGCTCGTTCTGCATCCTCTCTCATACCCGTCCCTTGTAGCACAAGCCACCTGTTTTGTAAAGTTTTTTCACCATACGCTGGGGCAAACACCCGTGGCGAGGAGCAATTTTGGATGATAGAAATAGGAGAGTAGCGGCGTATGTATATGTAAGATGAGAATCGATCAACTGGCGACAGGTGTGGTAATGTTTCTGACAGCAGTCGTGTCGGGGGCACAGCAGGGGGAGCAAGCGCATCCTTTTTACGAGTGTGGATTGTATCCGGAGTGGAGCGAACTCACGGCAGAGCGGGGAGCTGCTGATATGAGGTCGGGCATGAAGTTGGCCAAAGAGCGATTGTCAAAGATTCGCGAGCTTAAGCCGGAAGACTTGAATTACGAGAATGTGTTTGCCGCTTTTGAAAATGCGCCGCGCGAGATGGAGCGTGTCGAGGGGTATTTGGACACCCTGTCGTCCACCATGGATAGCGAGGAGCTACGGCGTGTGCAAGAGAAGCTGCTTCCGGAAACGACATTGTTTAATGCCTCGATTACGGCGGATGAAAAGCTGTGGTCCGTGATCAAGACGGCCGCGGCAGCCCCGTGGGTCAAGCAACTTTCGTCGGAGAAGAGGCGTTACGTGCAGCAGGTGGTGGATATGTTCCGAGATAGTGGCGCAGATTTGAACGCTGAGCAGAAGACGAGGTTTGCGCAGATACTCAGCGAACTCTCCACACTCACCCATCAGTTTGATAAAAATGTACTGGATGCCACGAACTCGTGGCAGTGGGTGGTGAGCGATCCCTCGCAGCTGGCCGGTATGAGCGAGCAATGGCTGCAACGAGCCCAAGCAGATGCTCAGAAAGCCGGCTATGGCACGTTGGAGAAGCCCAAGTGGCTCATCACTCTGCACGAACCGAGCGCATTCGAGGTGATCAGGTGCTGCGATGTAGAAGCCACCCGCAAGAAATGTTGGGAAGCGCTTTCGTCCGTAGGACGTGAGGCTCCTTACGACAACGCCGGGATAGTGGCACGCGTGATGGAGCTGCGTAAGGAGATGGCCACTCTGTTGGGATTTGATTCCTTTGCGGATCTGACGCTAGCGCACCGCATGGCCGGGAGCGGTCAACGGGCTATGAATTTTGTGGATGACATGATGAAGAAAGTGAAGCCGGCATACGATGATGAAGTCGCGCAGTTGCTGGATTTTATTTCTGAAAGCACCGGCAGCAAAATGGATAAGCTCAACCCATGGGATACGTCCTATTACATGCGCAAACTGGCTAAGAAGCGTTTTTCTTTCGATACAGAACTACTACGTCCTTACCAGGAGTGCAATCGTGTGCTGAAAGGAATGTTTTCTATTTTCGAGAAGTTGTATTCGATACGCATTGAGGAACAGCCTGTGCGCTATGCCGGACAAACTGCCCCGGTCGCACGAGATGCTGTGCCGGTATGGCATCCGGAGGTTCGAGCTTTCGTCGTACGCGATGCAGACAGTGGTGTGCATTTGGGGTCGTTTTTCATGGATTTATTTCCGCGTAGCACGAAGCGAGGCGGAGCATGGGTGCAGCCTTTGGATTATGGGGAACCCGCCACCGGTGGACGTCCACACACGCCGCATTTAGCGGTACTCGTGGGTAACCTGAGCCCGGCAACAGAAGGGAAGCCGGCTTTGTTTTCGCACTACGATGTGGAAACCGTGTTCCACGAGTTCGGGCACATGATGCACTGCATCTTGGGCAATACCGAGTTGCGTTCGCATTGCGGCACGAGTGTGACTTGGGACTTTGTAGAGTTGCCCAGTCAGATGAATGAAAACTGGACATGGGAGCCGGAGAGCGTGCGAACCTACGCTGTGCATTATCAGACCGGGGAAAGCATACCGGAAGATTACCTGCAAAAAATGCAAAAAATGCGCTTCTTTTTTCCTGCGTACGAGGATATGAACCAGCTTTGCATTGCTAAACTCGATATGGAGATGCACACGCATTACGCCGAGAAATTCCGGGGCAAGAAATTGGACGCAGCGACGCGAGAGTTGCTTGCACCGTGGAAAGCGGCGTACAGCTGCGAGACGCCGTCGATTATGCGCACGCTTACGCACTGCATATCGGGAGGCTACGCTGCCGGGTATTACTCCTACAAGTGGTCAGAGGTGCTGGCAGCAGATGTTTTTACTCGATTCTTGAAGGAGGGAATACTCAACCCCGCTGTGGGTGCAGACTATCGCGAACAAATTCTCTCCAGAGGCGATAGCAAACCGGCCGGTGAGCTATACCGCAACTTCATGGGCAGAGATCCCAATCCGGATGCCTTGCTCCAAAAGCAAGGGTTGATGAAATAACGCTACATGAAGCTGTAGGCGTCAATATCAAGCGTAACTGTCACGGAATCACCGGGAGAAAGACGGTTGATTTCGGAGGAAACGATTTCAGAGATCATTCGGGCTCGTTTAGCCTTGAGCACGCACTGGTAGCGAAATTGTCCGTAAGCTTTGGGCAGGGGAGCGGGGAGCGGCTCGCTGATCTCCACTTGTGGGGGAAGCTTGGCGAGCAATCGTTTGTGCAGCGTAGAGAGAGCAAAGGCCGCCATTTCCTCATGTTCGGAGCGTACCGTGAGCACGGCGAGATGAGAGAAGGGCGGAAAAGCGAACTTTTCGCGCAGGCCTAGCTCATTGTCGGCAAAGCCATCTGTATCATGCCGCCGCGCGAACTGAATGGCTGCCGCCTGGGGGGAGAATGTTTGGATGATGACCTCGCCTTCCACTTCACCGCGCCCGGCGCGTCCGGCCACTTGAGTGAGCAGCTGGAAGGTGCGTTCCGCCGCGCGAGGATCCGGTACGCACAGACCGAGATCTGCGTTGAGGACGCCCACCAGCGTTACACCGGGGAAGTCCAGTCCTTTGGAGATCATCTGCGTGCCCAGCAATATATCGACGCGGTGCGCACGGAAATCAGCTAAAATATCTCGTAGGGCGTTTTTGCGCGTCGTCACATCCGCATCTACTCGGCAAATGCGTGCGTCAGGGAAGCAACGTGTGAGCACAGTTTCGACCTTTTGCGTACCATAACCTTCCAGCAGGATGGCGCGTGAACTGCATTCCGGACAGCACTCCGGCACCACGGAACGATACCCGCAGATATGGCACACGAGCCGATTTTCCGTGAGGTGGTAGGTGAGGGGCAAGGCGCAGTGCTCGCAAGTGACCACGTGGCCGCAATCCGGGCACTGTAGAGCGCGAGCGAAACCGCGACGATTGAGCAGCAGGATAGATTGCTCGCCTTTGTGCAAGCGCTCTTCCAGCGCATGTCGTAAACGTTCGGAGAGGATGCCCAGATAGCGCTTGTCCTTTGGCTCGCTGCGCATATCCAACACGCGGGTGAGGGGCAGGCGTCTGTCATCCGCTCGTTTATCCATGCGAACAAGTTGGTACTTGCCACGACGGGCGTTCAGAATCGATTCCAGCGAAGGAGTGGCAGAGCCCAACACGATGGTAGCTCCCTCCATGCGTGCGCGCATGACAGCAAGGTCTCGACCGTGGTAGCGAGGACTGTTTTCCTGCTTGTAGGAGGAGTCGTGTTCCTCGTCCACGATGATGAGACCGAGATTGGTGACGGGAGCAAAGAGAGCCGAGCGAGGACCTATAGCGATGCGTGCGATGCCGCGGCGGATGGAGTGCCACTCGTCGAAACGTTCTCCATCGCTCATGGCGCTGTGCAAAATGGCGACAGCGCCTGGTTGCTCGGCAAAACGGCTTTTGAAGCGAGCCATTGTCTGAGGTGTGAGCGATATTTCCGGAACAAGGATGAGGACACCTTTCCCCTGAGCCATCGCATGCGCCGCGGCTTGTAGATACACCTCGGTTTTACCGGAGCCGGTAACCCCCTGCAAAAGGATGGGTTTAGTGTCCCCGCTGCTGAAGGCTTTTAGAATTACATCTAATGCTTGCTGCTGATCGTCATTGAGTTGCAAGGGGGCGCTCGGAGCAAAGGTTTCTGCCCCGGCGGGATCACGGTGCACGATGCGTTCCTCCAGACTGAGCAATCCCAGTTCGACCAACGCACGGCAGGGAGCAAGCGCGGATGTGCCGCCCAATGTGCTCAGAAATTCGCCTTCCTCTCCGCTCTGCATCAGGTAGCGCAAAATGGCAGCACGGCGAGGGGCTCGGGCGTTGATTTTGTTCAGTTCATCGTCCGTAGGTCTGCGCAAAAGTCGCACATATTTTTTTGACTTTTCATCATGGCGTTCGCGGCGCACCGGCTCAGGGACAACACAGCGAAGCATTTGTTCAACGGGTGCGGCATAATACGCAGCAGCCCACTCCGCTAAATCCATGAGAGTGGGGGATACGACGGGTTCTTCTTCAATAAGCCGTAGAAGAGGTTTGAGTGTGTAATGTTGCTGAGCCTCCACCACGGCGAGTACCGTGCCGGTAGTCTGCCGACTCCGTAACGGCACCTCCACGCGGCACCCGCGCTGCACCCTCATCCCCAGAGGAACGGCGTAGTCAAGCACCATATCGCTTAACCCGTCTACCAACACACGCGCTGCAGGCGGAGCCGTCGGCGCATCAAATAAATGACCGCTGTCAGCGGTCGGTGGCTGCGCAGCCTCGCTCATTCATCCACTTCATCACTGGAAATGATGCGCACAACCACGCGCTTGCCCTGCTTCTCGCCGGCGGCCTTGGCAAGAGAGCGGATGGCCGAAGCGGTCATCCCGTTATGCCCGATGAGCACGGGGATGTCGTCCGGTGAAACCACCAGGCGGAAGCGTACCATGTTGCGATCGGCGGCTTGCGCCACGCGCAGCTCGGCTTGTTCCGGGTGCTTGAGCAGAGGTTTGGTGACGGTGAGGAGGTACCTGCCTACGGTTTCGATGAGCTTTTGCATGGCGATGACGTGAGAATAGGTTAAACCGAATTGATGCACCCATGATACCCCGAGAGAACGCAGGATGTCAAGGATGGATTCAAACGCGTTCAAAAATGCACACGTGTCTCAATAAAATTTTCTCCGGGCTCATTCAACCCATACCTCATGCGTTTCCAGCAGCCAAAGGAAGTAGGCCAGCAAGACGGCAAACTTCGCCAAGTTCGCGCACAAGCGCGGGAATTTCCCAAATCGTACAAAACTGCCGACGGCTGTGAGTCATCGTACACAGGCAGACCCTGTCTGCCCCCCGCCCTTCCGCGCAACGCGCGCGAACTTTCCAAATCGTACCTCGTACCTCGTACATAGGCAGCAGCCTACGGCTGCTGCATTGCCTATTGGGGGTGCTTTTTGGGATGGATGCGTAAAAAAGATGAGTTCATCACTCACGGTTTTTGATTTTCGATGAAGAGGGTGGGAAAAAGCTTCACCAAGTTGTAACCAAATTTTCTTGAGAAAGATGATGGATGAGGCTTGCAAATGGGGAGATAAAGTGCTAGGATAACAGCGTGGCCCCCCCTTGCGAGGCGGGGCTCAATTTTTCATAAACAAAGATTACGAGCCATGTCACTGGAATCATTCTTTCAGCCGAAGAGCATAGCAGTTGTAGGCGTGTCGGACAACCCCTCCAAACTGGGTGCAGTCGTTTTCAACAATATCATTGCCGCCGGGTACACCGGGAAACTCTACGGAGTCAATCCGAAACTGGATGGACAGCAGGTGTACGGGAAGCCGTGTTACGCATCGGTGGACAAATTGCCCGAACCGATGGATTTGGTGGTGATACTGGTGCCGGCTCGCTTTACGGAACCAGTGATTGACGCCTGTGTGGTGAATCATACGAGGAACATATCCATCATTACGGCCGGCTTCGCCGAAGTGGGCGAAAAAGAACTTGAGAAGCGCATCGCGCAGAAGTGCCTGGACAACGGAATCAACTTGCTCGGTCCGAATTGCCTAGGACATATCTCCACCTATGACCAAGTGAATGCGTCCTTTGCGGATGGTTTCCCGAAGAAGGGGAACGTGGCCTTTATTTCGCAGTCCGGCGCGTATTGTTCGGCCATCATGGATTGGGCTGCCGGCAAGGACATCGGCTTTTCGCACTTCATCTCCATCGGCAACAAGGCAGTAATGGGAGAAGATGTGCTGCTGGATGCGCTGAAGGACGACCCGAACACTTCTGCTTTCGTCTTCTATCTCGAATCGCTCAAGCAGGGACGTCACTTCCTGGAGGTGCTCAAGCACGTGTCGGATACCAAGCCCTGCGTGATCATGGAACCGGGCAAGAGCAGCAAAGCTCAGGCCGCGTCGCTTTCCCACACGGGCTCGCTTGCCCCCAACTACCGCGTGCTGGAGATAGCCTTGCAGGGCGCGGGCGCTATACAGGCTTACAATGACCGCGAACTCTTCGGACTGTTGGAGATCCTGCAGTACTGCAATCACACCGACTTTGGCGGGCAGGTGGCAGTGCTCACCAATGCTGGTGGGGTGGGGGTTCTTACCTCTGATTTGTGCGAGGATGCCGGACTTGACCTGGCACGACCGAGCGAGAAGACCATCGAGGCTCTCAAAGCTGTGCTCACACCGGAGGCATCGCTGGGCAACCCCATCGATGTGGTCGGTGATGCCAAGGCAGACCGCTATGAAAACGCTCTGCGCGTGCTCTGCGAGAGCGGCGAGTACAAGAACATCCTGGTACTCCTGACACCGCAGCGCGTCACCGATCCCACAGGCACGGCCGAGGCTATCATCCGTCTCGCGCCGCAGTACAAGGACGTAAACATCTTCTGCTCCTTTGTGGGCGGCGCACATGTGGACGCCGGACGCAAACTTCTTTCTGCGGCTCACGTGCTCACTTACGAGTACCCGGCGGATGTGGTGCGGCTGCTCGGCATGCTCAAGGCGCAGATGGCGTACCGGGGCAAGAAGCTTGCGACAGTGGAAACCAAGCCGATACCGCAGGAGTTACACGATGCCATTGCTGCTGCCCAGCAGGCGGGACTCGCTTCCTTGCCGCAGGAGACGGTAAACAAGCTCATGGATCACTATGGCATCGACTATCCGAAGAGCGCCAACTTTACTTCCAAGGAAGAAGCTCTGGAGTTCTGCCACAACATCTTCCCGAGCCCTGTTGTGCTCAAATTATCCGCTCCCGATGCGCTGCATAAGACGGAAATGAAGGGCATCTATCTGAATGTTCACAACGATGTCACTTTCCAAGAGGCTTGGAGCGGTCTGTGGAACTCCATTGAAAAGTTCCAACTCAAGGGAGCTTCCGTCCTCATCCAGGAGATGATTACCAAGGGAACTGAGACCATCATTGGCGTGAACAGCGACAAGAACTTCGGCCGCGTGATGGTGTTCGGAACCGGCGGCATATACACGGAAGTGATGCGCGACACCACGATGCGCATCCTGCCTGCGGATGACTTTGACGCCATGATTAAGGAGACGAAGGTCGGCAAGATTCTCAACGGCGTGCGTGGGGAAGCCCCGAAAGCCGTGGATGCATTGGCCGATACACTCCGTAAGGTGCAGCAGCTCGTGCTCGAAATCCCCGAGATCAAGGCTATCGACGGCAATCCGGTGCTTGTCACTGCGAAGCGTGCTGCCGTGGTTGATTTCAAAATGTTGCTCAAGTAGACTGAGCGGCATGGCTCAGCCTTCAAAATCCCGCGGTTCTTACAGGGTCGCGGGATTTTATTTGCCGAGGCAAAAGGAGGAAAAGATGCGAGAGAGCAGGTCCTCCGTATCGACCTTACCGGTGATGGTGCCGAGAGCATCCAAGGCCGCACGTAGATCAACGGCAATGAGCTCCGGCAGAGCATGCTCAGCCAGTCCGGTGGCCGCAGCATGCAGCGAGGAAAGTGCGCTGCGCAGTGCGTGCAAGTGGCGCGTGTTGATGGCCGCAGTGGTATCTGCCTCGCCGGATTGAGTAGCAAAGAGAGAAGCAATGGCTTGATGAAGCTCCGAAATACCGATGCCAGTGAGAGCCGAGATTCGGATGCCGGACTGATGTCGGCGTGAGGAGTGCTCCGGCAGGTCACATTTATTGAGGATCGTCAGGTGCGGTACGTTTTTCGGAACATTCACAGGCAGTTCAGAGGGCGGCGTCGTGGCGTCCTGTACTTCCAGCACAAGATCGGCAGATTGCAAAGCTTGGCGGGTTCGTTCGACGCCCGCTTGCTCCAGCGTATCTTCGCTGTCGCGCAACCCGGCCGTGTCGATGAGTCGCAGCAGCATACCGCCCGCGGAGAAAGACTCCTCCACCGTGTCGCGCGTGGTGCCGGGGGTGGGGCTGACGATGGCGCGCTCGAAACCGAGCAGGCGGTTGAGCAGGCTCGATTTGCCGGCGTTCGGTGTGCCGATAATGACCGTGCGTACGCCTTCGCGCAGCAGGCGACCGGAATCTGCAGTAGCTACCAGCTGAGTAAGCGAGGTTTCCACTTCGCTGAGTGTCTCTTGCATGTCGGCCGTGGTCTGTGGTGAAATGTCTTCCTCCGGAAAGTCGATATAGGCCTCCAAGTGGGCGGCCAGGGTGAGCAAGGCATCAATGGCTGCCTGCACAGGGCGAGAAATAGCGCCGGAAAGTTGGGATTGTGCAGCGCGCAGAGCCAGGTCGCTCCCGGCGTTGATGATATCCATGATGGCCTCGGCGGCGGTAAGGTCGATTTTACCGTTTTCGAAAGCGCGGCGGGAGAACTCGCCGGGTTCCGCCGGACGTGCGCCACAGGCAAACAATCGCTCCAGCACGCGTCGCGTCACCAACATGCCGCCGTGGCAAGTGAGCTCCGCCACATCCTCTCCGGTGAAGCTGGCAGGCGCGTAGAAGCAGGTGGCCATGCACTCGTCCAGTATTTCTCCGGTCGCCGTGCGCACATGCACCAGCGTGGCCATGCGGGGGGGCAGGGGGGCGCTACGTCCCGTGGCGGCCTGCAATACAGCGTGCGCTTGTGGCCCGCTGATGCGAATCACGGAGAGGGCGCCCACACCGGGTGGGGTAGCGATGGCGGCGATGCAAGACATTTACGATTTACAAATAATATGTAGCGGAGCTGCGGAAACTTGGCGGAGCCGGTGGCAGATGGGGTCTGTCCACTTACGATTTAAGGTTTAGATTAATGCACGCCTCTGGTGTGGAGAATTTTGGGGTACGGATGGGAAAGGAAGGGGCTGCGTAGTTCAAAAAATGAAACTACGCAGCCCGTAAAATTGCGAGTGATTTACGCTCCCAGTTGGAAACGCTCGAAGGCGACAACCTTCAGCGAGTCGCCGAGCGACTTGCCGATGTTCTCGACGAGCTTCTCCACGGTGATGGAAGGATCCTTCACGAATTCCTGATTAAGCAGACAGCTTTGTTTGTAGAGAGCCTTGAGCTTGCCGGGCAGTATTTTCTCCAGCAGAGCCTCGGGCTTCCCCTCGGCGATAAGTTGAGCCTTGGCAATCTCCTGCTCCTCGGCAACGAAGGCGGGATCCAGCGAGGAGGAATCCACGCTCTTGGGCGCACAGGCAGCGATGTGCAGCGTCATGTCCTTACAGAGCGTTGTAAAATCTGCTGCAGATGCCGTTTCCGGTTTGGAACACGCAACTTGAAGGAGCACACCCACCTTGCCTCCCATGTGGATGTAGGAGGTGATGGATCCCTCGCCCTCCAGCGTGTAGCGGGCGAAACGGCGCAGTTTCATGTTCTCACCGATGGAGGCGCACTGCTCTGCAATGTAGGTCTCTACCGTCGATCCACCCATTGGCACGGCCAGAGCCTGTTCCAGTGTAGTGGCTGTCGAGGCTTTGAGCACCTGACCAATCTCTGCCGCAAGTGCCTTAAACTTGTCACCCTTGGAGCAAAAGTCCGTCTCGCAGTTTATCTCGTAGATGATGCCGTCTTTGCCCTCTACCACGGTGGCAACCACGCCTTCTTTGGCTTCGCGGTCAGCCTTTTTAGCAGCTTTGGCAATGCCCTTTTCGCGCAGGTACTTTACGGCTTCATCCATGTTGCCGTCACATTCTACGAGAGCGTTCTTGCAATCCATCATGCCGGCGTCCGTCTTCAGGCGCAGCTCCTTGACCATTTGTGCAGTAATCTCAGCCATAATAAGAGAGGATGGGTGGTGTTATGCTTTCACCGGGCGGGATTGGTTGATCACTTCTACGAGCTTGCCGAGAATGAGACGGATGGAGCGAACCGCATCGTCGTTGCCGGGGATGGGGTACTCCACACTGTCCGGATCCCCATTTGTGTCAGTGAGAACTACGACAGGAATGCCCAAGATGTGCGCTTCGCGGATGGCGATGTCCTCGTGATCAGCTCCGATGGCCACAAGAGCGTCAGGAGCGCCTCCCATGTTGCGAATGCCCTGCAGGTTGCGCAGCAGCTTTTCGCGCTCTCTGGAGAGGGCGGCGAGCTCCTTCTTGGACATGCTCTTATACTCAGGCTGGCTGCTTAGGTTTTCCAGATATTCAAGGCGAGAGATACTCTTCTTGATGGTGGACATGTTGGTGAGCATGCCGCCCAGCCAACGGAAGTTCACATAAAACTGGCCTGTGGCCTCGGCGGCTTCCTTCACGGCTTCCTGCGCCTGGCGCTTGCAGCCTACAAAGAGGATCTTCCTATTTTTTGCAGCAAGTTCGCCAAGGAACTTGGCCGCTTTATCCAAGCAGCGCTCGGTCTCCTCCAGGTTGATGATATGTATGCCGTTCTTCTGCGTGAGAATGAACTTCTTCATGTTCGGGTGCCACTTGCGGGTCTGGTGACCAAAGTGAACACCGGCTTCCACCATCTCGGTGATGAGTTCGTTGATCATGTCTGTGTATGTAGTTGCTCCCCCTTAAACCAGGAGGAACGGTTGGGGGGAAGGTGCCGCTTTGTAACCCTCAGCCTTCCGTTGTTCGTATGGCGGCATCAGCAGGGACGCATAGGGTACGCTTTTGTGGCCGCGTTGTCAAGACAAATCATCGCAGTCGTGGCGCGATTGTGCATTTTGCAATCTAACTCTTTTACAATTGGAGATTTGAGAAGTTTTCGCGCCTGCGGCGTTAGGTGGCGGAGATAGTGCAAATGGGGGGGGTGTTTTCATCGTGGTAGTTCCTCAACATGGGTAACACATTTGTATCACAACATGGGTTACACTTCTGCTCGAAATTTGTATCATAATTT
>CANPYO010000072.1 GCA_947588645.1 uncultured Akkermansia sp. | reverse complement strand
TGCTATGCTCTTGGGTGACCGTTTATTTTGAGGCATCGGACTTCGGTGACTTTTTCTTTTGAGGCATTACGGCCCATCACATCCGTCCCAAGAAAAAGCCTGGCCATTTACGATTTACGATTTACGATTTACGATTTGGAAAGTTCGGCGAGAGGAGCTCGCGAAGCTGCAAAGCAAATGCGGACGGGATGTGATGAAGCAGTGATCGGACGCGGTTACAAAGGGGCGGAGGCAGGCGGAGCCTGGCCATTTACGATGGACGATTTGAATGCTAGCACGCTGCGCGCGTTCCTGCGAAAAAAAGCAAAGCAGAATTTTCGAAGACGATGGTGGTGGCGCCTATGTACGATTGCAAGGCTTGCGCGCGCTGCGCGGGAAAACCTCTTGCTTGACGCCGTGTCGGATTGACTCAGCGCCGCCCCATCGGCGCTTGCTTCGGAGTCGCCTCACGACTCCTTACCCCTGCGGGGCAAAAGCTATCGCTTTTGGCTAATCGACCTTACGGCCGTCGGTCGCTTTCGCCCTTCGGGCAAAAGCTCTGCTTTTGTCCAAGCCCCCTCCGAGCCCTCGGGGGCTTTCACTGCCTTGCTCAATCATCAATGGTTTGAGCTTCTCGCCGGCTTATCTTCTTCATCCGTGGGGAACGCGTGGGAAATGGGTTGAGTGAGATCGGAAAAATTTGATTGGGACACGTGTGCAAGCCCATTTGTGATGTACGATTTGGAAAATTCGCGTGCACACGCCTTTCGAATGCGCGATGTCGCGTAAACGATGAGCGCTTATCTCAAGAAGAACCGAAGCACTTTTTCCTTCCACGCGGTGATGGGTGCATAACGAAACGGCAAGTCGAGAAATGTGAAGCGACTGAGTACTCCTTTGGCGTGGGAGAATGTGTTGAAGCCGGTGACGCCATGGTAGGCGCCCATGCCGCTCTGTCCCACCCCTCCGAAGGGAAGATTGGGCACCGCGAGGTGCATGATGGTGTCGTTAATGCAAGCTCCGCCGGAGGAAATGGAGGCGAGCAAACGTTGCTCATTGCATCGGTTGGAGGTGAAAATGTAGCATGCCAATGACCTGGGACGCGAACGCACAAACTGCTCGGCTTCGTCGAGGGAATCAAATGGTATCATCGGCAGAATCGGACCGAAAATCTCCTCCTGCATGCAAGGGGCTGTCGCCGGATCCACCTCATCCAGCAGGGTGGGTTCCATACGCAGAGCCGCAGCGTTCACCCCGCCTCCCATACAAATGTGCGCTCCGCTCAGAAGTCCTTGCAAACGCCCGAAATGCCACTCATTGACAATATGCGCAAAGTCGGGATTATCTGCCGGGTGTTCGCCCAGCATGTCGCGAATAGCGGCCGTGTATGCCGCGATAAAACGATCCTTCACACTGCGATGGATGAGCAGGTAATCGGGCGCCACGCAAGTTTGCCCCGCATTGAGTGTTTTGCCGAAAGCAATACGACGCGCCGCAAGAGGGATATTCGCGGAATCATCTACGATGCATGGGCTTTTACCGCCCAACTCCAGGGTGACAGGTACGAGATTAGCGGCGGCCGCCTGCATCACCCGCCTGCCAACACTCGGACTGCCCGTGAAGAAAATGGTATCAAACGGAAGTGCAAGCAGCTGCTCTGCCACATCTGTACCGCCATCCACCACGGTGACATATTCCGGCGGGAAAATGGCGGAAAGAAGCTCGGTAAGCGCCGCGGCCGTGTGTGGCGCATGGCGCGAAAAGCGGAGAACACAACAATTCCCCGCAGCTAAAGCAGAAATCAACGGGTCAATACTCAACAGCATGGGGTAATTCCACGGGCTCATGATGAGCGCAACGCCGTACGGCTCCGGCACAATACGCGCTACCGCGGGGAACTGCGCCAGCGGCGCGCTCACCCTCTTCGGAGCGCTCCACTTGCGAAGGTGACGCAACGCCTCACGCACAGAGTTAAGGCTCAACCCTATCTCGCACATGTACGACTCTGCGGGTGATTTGCCCAAGTCGGCATGAAGCGCCTCGGCCAGCTGCTTTTCTCTCTCGCGCAGGGTCCCTTGCAAACGTTTGAGCGCATCCCGTCGGAAGGAGAGCGGTCTCGTCGCTCCGCTCATGAAGAATCGACGTTGTCTTTCGAGAATTTGCTGCATTGTCTTTGGGAAAATGAATTTTTCAAAGTGCGCCGCGCAACAGCTCAAGCACCTGCTGAACCGACATGGCGCGGGGGTTGACGATGAGAGCGCCATCGTTCACCGCCGTTTCCGCAACGCGAGGAAGCTGCTGTTCCTCAACTCCCGCCTCCGAGAGGCGCAGCGGAATCCCGGCGCTCGCGTGGAGTTGACCGAGCAAGTCCGTCACGGCCTGCACCATGGCTTCTCCCCGCATCTGCGCGGGGATGGAGGCCGCCTTCTCCCATCCCACCATCTCCGGCAACAAGCGCGCGTAACCCTCCGCGGCGGCGGGTAAATTGTAGCGCATCACGTGCGGCATCAATATGCCCATGGCCTCGCCGTGCGGCACATGGCACACACCACCCAATGCATGGCCTATGGCGTGTACCGCGCCCACCATCGAATTGGAAAATGCAATGCCTGCCATGGTGGCCGCCATCGCCATGTTCAGACGCGCCTCAGCATCCGCCCCATGCTGCACCGCCTTGGTCATATTCGCGAAAATGAGCCGTATCGCCGCATGGCAATAAGCGGAACTGAGCGGATTACTCTGCAGGCAGGTGGCAGCCTCGATGGCATGACAAAGGGCATCAACTCCGGTGGATGCCGTGGCGCGTGCGGGCAGACGCAAGGTCATGCGCGCATCCAGCACCGCTACATCCGGCTCCACAAAGGGCGAAAGGAACTCCATCTTTACCCCCTGCTCCTCGTTGCGAATCACCGCGACGCCAGTACACTCTGAACCGGTGCCGGCCGTGGTGGGCACCACAATGAAGGGAATATGCCGTCCGCAGCGCAAATTCTCAATCCCACTGACAGCTAAAATATCATCCGTATCCCGGGAGAGCATCATGCGTGCTCCCTTGGCTGAATCAATGACAGAGCCGCCTCCCACCGCTACCATACTGTCACACCCGAACTCGCGGTACAAGGCAGCAATGCGATTCACCACACCCAACGACGAATCCACCGGTATATCCGAAAATATCGTCACCGGTGCGCACCCCTCCGCTCGCATGGTCGCTTGCACTTCATCCACCAGCCCCAGCCTCAGCAGCACGGCATCCGTGAGCAGCATGGGACGCTCCGCTTCCAAATGGCGTAACTCATCCGGTATCCGCTCCAAGGCGTTTTGCCCGCAGAGCAGCTTCACGGCGTTTTGGAATTCAAAATAGGCAGGTTTCATCAACAGGCAGTTTGAAAAAATCCGATGAAGACGCGAACGTAAACCCGCAGCCGACTCACCGGCAACTCAGGCAGATCAGGCAAAATTCGACGTGACAGAATAGGAGGGAAAAGATAGGCCTCAGCACGGTTCACAAGGCGTGCCAAACGCATCACGTCCGCTATTTCCCCGGACAGGGTGAATGCGTGCTGCGCGTAGGCGTGCGCCAGCCCCATTTGCCCGGTAAAGAGACGAAAGGAAATAGCGAGAGCTTTCAATTGGAGCGTACACAGCTTTTTCCCCTCCGGATGGGAAAGGCGCAGCAGTCTCTGTCCGTCCCATTGCACAATGAGCGAGGGAGCATGATGCCCGGTATGAATGGCGTAGGTCATGCCAACGGGCATGCGGCTCAACTCACCTGCCACCTCGGGATCCAGCCTCTGCAGCTCCACGATAGCCGCGTGCACCAGACGCAACGCTGCCGCTATGATCGTGGTTTGCAAGCGGCGTTTCATGGCTTAAGCGGTGAGGATTCACGAGCGACGGGACGAGCAGCTGCAGCTCGACGCAAACGGTCCATCATGGCACAACCCAACCCGGTCTCCGGTAGGGTCTCTGCCACAATGCAGTCCACATCCGCCTGCGCATCCATGGCGCGCATCACTGCGAAGAGGCGTACCGCAGCCTCGGCAAGACGTCCACTACCGGGTGAGAGCGCCATCACCTGCGACCACTCACCCTGCGTGGCAAGCGGGGAGTCGCCCTGGTACGTGATGAGTCCGTAGCGCACTCCGGGCTGCGGAGAAAAAGGGACACGCGGTTGGCAGAGGATCACCGGTTTTACCGGTGCGTAGTGCGAGCTGAGTTGCCCGGGCGCTGTGGGAGCCGCTGGGGTGCCGGAGCGCATCGACTTGAGCACGCGACACACCCCACGCAATTTCTCGCGAGTAACCGGACCCTCACGCAGTAAGCGCACGGCTGGCTTGCCCTTCTCATCCAGGCAAGGTTGCAGGATGGTGCTCTCGAGTCCTTCGGAACAGGCGCCTGCATCCACCACCAGCGGAATGCGGCCACCCAGCTCCTCCAAGACCGCCGCGGCCGATGTGGGAGATATGCGCCCAAAGCGGTTTGCACTGGGTGCGGCAATCGGATGTCCCAGCGCCCGTGCCACGCCGCGCATCACCTCATGCCGAGTCACGCGGCAGGCCACAGTAGACAGCCCGCTCGTCACGATATCCGGCACGCAGGCCTTGCGCGGTAACACCAGCGTCATCGGTCCGGGCCAAAAAAGTTCAGCGAGTTTATTGACGAGGGAGCGCAGTTCTCCGGGCACTTCTGCAATGTCGTGCACGGCCGCCGCTTCCGGCAAGTGGCAGATGAGAGGATCAAAACTCGGTCGCTCCTTCACCTCGAACACCCGCGCCACCGCCTCCTCACAAAAGGCATCCGCCGCCAAACCGTACACCGTCTCCGTCGGCAATGCCGCAATCTGACCGTTCGCCAGCATCTCGGCTACCTCCCGATAGACCGAGCGCTTATTGGTCGCCATTTCTATGCAGATTACACGCGTTTGCATCTGCGCAAAATCATACACGCGCGTTTTTCGCATGTCAAGATTCGCGCCCATGTACGCACGGCAAACGCATTTGAGAGGAGGTAATCAACGGAGGCAACAATCTTATTACCTGATATCCACGTTTATACGCATCAAAAACCGTGATAACCAGCGGTCATCATGATGACCGCTCTAAAGGAATTTCTGCATACGTTAATGACCCGAAAAAATCTGCGCAACGCGCACATTATTAATAAATCGTACAAAACTGCCGACGGTGTAAGGCAGATTGGACAAAAGCGCAGCTTTTGCCCGCAGGGCTCACTGGCAGGGTGGTGCCAGCGAGTCATCGTAAATCGTAAATTGTAAATGAATTGCGTGTTGGGATCGCTTTTTCTTGGGACGGATGTGTGACAAATGCGTTTGCTCTGAAATCTGCACTTGACAACGACGCGCAAATGGTGTACTAGGGGCTCACCAAACCCGATTTTTTGAGTTATGGCAAACATGAAAGTAATCCTCGCGACGAAGATAGAAGGTCTGGGCTGTGAAGCCGACCTTGTAACGGTGAAGGCCGGATACGGGCGCAACTATTTGATCCCGCAGGGGCTTGCCTTTGAGGCAACTCCGGCCAACAGGCGTTTCATCAACATGCTGCAGAAGAAACGCGCCGAGCGTGAAGCTGCCGAGCTTGCTAACTTCAAGGAAGTGGCTGCCAAGATCGCCGGCATTAAGATTGAGCTCAAGCTTGAGGCCGGTGAGAAAGGCAAGGTGTTCGGCGCTATCACCAACCAGCAGATTGCGGAGGCTCTGGCTGCGCAGGGCGTGGAAATCGACCGCCGCACGTTGGAACTCGAAAAGCCACTGCGCAAGAGTGGTGACTACGAGATACCCGCCAAACTGCATCCGGAGGTAACGGCCATCGTGCATGTGCACTTGGTTGTCGTGGGTGAGGTGGCAGATGCCCCGGAGCCGGCTGAATCTCCGGCTGCCGAAGTTGAAAAGCCAGCCGCCGAGTAAAAAATCTTATCCCTTTCGAATCAAGGCACGCGCACCAACCGGTGTGCGTGCCTTTTTAAATGTCTAAGCATGACCTTCAAAATTCCGCTCCGCACTTGCTCCTCTTCCCCACGAGCTCTGCTCGCCGAATTTTTCAATCGTAAATAATCGTCCTCCCCATCAACTGCCACGCGTTGGCATGCACATCTTCCACCTCATTCTTCACCACGCTCAACATCACGAGACAGAGAGCAACCATCTCCGCCAGCGTCTGCATCTCCTGGTTCTGAAAGCTCAATTTTTTGTGCTCATGTTCACAGCATTCCGAGCTGCATCCGCGCCTCCTCGGTCATCATATCCTGATTCCATGGTGGGTCCCACACAAATTCAATGTTGACTCCGCTCACCCCCTCTAGCGCAGCAATGCCGGCCTCAGCCTCAGCCATCAGGTGAGGTCCCATACCGCAGCCGGGTGCAGTGAGAGTCATGCGAACATGAACAAAGCTGCTGCCGTCCTTTTGATCGATGACCTCTACGCTGTATATGAGCCCGAGATTCACAATATCCACCGGGATTTCGGGATCGTAAATGGAAGAGAGCGTATTCCACACTTTCTGCTCCAAGGAGAGCGGCTCCTGCCCGGTTTCGCAAGCAGGTTTTGGCTCACATATTCCGGCGCGTTCCGCTTCCTCTCGCGTGATACGCACCATGCCCACATCCGTTGCCGCCGTGATGGAATTGCCCAACATTTGAGTGATGTAGATGCGGGATCCAGCAGGCAACATCACAGCGTTGCCGACCGGTATCTGCACCGCCGCCAGCTCTGCTTTGGTTACGATCTCTTCATTCAGCATCGTGCCCTTCATTATCCCCAATTTTATGCTTGACGCAAGGTTTATCTCGCAAACATACGCACAAAAAATTCTTCGGAGTCGCCTCACGACTCTTGCCTCAAACTCGCCCCACGAGTTTTGGCCCCTGCTTGGCATCCCCGCGCAACGCGCGCGAACTTTCCAAATCGTACATCGTACATCGTACCTCGTACATGGGCGCCGCCAGGCGCCACCGCCGCTTTCTAACTACGTCCGATCACAGCTTCGGGACATCCCGTCCGCCCCTGCTTGGCATCCCCGCGCAACGCGCGCGAACTTTCCAAATCGTACATCGTACATCGTACCTCGTACATGGGCGCCGCCAGGCGCCACCGCCGCTTTCTAACTACGTCCGATGGTCGCTTTCACAATTCAGTCCCCATACTTGCTTCGCTAAGTTCGCGCGAAGGCGCGGGAATTTCCCAAATCGTACATCGTACATCGTACCTCGTACATAAGCAGCAACCTACGGTTGCTGCATTGCCTATCGGGTGTGCTTTTTCTTGGGACGGATGTGACAAATGTGTCCTGGATGATAATTGGCGCTTGCACCAGTGCCCGTTCGCGCGTACAATGTCCGCATGCCCACAGTCAGCTTAGCCCTCGGGAACCATTCATACGATGTGCATGTGAGCAACGGCGCTCTCGATTCCGTTGGCTTCTTTTCCACCCGCGCCCGTCTGGAGGGCAAGGCCGCCCTCATTACCGATACGAATGTCTACCCTCAGTACGGGGAGAGGGTAAAGCGCAGTTTGGAAGATGCAGACTACGCCGTGAGCGTGCATGTGGTGGATGCCGGGGAGAAGAGCAAGAGTCTGGACACAGTGAGCCGGGTGGTCGAGGAAATGGTGCATGCCGGTCATGATCGCACGAGTTTTGTAGTAGCGCTGGGTGGCGGTGTGATGGGTGACTTGGCAGGATTCATTGCCTCCATTTACTATCGAGGCATCCCGTATGTGCAAATCCCCACCAGTGTGATGGCTCAAGTGGACAGCTCGGTGGGTGGAAAAACAGCTGTCGACGTGCCAAGCGGCAAAAATCTCATTGGTTCTTTCCATCAGCCGTGCTTTGTGGTGGCCGACCCCATTACCTTGCTCAGCCTGCCGGAACGCGTGCTACGCGAAGGCATGGCGGAAATGGTGAAGCACGCCGCCATTCGTCGTCCGAAGATGCTTGTCACTCTGCGCCAACTGGCAGATGAGCTACCTATCGGCTTTTCTCTTTCCAACATCGAACGGCTTCCCTCACTCATTGCAGAAAATATCGAAATTAAGGCGCGCATCGTGGAAGAAGATGAGAGGGAAACGACCGGCACCCGTGCATTTTTGAACTTCGGACACACTTTAGGTCACGGCATAGAAGCGAGCGTTCCTTATGGGGATCTGCTGCACGGTGAAGTGGTGAGTCTGGGTATGCGCGCAGCTCTCTTCCTTTCCCGCAAAATCGCTGGATTGTCCGCACGCGACGAAGCGGAGATTATTCAGACGCTCTCTGCCCTTCAGCTCCCGCTCCAACTCCCGCGCAAGGTCAACGTGGACACGGCTCTCCAACACGTGATGACGGATAAAAAGTTCCGCGGTGGCAAGATACGTTTTGTTCTTCTCAAACGGCTTGGCGAGCCGCTTCTCTCGGATGCCGTGACCACCGACGACCTGAAGGAAGCGCTTGATTTTGTTTCTACGCCGCTTCGTGCGCAGCGAACACATTCCTTTTCCCCTTCAACTACCAGTCAAATATGACAGATCCACGTACCATTCAACTGGCTCAATCTTTGGTGAACTATTCCTGCCGTGTGCAGGCGGGTGAACATGTGTTGCTCGACCTCATCGACGCACCGGATGATATCGGCATTCAACTCATCCGTGCAGTGCGCGCGGTCGGTGGTGTGCCCCACGTGCGCCTGCGCCATGGTCGCATTACGGCGGAAATGTACGCCGGTGCCACCGATGTCCAGTACAGCAGCATCGCTTCCTTCGAACTGGATGAGATGAAAGCCATGCAGGCCTACATCGCCATCCGCGGCAGCCGAAATTCCTACGAAAACTCGGCTGTCCCGGCCGAAGCCATGAAGCTCACCCAAAAATACATGAGCCCCGTGCATGACCGCCGCGTGTGCCACACGAAATGGTGTGTGCTGCGCTGGCCGACGCCGTCCATGGCTCAAGGCGCCTCCATGAGTACCGAGCAATTTGAGGACTTTTACTTCCGCTGCTGTTTGGCAGACTACGGTAAGCTGAAGGAGGCAATGGATGTGTTGGCCAATCGCATGATGCGGGCCGACCGCGTGCACATTGTCGGACCGGGAACAGACCTCACCTTCTCCATTCAAGGGATGCCGGCCATTCCCTGCGCAGGCGAGATGAATATCCCCGACGGCGAAGTCTTCACGGCTCCCATCCGTCATTCGGTGAACGGAACCGTGCACTATACCGCCCCCACCATTTACCAGGGTATCGCCTTCGATGGCATCGACCTCACGTTCCGCGACGGCAAAATTGTGGAGGCTCATTGCAACGGTGACGATGAAGCCCTCAATCGCATCCTCGACTCCGACGAAGGGGCGCGCTACATCGGCGAATTTTCTTTCGGCGTGAATCCTGAAATTCTGCAACCCATGCGCGATATTCTCTTTGATGAAAAAATCGCAGGATCCTTCCATTTTACTCCCGGTAATGCTTACGAAAATTGCGACAACGGCAACCGCTCGCAAGTACACTGGGATCTCGTCTGCATTCAGCGCGCTGACTATGGCGGAGGCTCCATCTTCCTGGATGACGAGCTGGTACGAAAAGACGGCATCTTCATTGATCCCGCGCTGAGCATTCTCAATCCCTCGCTCAGCTGACCGCAAATCGTAAATTGCAAATGAGCGTTTGTTCTGCAACTGCTTCGCTTCCCGTCGCTTTCTAATTATTCCCTCTCACGGTCTCCAAGCTTGTCGTCCGCCGTGTGATTGAGAGCACAAGTGCGCTGCCAGCGGTGGGAGTGCGCAATGGCTTGTGCCGTGTACACGAGGCCTCGTTGCACCGCCAAAGGAAGTGGATGCCCCCACGCCAGAAAAGCAGTGATGGCAGAGGAGAGGGTGCAGCCCGTGCCATGAGTCGTGACGTCGGTGATTCGCGGATGCCGAAAGTGCTGCAGCTCGCCCGTAGCCGAGCAGAGGACATCCGTGCAGGTGTCGCCGTTCAGGTGACCTCCTTTGGCGAGCACAGCACAAGCAGTGCGTTTGGCCAGTGTTCGGGCTGATTCTTCCAATTGCGACAGAGAGTGGGCAAGAGGAGAGGCGGTGAGGCATGCGAGCTCATCCAGATTCGGGGTAATGAGAGAGGCTCGAGGAAAGAGCAACTCCTCGTACGCGCCCAGTGTCTCATCCAGCATGAGAGCATCACCCGCTGTTGCCACCATCACGGGATCGGCCACCAAGGGAATGCCCGACGGCAGCAGCTTTACCACGGCGCGCAAGATTTCCGGGCTGTAGAGCATCCCGGTTTTTACAGCAG
Source organism: uncultured Akkermansia sp. (assembly GCA_947588645.1). Classification (GTDB taxonomy): domain Bacteria; phylum Verrucomicrobiota; class Verrucomicrobiia; order Verrucomicrobiales; family Akkermansiaceae; genus Akkermansia. The sequence continues at coordinate 3,103 of CANPYO010000072.1, read as the reverse complement.
CTACGGGGAACGAGCGAAGACACTCGGCGAGTTGGCTAGCCACAATGTCGGCATCCAGCGGAGCAATCCCCGCCACATGCCCCGGCACTTCACTCACCACACACGTCACGACAGTGAGCGGGTAGCAACCCAGCGCAAACCCGGTCTTGATATCTGCCTGAATGCCTGCTCCGGCCGAGCAATCTGAGCCGGCAATGCTGAGCATTACAGGGGTCATGACCACGCACGCTCCAGCGCTGCCGCGCCCCGCAGCAAACGAGCTTCTTCAAAATGAGGAGCCAGCAACTGCACCCCCACAGGAAGCCCGCTTTGAGGCGTGGGCACAGAAATGGCCGGAAGTCCGGCAAGATTGGCCGGCACGGTGTAAATGTCCGCCAAGTAGATCTGAAGCGGCGTCATATCCTTCGCCTGCAGCTTGGGCGCCGGGGTGGGCGCCACCGGACCGAGAATTAGCTGCACGCCGCTCTCGAAAGCCTGGGAAAAATCGCGCGCCACGAGAGCCCTCACCTTCTGGGCTCGCGTGTAGTAGGCATCGTAATACCCGCCGGAAAGCACATAGGTTCCCAATATGATGCGTCGCTTCACTTCCTCCCCAAAGCCCTCAGTGCGCGAACGCGCGTACAAATCGCCCGGAGCATTCGAAATTTCCGCAGCGCGATAGCCATAACGCACACCATCGTAGCGAGCGAGGTTGGAGGAGGCTTCTGCACAAGCGATGATGTAGTAGGAAGCTACCGCGGCCTCAGCGTGCGGCAATGAGATTTCACATATTTCCGCGCCCTGAGCCTCCAACTCGGTCACGGCGGCTTTCAGCGCCTCCTGCACTTCCGGGGCATTGCCGGAACTCACGTATTCTTTCGGCAAACCAATGCGCATGCCGCGCACGCCACTATGCAGATCCGAGGCGAAATTCGGCACCGGTTGCAAGGATGAAGTGGAGTCCATCGCATCGTGCCCGCACAGAAATTGCAACAGCAACGCCGCATCTTCCACGCACGTGGTAAGAGTCCCGATTTGATCCAGCGAAGAGGCAAAAGCGACCAGCCCGTACCGCGATATGCGCCCGTACGTGGGCTTGAGTCCCACCACACCACAGTGAGAAGCCGGCTGGCGGACAGAGCCCCCGGTATCTGATCCCAGCGCAGCAGGAATCATACCGGCTGCCACGGCCGCGGCAGAGCCGCTGGAGGAACCACCGGGTACACGGTTTTCATCTGCCGGATTGCGGGTAACGCCAAAAGCAGAGTTTTCACCGGCAGAGCCCATGGCAAATTCATCCATATTGGTACGCCCGAAAGGCAAAGCCCCCGCCGCACGCAATTTCGATATAACGGTGGCATCGTAGGGAGCCACAAAGTTTTCCAGCATGCGCGAGGCACAACGTGCGGGCTCACCAAGGCAGCATATATTGTCTTTGATGGCTATGGGCAGTCCTCCGAGTGGCAGACTTACATCTGCCTGCGCAGCAGCTTGCAGCGCACGCTCCGTGTCCCATGAGATGAGGGCGTTCAGCGCAGGGTTAAGCTCCTGCATGCGCCGGGCGTACTCTTGCGTCAGCTCAACGGGCGAGAGCTCACGATTCATGAGCTTTTGACGCAACGCGGAGAGGGTGTTTTTAGCGAACATGGGTGTCATGCAAGGGGTTCATCTCTGAATCAGTGGGCAGATTCCACGACCTTCGGCACGCGGAATTGACCATCCATCTGCTGTGGAGCGTTGGAAAGCGCGACCTCGTTGCTCAAGCTCTGCCCGGGAACGTCATCGCGCAGGGCATCATGCACCTCCAACGGGTGGCACATGGGAGCCACATCCTGCGTGTCCCACTTGTCCAACTGCGCCACGTAGGCGAGCACCTGCTCCAAGTCACGCGTGTAGCGCTCCCTTTCCTCATCGCTGAGCTCCAGCTTGGCCAACTCGGCGATATAGGCCACATCAATCCGAGGCTTTTCCATCGACATTCTTCAATAAGGGGTTTGGTTGAGCAGGTATATGCTCAGCATGTACAGCCCGAATATGCTCGCCGCCAAAACGACAAGCAGTAGCAAATTTTCCAGCAACAACGTGCGGGTGGATGACGGTTGCCCCGCCGCTATCACCACCGGGTTGCGTTTGCGTCGGGACTCCACGACATCCTCCTGCGGCCCCATGGTATTGGCGCGATTGGCGCCGCTGTAGTAGCCCTCCGCGCGCCGACTCATGAGGCGTGCCTCTTCCCACCTGCGTCGCGCGTTTGCTGCTTGGAGTTCGTATTCTTTTTGTCGAGTCATACGTGATGATGTGGATAGGTGATAATGAAGATCGTTAGCTGCCTGAATGCTGCACCCACAGATAGATGAGCCATGTGACAAGCAGTAGCATGAATAGTGGAAGATGGAATGCTAAACCCTTCGCCAACTGGTCGCGTATGTCCTTCCACCGCAGACCGCCCTCCTCCTGCTCACCCGGCTTGTGGAAGAATGTATCCGTGTGCCGAAACCTGCGCCCCATGCTGTAGGCTTCATTAAAATCATTCTCGGCACGATCCAATTTCGGCAGAGCCTCACGTACCCGATCCTGAAATCCATCCGTGCTCCAGTTTTGAGGCTTGAGAGCAGAAAGTATTTGCAAGTGCCGCTTGAAGCACTCATTCACCGCTTCTACCTCACGCTGCTCCTTGTCCATGGACTCCAGTTCTTGCTCTAAACGCCGCACGGCGTTGTGCAGCTTCATCCCCACTTCGTTCAAGTTCGCGCTGAAAATCGCCTTCTGCTCATTGCTCAGCTCCAGCTCGCGCCGCTGCGTCTCCAAGTTGATCCTCTGCTGCTCAAAATACTCCGCCTGTTTGCGTGCCTGCTCCACCCGCATTCTCACCCGATCCGGCGAATGCATCTCCCCATCCGCTGCGTGCGGATTGAGCTCCATCTGCTTGTAGCCCCCCTCTGCTCTCCTGTCGTCCATGAAATTTGCTAAGGTTCACTTAACCTCTAAGCAAACTTAAACAATTTTCCCCACCTTGTCAAGCTCTATTCTGAAAAAAATAAACGATGGTGGATTGCAAGATTAAATGCAACAGGTTCTTGGCACAAAAAAGGGTGCCAAGAAGTTCAAAGTATGCTAGAGTAAT
>CANPYO010000071.1 GCA_947588645.1 uncultured Akkermansia sp. | reverse complement strand
TTGCGCCGCATGTCTGCTACACTGCGGCGCGCCTGGCTGGCGGAAAACATGGGCTTCTGCTACACGCAGAGCGATGCCCCCGCCTACATGGCGCCCCATGTCGCGAATGATAACGCCCTCTTTGTGGATGAGCAGGGGAAGGAGCGGAAACTCTCGGAGGTGGCAACCGACAAAATGGCCTCCGACTGGGTGGCAGCCACCAAGGCGGCGCTTGCCGTGGGGCACGAACAGGTTGCGGCTCCCTTCACAGAGGAGCTAAAGGCTCTTGCCGTGCAAACTGCTACGCATATTCTGAAAGCCATAGGTGAAGCTCCACGTTATTCCTGGCTCGCAGAGATGAATCATCTGATATTCAATCCGAATGGCCAATCTGCCTACCCTCCAGATGAGCGGATCTGGCCTGTAGAAAGTGGATTCAAAGTACAGTCATCAGGGGTAAGCTACGCGAAGAACCTGTTTTACAATCCTCAAGGCAAAATCACTCAACCATCAGCGGGTAATAATGCTGGAGGAAGCCGTTGGCCTATGCTTTACCGCTGCGCAAATGTGGCAGGAATCGAAGCGATCAATGCCGCATTCAAAGCAGATGTGGATGCCATGCGCTCCGCCTATGAGAAGTCGCCCTTCTACAAAAAATAAGCGGGAAAAGTAAGGCCACTTACATCCGTCCCAAGAAACAACGATTCCATTTGCGATTTAATTCATTTACGATCTAAGCCATTTACGATCTACGATATGGGAAATTCGGCGAGCGGAGCTCGCGGGGAGGCGGGGGCAGGCAGAGCCTGCCTATGTACGATGTACGAGGTACGAGGTACGATTTGGGAAGAATGCGCAGCGAAGCTGCGGGAACTGCAAAGCAAATGCGGAGGGATGTCTTAGAACCGCGCGCGGGCGTGGTTAGAAAGCGACGGAGGCGCCTAGCGGCGCCCGGTGGCAGGCAAAGCCTGCCTATGTACGAGGTACGAGGTACGATTGAAGAGTTCGCGCGCGTTGCGAAGATATGTTCCGGATGGCAGATGTGCTCGAAAATGAGAGAGGGACGACTTCATTTGCATCGCGGAGTGTGCTGCCATTGTGGTTTTCGTATTCGGAAACAGGTGTGATGGAGCAGCGGGAGAAGTTTCTTTCCTTTTCGAGTTCATCCCAATGTGTTTGCCCTGGGATGGTGTGCAGTCGTACAAACACAGTACGCCGGGCATGGGGTTATTCCCGTGCCCGGCGTATGGATGATCATTCTGGGGCGTGGCCTATCAGAACGTGACGCTTACCCCCGCTCCGACGTTCCATGAACTGGAGCCGGAACGCAAGTCGGCCTCGCCATTCATGTAAAGCACCGTGTTGCTGTCCACAGGCACGCTGACGCTCGCACCGAGCTGCGCTCCCACAACTCCTGTTTCGGCTGAACGAATACGTCCGCTGTAGCTGCGGTCGCCGAGGAAGGAAACATCTGCCTCGCTGCGGCGGTCGCCCATATCCACTGCTACATTGGCTCGCAGCGCCAGTACAGCTGCGCGACTGAATGCCTGTTCTCCGCATTGAGACAAGAAACGAGCCCCGGCTGTCAACGTTGTCAGCGTGGATTCCTGTTCGCCCACATGGAGTCCGACATCACCGGCTCCGCCTTCATTGTAGCCATCCATCTTCGTGGTCACGAACGAAAGACCGATCAGGGGCTGCAGAAGGCTGCTCTTCTGCTCATTGAGCGGTATGTCATAGGCCAATTCGTAGGCGGCGCCGAATCCGGTGCCGTTCGTACTGCCGTTGGTGGCGTAGTCGAGCACATAGGGAGCAACGCCACCACGGATTGTGCGGTTGAACTCCGCATCCGAGAAACCGGCGGATAGGACGAAGATATGGTGGAAGCTGCCACTGCGATGGTGAGTGTAGAGGTTCACATAGTACGTATCCAGATCACCCTCGGCATGATCCGCCGCATCAACCTTCAGGTCGCCATAAGAAGCAACGAGGGAGAGCCCGACGGTGGTACCTCCATCCTGGAAAGCTTTCTCCACGCCTACACCGGCACCCCATGAGTCGTGTTCATACCCGGTCTCATCCCCGGATCGATCCAACTTGGCTCTGCCGCCCATTCCTTCCATCCACACGCGCATCCCTTGACCAGAATCGCCATGAGCCGCCGGTGCTTGACCAAGGCGTGCTGCCCGCGAAGCAGCGCGTGAGAGCTGTCCACGCATAGCATCCCGCTGCGCAGCTCCCAGCGCCGGCACAGCACTGCCGACCACGGCAGACATGAGCCGCTGAGCTTCGCTCTTGGCCACGACCGGATCAATGGCTGTCTCTTTAATGAGCATCTCCGCGGTTCCCGGCTCGGCGATCATCGCAGCCATGGCTACCGCCGGCTGTCCTCCCTGCCCGATTTGAGCAAGTTCTGCGATGACACCTACCACATTCTGCAACTCCGAGGAGGTCGAATGGTTCATGGCATGGTAGAGCATACCTGCACCAGCCTGCGTGTTTTCGGAAGTCGCCAGCGGTGCAAAAATGGTATCAGGATTGGACGCTCCCGGCGTGTCCGTTCCCGGCGTGTCCGTTCCCGGCGTATCTGTCCCGGGCGTATCTGTCCCGGGCGTATCCGTTCCCGGCGTATCCGTTCCCGGTGTATCTGTCCCGGGCGTATCTGTTCCCGGCGTATCCATTCCCGGTGTATCTGTCCCCGGTGTATCTGTCCCCGGTGTATCTGTCCCCGGCGTATCCGTTCCTGGTGTATCTGTCCCCGGTGTATCCGTTCCCGGCGTATCCGTTCCTGGCGTATCCGTTCCTGGTGTATCTGTCCCCGGCGTATCCGTTCCCGGCGTATCCGTTCCCGGCGTGTCTGTTCCAGGCGTGTCCGTTCCCGGATCATCCGAACCCGAATCGATGGGGTCATCCGGAAGATCGACGCCATCCTCGGCTACGACGTAAAGTTGGACAAGCCTTCCTTCTTTCTTCTTAACGACCAAGTGCGGATCCTCATAGTCGTCCACTTCTACCGTCACATTATCCTTGAGCCAATTGTTGAGCTCCGTCTCGCTGTTTTCGTCTGTGTATTGTTGCAAACAGGTGAACTCCGTGTATTCCAATTCCTTGTATCCTTCCTTCTCTATCCACTTCTCGCTATACCCCATGGACGTGAGAACGATACCGTTTGCCTGAATGAGAAGCTGCTTCAAATCCTTGCCCGGATTTTCGGCGAATTCTACCCGGACGGTCAACTTGGTAGGGTCATGTCCTTCCCAGGTTGTAGTCGTCAGATTGATGGCTCCGGAAGCTGTAATCTTCGCCCCCGTCTCACCCTTACCGTACTTCACAATCAATCGAGACCGATCCTCCATACGGAAACTGAGTCCTCTTTGTACGACAGGAGCGTCAATCCCTGGATCCCAAATATCCCAGATATTAGTGGGATCAAAATCATCAGCTTGGACAAGAAACTTGCCGAGGGTGACTTTGGTGCCGGCTTCAATCGACAGAGTGTCTGTTACCTCGGGAACGGTCACAGACGAAAATTCGTCGGGATCATTGGCGTCGGGTAAAATGCGATACGGATCAATGTTATACGGATCTCCCAGCCCTATCCATTGAAACTCGTTCTTTGAACCGGCAAAAATTACATTGCCCCAGCTCGTTGTCACCCCCGTCTCCTTCGCAGCAACGTTGGTGAAAGTTTGTTCTGCCGCCTCCTCTACGCTCCCCCCCATGACATCTATGTTACCTAGTCCCTCCACATTCCCTTCAAACACGCCACCGGTTCCCATAATGCAAACCTCCGGAAGCCAATTTTCATTTTCAGCAAATCGAAGAGTTCCTTTTCCGTTCAGAGAGCAGCACTCCACATTAGCAGAATCTGTTTCCTCTTCTATGAACACTTCCCCTCCTTCTTCAATCGTCAACCCACATTCTCCTCCAAAAAGATCCCCTAGCGTAAGTTTTGCCCCTTTTTGGACAACGATCTCGCCACCGCCATAAAAAGTCACCCCCACCTTAATTCCACAACCATCCTGATCATGCAAATACCCACCCAATTGGGACTCCCCTCCAGCAAAGATAATTTTACCACTCAAATCGAGAAAATGGGCGGCACTACGATGAATTTCCCCTTCATCACCCGTGGGATACCACTCGTAATACCACCCGTCATCCGAAAAGTCAACCCACTCCTTCTCCGGCCAAGCATGCCACTCTCCCTCTTTCAAATCGCTTCCATCATACGTGAGTCCTCCCTTAATAATCAGGCTGCCTCCTTCCTCTACGGTAATAGAGTGATCGACACTGCTATCCAGCATTAAAGGCTGACTCAAGGTTACGTCTTCGTCCTTCACCGTAATACTGACGGGTCCACTCAGAGTTCCCGTTAATTTCTCAAGGCTTGAATTCTGACCATCCACGGTCACAGTGACCGTACCAAATGCCAATGTGGAGCAAAGGAGAGCTGCCAGCAGGGCATTACGTAAAAGCTGGGGTAAATGAAGTTTCATAGGTATTTTTGGTATGATGAATTTCCACCTTGACTTTCATCGTGTTTCCATGAAAGCCTCGGTACGAAGAAATGTATATCTCTTTATGAAAGAGATATACTCCTCAGTATTCGTTTCTGTCTCATTAAAAATGCCTTGTGAGATTCATCCCTGATTTTTCCCCTTCAAGCTTTTGCCAAAATCGAGAGATATTTTTGGCATTAACTCGCTAGGGAAAAGAAAGATAGCAAATTTTTTGCTGGACATCTCTTTCATAAAGAGATGTACAAGTACCTTATTTTTCTTATTTATTAAAAACAAGTGAGTTGAAAACAAAAATCATTTACGATTTACGATTTGGAAAATTCGGCGAGCGTTGCGCGGAGAGGCGGGGGCAGGCAGAGCCTGCCTATGTACGATTTACGAGGTACGATGTACGATTTGGAAAGTGAGCGCGCCTGCGGCGCGGGAATTTGACGGAGCGGTGGCGCCTGGCGGCGCCTATGTACGTTGACTCACTGGCACCACCCTGCCAGTGAGCCCTTCGGGCAGCGCATCCGCGCTGTCCATCCGCCCTTACTGCACGCTGACGCGGGCACCCTGAACGGGGCCGTCGGGCGTTTTGACTCACTGGCACCACCCTGTCAGTGAGCCCTACGGGCAGCGCATGCGCGCTGTCTAACCGCCCTCACTGCCCGCTGACGCGGGCACCCTGAACGGGGCCGTCGGGCGTCTTGACTCGTAGGCACCTCATTGCCTATTGCTTCGGAGTCGCCTCACGACTCCTCACCCCTCCGGGGCAAAAGCTGCGCTTTTGTCCAAGCTATGTGCGCTCGTCACCATCGTCTGGTTTCTTCTGCGCGATATCATGGTCGTTCGAGAAGCGAGAAACCAGCAGCAACACACAACAGAGCGCACTCACGGCTCCTGCTACAGCATTGCCCAGCGTCGGGGAGAGACAAATGCCACAATCTTTGGATTCAAGAAGATAAGCAACACATACAGCCGTCATGAAAGATGCGGGAAGCGTGGCCAGCCAATGGAACCGCCCACGCCCGCGCAAACAAGCCGCTATGCTCCATAGAGTGAAACAGGACAACACCTGATTCGCCCAACCAAAGTAGCGCCAGATGACACTAAAATCTACCTGAGAAATGGCGATCACCACCGCGAAGAGGGGGAGGGCAAGCAGCAGACGTTTTCCCACATGTTGCTGCGGCAAGTGCAAAGCATCCGCCAGAATCAACCGGCAGCTGCGCATGGCTGTATCACCGCTGGTGATAGGAAGCACCACCACTCCAAGCACCGCCAAAGCTGCTCCCACAGGACCGAGCAACATGCTGCATGCCGCGTTTACCGCCGCAGCAGGATTCAATGAACTGAGTTGCCCAAAGGAAAGCGCCTGACCTGTCTCGGTCAATCGCTCCACCGTTCCCCCCACCAAGACATAGTCCGTAGCCACCTCCCGCAAGCTCAATCCCACGGTAGCCCATACCAATGCGACCATGCCTTCGGTGATCATTGCCCCATAGAAGACAGGGCGCATGAGCCGAGCCTCCCCCAAGCAGCGCACCATCATCGGGCTCTGTGTAGCATGGAAACCGGATACGGCACCGCAGGCGATGGTCACAAAAATCATGGGCCACACGGGGAGATTTTGCGGATGCACATTAGCGGTGATGTCCAAGTCCGGCAACATAGGGTACTCGCTGAAGGGGAGTGCGATAGCCAAACCTGCCACCATGAAGAGGAAAAACGCCCCGAAAATCGGATAAATTTTGCCGATAATCGTGTTGATGGGCAGGATTGTCGCCAACAGGTAGTACAGCAGAATGATGATGCACCACGCACTCACAGAAATAGAGTCCACCAGCGCATGCAGCATACCCGCAGGACCCATCGTGAACACGACGCCCACCATAAGCAGCAGTCCCACGCACACCAAACGCAGCGCGTGACGACATGAGCTACCCAAATAGCACCCCACCAAGTACGGCATGTTGGCACCATCGTGTTCCGCGCTCATTACCGCCGCCAGGAAATCATGAACCGCGCCCACAAAAATACATCCTACCACAATCCACACCAAAGCCACCGGTCCATACAAGCATCCCGCCAACGCACCAAAAACAGGTCCCAATCCCGCTATGTTGAGCAATTGCACCAAGAAGACACGCCAGCTGGGCATCCGCACGTAGTCCACCCCATCCTCACGCGTCGTGCAGGGCATCGCCCTATCCTTGCGCACACCGTAAATACGCTCGGCCACGCGTCCGTACGCCGCATACCCCACCACCAACAGCAGAGCACAGAGCAGAAAAATGAGTAATCCCGTCATCATCTTTGGGGGAGAAAACGCAGAGCGAGGCAGCTGCAACCACTCCCTCGCAGGGCAAACGCATTAGAAAACGCGTTTGCCTATGTACGATTTACGATTTACGATTTATTGATAACGTGCGCATTGCGCAGATTTTTTTCGGATTATTAACGTATGCAGAGATTCCTTCAGAGCTGTCATCATGATGACCGCTGGTTATCACGGTTTTTGATGCGTACAAACGTGGATATCAGGTAATAAGATTGTTGCCTCCGCTGATTACCTTCTCTCAAATGCGTTTGCCGTGCACTCCCTCGCTCTCGGTTTGCGTGTTAAACAGGGTTTCAGGCCACCGGCTTAGCAAGCACCTTGCGCAGACGTGCAAAGCGCGGCAATGCCTGCACCGTCTTCATCCCTGTCTCTCCCTGAATGAGAGGCAAAGCGTAATCGATGAAGGGCATTTCTATGCCGTTACCCGCAGCGTTAATCCACTCACGTGGCACCTTGCGTTCAAAATTGGCCACACTCTCCAACGGCAACAGCTTGGTGTTGCACACATACTGACCGTACAGACTGTTGCGCTCAAAGGCCACCATCTTGTCCGTGTCGCCGTCCACCGCCGCAGTCACCGCTGCTTTCCCGGCCATGTATGCCTCCATAGCATCCGTAGAAGAAGCCAAGTGCGTAGCGCAACGCTGCAGGAGAGAAGGCTCTATGGCGCGCACTTTGGCATCGATGCGCGAACGCACAGCTTCTGCCAGTTTATTAGCGAGACCGCCTAGCTGAGCGTGTCCGAAACCATCGTTCCCATTCGTCTTGGCCTCCGAAATGAAGTTGCCGTCCTTGTCATGAACTCCCTCACTCGCTACCACCAAGCACTTACCGGTGGCTTTGTAGATACGCTCCACATCGTCCAGGAAGTTGTTCATATCGAAATCCACCTCCGGCAGATAGATGAGATCCGGACCGGCTCCGGCGAAGCTTGCCAATGCGGCAGCCGCGGTCAACCAACCGGCATGACGTCCCATCACCTCTATGATAGTCACCATCCCCGTATCATAGCAGCAGGCATCGTGCTTCACCTCCATGCAGGAAGTAGCGATGTACTTGGCCGCAGAAGCGTAGCCGGGGCAGTGATCTGTGCCATACAAATCATTATCAATTGTCTTGGGAATACCCATCACGCGGCACTCATAACCGCTCTTTTGCATGAACTTGGAAATTTTATTGCAGGTATCCATGGAATCATTGCCGCCATTGTAAAAGAAATAGCGCACATCAAACTTCCTGAACGTGTCCAGTATTTTCTCATAATCCGTGGGATCCTTCTCCGGATCCTTCATTTTGTAACGGCAGGTGCCAAGCGCCGAAGCAGGAGTATACTTGAGCAGCTCCAATTCTACCGGATCTTCCATTCCCATATCGTAAAGTTTGCCGTTGAGCACGCCGGTAATCCCATTTGCCGCACCAAGCACCCGCGTGATCTGAGGACTGTTGAGAGCCGTCTGTACAGCACCCAGCACGCTGGCATTAATCACCGCTGTTGGTCCCCCGGACTGTCCGATTATACATGCACCTTTGAGTTCTTTCATAGCTGATTGTTTCCGTGTAGTGTATTGAAAGCGCTGCCTTCTCGCGAACGCCACCGCTCCGCGCCTATGATACACTGATTTGCGCCTTTCTGCAAGCTTCTACTTTGTCTTGCACGTTGTTTTTTCAAAAAAACACATCTGCTTCACATCCGTCCCGAGAAAAAGCCTGACCATTTACGATTTAATTCATTTACGATTTACGAGGTACGATTTGGAAAGAGAGCGCGCGTTGCGCGGGTTTTTTCGGATCGTTAACGCATGAGGGATGGGATGAATGAGGCTGGAGAAGATTTTACCGGGCACATGTGCAAAGAAAACGGGCAGAAAGGAAAAAATTGACGTGTTGCTGTAGAAAAAGGGTCAAGAGTTACGTCCCTCGCCTCAGGAGAGGATCATTTCTGCCTCCCCTGACATGTGAATCCCAACCTACACATCAATTATGATTAGACCCCTGATAATTGCCATAGCCATGGCTCTTCCTCTGCTGGCTCAGGAGCCGACTTCTTCCGAGCCGCAGGATACCCCGCCGCCTCCCCCGCAGGGCGGAGCGGTAGCTCCCCATGGGGATCCGCACCATGCGGCCTTCATGGAAAAATTCGACACCAATAAAGACGGTCGTATCGATGAAAAGGAGAAGGAGGCGATCCGTACCGCCTTCGACGCGCGAAAGGCCGAATTCCAGAAGAAAATTCTGGAAAAGTACGACGCCAACAAAGATGGTCAGCTCGACGAGCAAGAGAAGGAGGCGTTTAAAGCTGCCATGGAGGCTCGCAAGGCAGAATTCATGAAGAAAATCATGGAGAAGTATGACGCCAACAAGGATGGTCAGCTCGACGAGCAAGAGAAAGCGGCCGCCAGAGCTGACTCCCGCCACATGAGGCCAAGAGGTCCCCACAGGGGCAGAATGGGGCATGGACCGGGCATGCCGGGAAGAGGCTGCCGCCCCAATCCTCCCTGTGAGGGTGAGGCTCCGCAGACCGGCTGCTGCTGCTGTCCTCCTCCGCCACCTCCCTGTTGCTGTGGAGCAGCGCACAGGCAGCGCCCGTGTGGTCCAAGACACCACCACCATGCAGCTCCGGTTCCGGCGGCACCAGCTGAGTAAACTTTACTCCGGTTCATAGAAGTAAGCATACCCGGGCTGTCCATTGTGGGCAGCCCGCTTTCGTATGCGCTTTTTGCCATCTTTTGCAGATTTTTTCTTTGCTCCGCTCCCGGCTCTTTAGTATAATAACGACGCGCCATGGCAAATCCAGAAACCAGCAGTGGTCGGCAGGACTTCCAGCGTCCACAACACGCTGAAAATCTGCGTCCACTAGTACCGGATCACGAAATTCTACGTCTTATCGGTCGTGGAGCGTACGGAGAAGTGTGGTTGGCGCGGTCGGTGACGGGCGCCTACCGCGCTGTGAAAGTTGTGTGGCGTGAAGACTATGATGATGAAAAGACATATGTACGGGAGTTTGAAGGGATCCTGCATTACGAACCGGTAGCACGTGGTATTCCCGGCGTGGTACACATCCTGCATGTGGGGCAAAATGCCGGGGATCATCCCTGCTACTACTACGTCATGGAGCTTGCAGATGACGCCTACACTGGAATCCATATCGACCCGAAAGGCTACGTACCGCGCACATTGCAAAGTGATATGGACTTATACGGACGCAGCCCCATGCCGCTGGATTACGTGCTGGAGGTGGGCAGTCAACTGGCACACGCGTTGGACGGCATGCACAGCGAGGAGCTATCTCACTGCGACATCAAGCCTTCCAACATCGTATTTGTTCACGGACGAGCCAAGCTGGCAGATGCGGGATCCGTGGCGCCTAATGCCAACCGAAACTTTGCCGGCACCGAGGGCTATATTCCCCCGGATGGTTCCGGCACCCCGAGAGCAGATGTTTACGCTTTGGCCAAGGTGCTCTACGAGATGAGTACCGGCAAAGACCGCTTGGAGTTCCCGGAACTACCCGCCGATGTACCGGAAGGAGCGTCACACCGCCGGTGGATTGAATTCAACAAAATTATTTGCGCAGCAGCGGAACCTTGCGTAAGCAAAGGCAGCATTGTTTCCGCTCAGGCCCTCGCCGACCGCATCGATGAACTGCGTCAGTACGCTCCTCGACACCATGCACTCATCAGGCGCCGCAAACGCTGGGCAAAAGCCATCGGAGCATTGACGGCGCTGCTCGCTGTCGCCGCCGGGAGCATCTATTTACTTCTTCCCCATGATATCTGGGAAAGGATCGGCAAACTCTATTCAGAATTGCTCAACATGCGTCCTTCTCAGACAACCAGCGGCGCCCAACTTTTCATTACCACTGTCCCAGCCGGAGCCTCCATCTACACCAAAGATGGCGTCTATATTGACGAAACACCTTATGGTCCAGTGGACACCGATCCCGAACAACGCGTCTCATTTGTCTTGCGCAAAGAGGGGTACTCCGATTTACCTGTCAGCGGAACAACCCCCAAGCAAGGAGTACTCGCGTTGGGAGGAGATTTACAACCTTTCCGCCCCCCCCGCAAACACATGGATTGGCAGGATGTGCTCGGTTCCACTTACAGCTTTTCCAACTCCGAGCACCGTGCGTTGGAGCCTGTCACCGTCGCCCAATTTGAAACTTTCCTGAGCCGCAACGCCTCTCTGGGACCGGTGTATTACGAAAAAAACGACAAGGATCCCTACGTACGCACCACGCAGGATGGCATCAATGCCTACGCCCTATGGCTTGCCCGCATGTGCGAAGCGCAGGGCTCACTGGGGCACGACCACACCCTTGTTGCTATCCCGGAGCCGGATGCGGCAGCAAGTAAAGACGTCTGCGCCTTCCGTATCGTAGCTCGCCCTGTACAGAAAACACCCATTTCGCTGAACACCACTCCTCCGGGCGCCACTGTGTGGCTGAATGGGCGTCCGTTGGGAGTTACTCCTCTGCAGGGCGTGCGCGTCCCCCTGGCTCCGTACTTTTTGGAAGTCAAAATGCCCGGCTTCGCCACGGAGCGCTTCAGCGGCATATCCCCGAAAGATTTGGTTCTCAACGTATCCTTAAAGCTCAACAATTCAGTGGCTTTTGGCACCGAATGGGTTAACAGTCTGGGACTACGCTTTCGCCCCTTATCACCCACGCTGATGGCGGGGATCACCGAGGTGCGCATGTCTGACTACCGTGCATTTGTTGCCACAACCGGGGCAGACGTACCACCGCCCACCGACTTTGTACAAGGGCCGAATCACCCCGCCGTCGGTGTGTCCCGGGCAGATGCGGAACGTTTTGCTCGCTGGCTGACCGCCCAGGAACGCGAGAATGGGCTCATCGAACCCACCGATGAATACCGGTTACCTACCGACGAAGAATGGAGCGCCATGATGGGCGTGAAGGGCGAACGCGGCGCTACCCCCTACGAACGCGCCCGCAACCGGTACAACGGAGCTCAACACGACTTTGCATGGGGCTTGCAATGGCCGCCTCCACAGGGCACGGGCAATTTCGCAGATTCTGCCGCACTTCCTTACGCCTCCCTGCAGTACGTTATCGAACACTATACAGACAATTTTCCTTTCACCGCACCCGTGGGTTCCTTCGCTCCGAATGTTCTCGGGTTCTATGATCTGACGGGTAATGTACAGGAGTGGGTAAGCGATGAGTACGGCGGGCCTCCGGGCTTTGCTTTCCGGCACTACGCCGTCACGCGCGGAGGGGATTACACATCTTTCCGTCCCTCGCAACTTTCCACCGGAATCCGCACCCCGCGCCCTGCGGATGACCACAACCCCACCGTAGGTTTCCGACTCATGCTGGAGCGCAACAACAAGCGCTTCTAGCCCACGTTCGCCTCCATGGACGATTTAATTCATTTACGATTTACGATTTACGATTTGGAAATAATGCGCAGCGGAGCTGCGGGGAAGCGGAGCGAAAGCGACGCGGAATTTTGAAAGCCGTGCACGGGCGTGGTTAGAAAGCGGCGGGGGCGGGGCGGCTGACGCCGCCCATGTACGATTTACGAGGTACGAGGTACGAGGTACGATTTGGAAAGTGAGCGCGCGTTGCGCGGGGAGCGGAGCTGGAGCTAACGGAGATTCATGAAGCCATGTCCGGACGTAAAGACAAAGCGACGAGGATTGCAAAGCCGGAGCAGTTTCGATGACGCGCTTGCCTGTTCCCTTCTTCAATAATTGGTCAATTTACCGGGGTGCGCTTTATAACCTTTCTCGATGTTGTCAAACATGCGCGCGGTCTGGGGTGCTCCAATGGTATTCGGATCGTAGAAAACGGCATATTTCCCGTTGGGCTTACGCACATAGTACCAATGTTCAATCGGCCATTTATGTTCCTCGGGGTAAATCCTCATCAATTGTTCGGTCAGTTCCGGCAAATCCTCCCAATCATCTTGATCCAGATCCTGTCCATAGTTCACTTTTAGCCGCCCGTTCCACATCCACGCATCCAGCACCCACACTTTCGGCCATTCGTCACCCACTGCTGCGACGTACACGCAATTGTGCTCCGAGCGCTTCATCTTGTCACGCACGCAGCACCCTATGCGGAAGTAGCGCAGGCGCCTACGCCTCAACTCCCGGTACATATCGTGCTGGTAATGCCAGCACAGTCCGCGATCCTGAACACGCATATTGATGAGCCAATTGCCGGCCCACCCAGGAAAATGGGAATCATTCACCCGCGAAATTCCCGCTGCCGCCTTATAAGCTGTATCCGCCAACCATGTGGCCTCCTGTCGAGCCATCTTCTTGCCACGCTGCTGCTCCGGCAATAAACGCAACAAATGATCACACAACTCTATACGCCTCTTCGTCACCAATTTCGTGGTCGGGTATGTCGCCGGAGGCGGGTAGCATCCCACCAGCAATACACCAACCATGAACAGGGAAACCACGCGACACGCCGTCATGCGCCCATTTTACCACAGACTCCCCTCTTCCGCAAGTGTCGCTCATATCATTTTTTCCACATCCGTCCCGAGAAAAAAACGATCATTCATTTACGATTTAATTCATTTACGAAGTCAACCATAATTTGGCATTGTGCGAATTTTTTTTCAAAGCAACTTTTCACAACACG
>CANPYO010000070.1 GCA_947588645.1 uncultured Akkermansia sp. | reverse complement strand
GCGTCAACTTGCCGCCGCTCACGCTCACACCCGCACCGGTGAACGCCTGCGTCAGGGTCTGGTTGCCCGCCACCATCGCGAGGCTCGCGCCCCCGGTGATGCTGCCCTTGTAAGTCGTTGTCTCCACCGGCGTGCTGCTTCCGGAACCGTCATTGAAGGTGAGGGTCTTGTTAGCTCCCGTGAAGCTCAATGAACCAGCATCGGCGCCACCACCGCTCAACTTGCCCACCTGGATGCTGTCGCCCGCCGTCACGGTATACGTATCCACATCCAGCGTGCCTGTGAAGCCGTTCGTGTTCAGCCCAAAGCCTCCCAGCGCTTTCACTGTGCCCGCGCCATCCAAACTGCTCAATGTACCGCCGCTGATTTCCAGCGTGTTCTTGGCAGCCACGTTCGCACTGCTCACGCTAATTGTACCGCCACTCAGCGTCAACGTCGTTACATCCTTGCCGTTCATCTCGACACCGCCGATGAAGCCGCCGCCCAAGTTATGCGTTCCGCCGCTCACGGTCAAGGTCTCCAACGTCACCGAACCGCTGTAAGCTTTCTCAGGCGCCGTCTCCACACCCGTCAGGGTCATGGTCTTGCCCGCTGCGCTGATACTCTGACCACCCTTCAACGCGCCAACATTCAAGTTGGTGCTGCTCCACGTCAGCGTGCCGTTCTCGTAATCCAACGTGCCCTCGATGCTGTTCGTCCCCGTGCCGAAGGTGAGCGAAGAACCCTCCTGATTCATCGTAACATCGCCTGTCACCTTGCCCGTGCCGTTACCGAAGGTCAACGAAGCCCCAGCAGCCAACGTAACGCTACCCTGCACTTTGTTGGTTCCGGAAGCGCTGTTCAGCGTCAGGCGGCCGTTGCCCTGCAGGTTGCTTGCCGTAATGGCTCCCACCGTCACATCCGCCGACATGCTCTCACCACCCAGCACCAAGGCGCCAGTCGTTTCAATCGTCAGACTCTTGCCCTCAGTGCTCAGGTCGATCGCACCGGTCTGCGCCAGCGTCAAGGTGCCCTTCGAGACCGTCAGGCTGCTGCCCGTGAAGGCGCCGCCCACCGTGAAGGTTCCGGTGTTCTCAGCCGCGTCGTACGTCAGGTTGCTGCCGATGTTGCCAGCAAAGGTGCCCGAGGTATTCTTGATCGTCAACGTTCCACCTTCGATGCTGCCATCACCGCTAAGCATATCCGTCGTCAAGCTGCCCGAGATCGTCACGGTGCCGCCGCCCATCGACAGAGTCTTTAGTGAACCTCCACCTTGCAGGTTTGCGGTACCACTATTCACGGTCAGCTTACCCTCGTACGACTCGGTCAGTGCCTGTGTGAAGGTCACCGTTCCATCCGTCACCGTCAGACCTCCCTTGCCCGTCACCGTGCCATTGAAGTTCACCGTGCCGCCGAAGAGAGCATTTGCCTCCAGATCGAGTGTACCGCTCACTGTCA
The DNA here is from genome assembly GCA_947588645.1 of uncultured Akkermansia sp. Taxonomy (GTDB): domain Bacteria; phylum Verrucomicrobiota; class Verrucomicrobiia; order Verrucomicrobiales; family Akkermansiaceae; genus Akkermansia. Next base: position 12,027 of record CANPYO010000070.1, on the reverse strand, counting down.
GGCTGTTGCCTGCTCCTGCCTTCGCTGTGAACGTGTAGTATTGATCCACACCAGCCGCCTTCACCGTCATGTCGCTCACATTCACCGTACCCGAGTAGGTAACAACGCTGTGATCCTTTCCTAGCTCGTCGAAGGTAACTTTCACGTTTTCAACGAACGCCGTCTTGCCACCCCTCGCAAGCTGCCAGTCGTCAATATCGCTGGTATTCTCCGCTTCCCAATTGCCATCCTGACCCGTCCAGGTGATGCCCTGCTCGCTTAGATTACGGTAGTACAGCCTGCCATTCTCCATGTACAGATCGTACCCAGCCTCAAGAGTTACACCGTCATGGTTCAGTTTCACCACACTTCCATCAAATCCGGTTGCTCCGGCGCCCGTGATAAGCCCGTATCCGGCCTCCACATCCATCAAGGCAGTCAGCATGTCGCTATCAATCTTCAAAGTCAGACTGCCACTGCCCCCAATCGAAAGCGACTTCTCCAGCGCGATCGTTGTGCCCGCGAGGGAATCTTCGCCCACTTTCGCCAGCGCGAAGTTCAGCGTCACGGCTTTGCCCGCCGTCACCTCCAACTGTCCGAAGTCGTAATCACCCTGCTCCAACGTCAGATCGCCTCCCAGCGTCAGCTTCGTCAGTCCATCGCCACCATCTTGACTATTGATGGTCGCGTCACTGCCCAGCTCAAGGCTGCCCGTGCCACTCAGAGTCGCAATCGTGCCGCCATTCGTCAGCGCCAAGCTGCCGTCCGTCAACTCCACGGTGGCATTTGTCAGCCCATTGTTCAGCGTCAGCTGGCCGCCGCCGCTCACCGTCACACTGCTGCCCGTGTAGTTCGTCAGAGTTACATCACCCGTTCCCGTGTAATCCAGACCCACGCCATTGATGGCTCCCGAGTACGTATTGCCCTCCACACTGGCAAAGTTCAACGTCGCGCCCTCCCCGGAAATCGTGCTAGTCGCCACCCCATTCTTCAGGGTGGTCACCGTCACTATTCCACTGCCGCTCAGCGTCAGGCCTGTGGCCTCGCCGCTCAACTGCAGGCTACTCACTTCGCTGCCACTTGCCAGCGTCAGCGCACCGTTGCTCACCGTTACATCCGTAAGCGTCTGCTCCTTCTCGAAGACATGATCGCCCGTGCCGCTGATAGTCAGCCCAACGTGCTGATCCACCTGCCCATCCACACTCAGCGTGCCCTTGAAGGTATCACCTGCACCGGTCAAGGTCAGCATGCTGTGGTCTTTGTTCAGCTTCAACTCGCCCTCGCCCGTCAACTTGCCCAGGCTCAAAGTATTGTCAGCCGTCACAGCCATGTCCTTCTCAATGTTCAACGTGCCACCGAAGGTGGTCGCCCCGCTCAGCGTGAAGCTACCCGTCGCATCCACCGTGCCAGTGGTGCAGGTCAAGCCCGTTAGCGTACCCGCACCCATCTTCAAGGTGCCGTTCACCGTCGCGCTCTTGCTCACCGTGTTGTTCGCACCACCCAGCGTCAACGTACCGGCTTCCACCTTCACAGTCTCGAGATTCACGGCCTCATTCGTGAACTTCTGCTCGCCGGTTCCCTTCATCGTCACGTTCTTGAGTGCGTTGCCCAGCGAGCCGCTGTAGGTATGTGTACCGCTGACGCTTTCAATCGTCAGGCTCGTGCCCAGCGCCAGCGTGCTAGTGCCCGCCGACGTTGTTCCGTCTTGCAAGCCGCCTACCGTCAGTCCTGTGCCATCACCCGCCCATTCCAGCGTGCCACCGTTGAGCGTCACCACGCCACTCACCTTGTTCGTGCCTGTGGTACCCTCGAAGTCCAGGATCACTCCGCTGTTCAACGTGATGGGTCCATCCACCAGGTTTTCTCCGGTGCCATGTAGGATCAAATGGCCGCTCTTGAGGTCCTCATTGCTATCGGTGTGGATCGTCACGTTCACCCCTCGCACGTTCAACGTACCACCGTCCAACGTGAGCTGATGCTCTGCACTGCCTCCGAAGACCGTACTCTGCGTCTCATTCGTGCCGAGATTCAGAGTGCCGCCGTTCACGGTCAATTCCTTGCCCGTGAAGTTTTCCACCGTGAACTCCTTGCTACCGGTGTACTTGAGATTGCTCGCCAACGTCCCGCTGAACGTGCCATCAGTTCCTTTGTACGCCAGCTCCAAGGTTCCTCCCGTAAGCGTGCCCGTGCCACCCAAGTTGCCAATGACGTTGCCATCTCCACTCAGTGTCACCGTGGCCTTGTCCGCCAAGGTAAGAGTACCCTTGCCGCTCAGCCCAGTCAGCTCCGTCGTTCCGCCTTCCGAGCCCAGCGTTAACGTACCGTTCGTCACCGCAGCGCTTTCAATGGACACATTCCTCCCGGAGAATATCTGATTCGCCGCTGCCCCATCTACTGTGATGGTCAGGCCACTCACCGTGCCCTTGAAGTCGCCGCCCGTACCCGTGACCTTGAGCGTGCCGCTCAACGTACCCACGCTGCCAGCCACACCGCTCACGCTCAGTCCTGAGCCCGCGCCGGTTACTGTGGTGGTAGCACTATCTGCAAGTTTGTCCTGCACCAGCGTCAACAGACCACCCAGCGTGCCGTCCAGCTCAACATTTCCGTTCGCCGTCAGATCGCCCGAGCTTCCGGTCTGCAGGTGCAGCGTGAGTGCGGTGCTTGTACCTCCATTGCCGGTCACGGTGTTGGTTCCGCTTGCCGCGTCACCCACCGTCAGTTTCGCTTCACCTTTTGCCTTCAGTTCACCGCCATTCAGCGTGATCGTGCCCTGGTAGCCGGTGTTCTGCGTGGTCGTCAGCTCCTTGGTGATCTCCATCGTTCCGCCGGTCAGCTTCAGATCGCCCGCGCCGGTCAGACTGCCCGCCGTTGTCGTCACACTGAATGTCGTCGTGGCTCCGGACTGGCTCAGCTTCAGACTCGTCACCTCCAGCTTGTCCGTATCATTCCCCTCAGCATTGAACGTGTATCCATCCACACTCACTGTCATCTCGCCCGCAGTGATCGTACCATCTACGCTCACTTCGCCCTTTGTCGATCCTTCGAGTCCTGCACTACCGAAGGTGACATCCGCACCTGCGAAGTACGCCGTCGCGTGCCCGGATCCATTGAACGTCCACTCCTCCTGCCCGTCCCCCCTCCATGTGCCGTCATTGCTCGCCGACCAGGTGATCGCGTTGGCCTTCTCGTAGTGCAGAATACCGTCACTGCTCAGGTACAGATCCCAGCCCGTGACGAGACCATCGGCTCCAAAGTCACCAAATGTGACTTTTTCTTGCCAATTCTCAATCGTATCAGCCTTCCAGCCACTCACGTCGAAGACCTGCCATGCGTAGCCTCCATCAACGTGGCTTTCCTTAAGGCCTTTAATGAAACCTGTAACATCCAGCTTGAGACTATACGTACTAGGATCAAACCCGGTCAGTGCAACAGTCGCGCTCTGGTTCTTCGGACCTTTCTCCTGCGTCTCTGTCAATGTCTCCGTGCTCAAGCTCAACTTCAGCGAAGCTTCTGCACCCTCCAGAGTCAGCTTGCCGAGATTGTACGTACTACCCACCGCACCTGTCAGATCCAGCGAGGCGCCCCCATTCAAGGTCAGTGCGGTCAGGCTGTCCGTGATCGTGCCAATGGAGGTCGCGCCCGTCAACTCCAGCGCACGCACGGTCTTGCCCTCCTCTGCCGTCGCATTCAGTGTCGAAATCGCGCCGCCATTCTTCAGACTCAACGTACCGCCCTTCAACGTCACCGTCGCTTCACCTCCTGTCGAACCCAACGCATTGGTTGTCAGCTCCAACTTGCCGGCGTCTGTTGCGTTCACCTCCAAATCCTTGCCCGTGTAGGCACTCAGCGTCGCCGTGCTGTTGCCCGTGTACACCAGCTTGTTCACGTCGATCGCACCCGTGTACGTGCTGGTTGCTCCTTCCGCACCATTCGTCACGCCACCGAAGCTCAGCGTACCCGTCACGCCGGTAATGCCGCCGCCCATCGCTGTGCTAGCATCCAGGTTGCCCGTTACCGTCATCTCGCCCGTCAGCTCCAGTGTTTGACCACTACCCACCTTCAGGTTGCCGCTCAATGTCGCATCCTTCAATGTGCCTCCCGCGTTCAGGGTCAAATCAGCCGCCGTGATGTTGCCTCTGTAATTTGCCGTCCCGGTGATGCTCAGGTCGCTGGTCCCAGCGTTCACCTCCGTATCGGCTACACCGTTCAGGCTCGCCAGTGTGCCGCCACCCGTCAGCGTCAGCGTGCCCGCGTTCACCGTCGCTGCCGTCTTATCACTGCCAAGCTTAATCGTCAACGCACTCGCGCCGTCCTGCAGCTCCAACTTCGACCCCGTGAAGTTACCGTTCAGCGTAGCTGCCTGCGCCCCCGAGTAAGTCAGGTTGCTGCCAATGTTCACCGAGTTGCTCACAATAGCGGCATCGTCGTTGTCCAAGGTCAGCGTGCCCTTGCCGTCAATCGTGCCGGCGTCCGACAAGCCCGTCGCCTTCATGTTGGCGTTCTCACTCAGCGTCAGAGTGCCGTTCGTCACATCCAGCTTGCCCACGCTGTTCGTCTCCGCCGTGCCGCCGAATTCGAAGTTTCCACCCAGAGTCAAGCCCGTCGTTGCAGTCAGCGAACCCTTGTAATTGCCGCCGCCCACCGTCAGCGTGCCGGTCGCATTCACCACTCCGCCCGTCTTACCGTCACTGCTATTCAAACTCGTCAACGTCAAGTCGTTGCCGGTCAGATGCAGTGTGCCGCCATCCACCGTCGCAGCGGTCACGGTCACCGTACCATTCGCTGTGCCCAAGTTCAGTGTACCATTGTTCACCGTCACGGTCGTGAGATCCACGCTCGCGTTCGTGAAGCTCTGCGTACCGTTCTCCATCGTCACGGTCTTAACCGTGCTCAGAGAACCAGAGTACGCACTCACCTTGCCCTCGCCATCGATCGTCAGGCTCGTGCCCTGGGTCAGTCCATCGACCGTGCCTTGCAAGCCTCCCACAGTCAGGACTTTGCCTTCACCCGCCCATTCCAGCGTGCCACCGTCGAGTGTCACCACGCCACTTACCTTGCTCGCACCGTCGCCCTCGAAGTCCAGGATCACATTATTACCCAGCGAAATGTCTCCTTTCACCGTGTTCTCCTCGCTGCCATGCAGGATCAAATGGCCTTTGGTGAGGGTCTCGTTGCTATTGGTATTGACCGTCACCTTCTTCCCTAGCACGTTCAGTGTGCCGCCGTCCAACGTGAGCTTGTGGTCCGCACTGCCTCCGAAGATCGTCTCCTCCGTCAACGACGTACCGAGATTCAGGATGCCTCCCTCGCTATTCACAGTCAGTTCCTTGCCCGCGAAGTTCTCCACCGTGAATTCCTTGCTACCCGTGTACTTGAGATTGCTCGCCAACGTCCCACTGAACGTGTTCGTAGTTCCTCCTTCCTCGTACTTCAGCTCCAAGGTTCCTCCCGTAAGCGTGGTTCCCTCCGAGCCGCTCAGGTCGCCGATCACGAACGAGGTACCCGACAGCTCCACCGTAGCACCGCTCGACAAAGCCAGCTCACCCGTACCCGCCAAGCTGCTCAGCGTACCGCCCGCCAGCGTCAGCGTACCTTCCACCGTCGCGCCCATGGTTCCAACACTCGCGTTCGTGAATTCCTGATCTGCGCTTGCATCAACCGTGATGGTCAGATTATCCACCGTGCCGTCGAAGCTTCCGCCCGTACCCGTGACCTTGATGTTACCAGCCAGCGTACCAACCTTGCCATCATTGTCACCTTCTCCCTTGATGCCGCCAACGCTCAGTGCATTCTCTCCGCTCACAAGACCCTTCACCGTAGCCTCATCCGCCACCGTCAGCATACCTCCCAGCGTGCCCTGCAAATCGAGCGTGCCTTGAGCCTTCAGCGCACCTTTGCCACTCAGATCCGCCGTCAGTTTTCTCACATTGCTGGTTAGCGTGCCGCTACTCGCATCACTCACTTTCACACTCACGGCGTTCGTGCTATCAGCCACCAACTCACCACCGTTCAGTGTCAACGTGCCTGTGAAGCCGTTGCCCAATGCTTGCTCCAGCGTCAACACGCCGTTGTTCTCCAACGACACCGCGCCGGTGCCGGTCAGGTTTCCGCTCACACCCATCTTCCCGCCGACATTCAGCGTGCTCTGCGCACCTCCGCCCTCAGTAGCATTGTTCACAACGAGATTACCGCTTACCGTGGTTCCCACATTGAACGTCGCCGTCGCTCCCTTCTCTATCTTCAGGGTACCGCCCACGTCCTCTGTTTCGATCACAGTCAACGTGCCGCTATTATCCGTATTGAAGATGTACGTTGCACCACCCGTCACGGTCATGCCCTTCACTTGGATCGCGCCCGACAGCTTGACAGTGCCGTGACTAGTTGCACCCTCCGAGTTGAATATGACGCTGTCCTCTCCATTCTTGAAAGTAGTCGCAACCTCCTTTTCATTTCCCTTAACCGTCCACTCCTTGTCATCGGTCTCAGAATCGCTCCATACACCATCCCCTGACGCACCGGTACCGTACCAGGTGAGCTCGCTGTCCGTCAGCGACTCGTACACCAGCCAGCCGCTGCTATCCAGATAGAGGTTCTCGCGGTCCTCCAACCCCACCCTTTCAGCAAACTCAAATCCTATGAGATCACCACTGTCCTGTGCGCCCGTGAAGACTTGGAACTTGTTCGCAGGAGCCTTGCTCGTGTCCTCCAGGAACTTAAGGATATCATCGGTAACAACCAGCGTCAGCTTACCCCCTGCACTTTCGGCAAAGCTACCGATGTTGATCGTTGAAAGAGCATTCGCTCCCACAGCGATGTTCAACTTCGTGGTCTTACCTGTCGTAAGCGTCAACTCGCCAACGTTAAACGTACCTTCGCCCAGCGTCAACTCACCGCCGTTCAAGGTCAGCCCGCTCAGGCCAGCGCCACTCATCGCCGTGATCGTGGTCTTGAGACCGGAGTTCTCGCCATCGCTCGCGCCCAGCGTCAGCGTCCCTGCGGCCTGTGCAGAGTCTGGTTCTACGGCTGTTGTGCCCGCCACTAGGCTAATGACACCGCCCTTGTTCAGCGTCAACCCGCCAGCCTCCAACGTGACCGTCGCGGTGCTTTCCGGATCCGAAGAACCGAGCTCCCCGTCCAGCGTCAGCATGCCATTGCCAGTCACCTTCACGCTCGTACCCGCATACTGGGTCAGCGTCGCCGCGTCGTTACCCGTGTAGATCAACTTCACGCCCTCGGCGATAGTTCCGGCATACGTGGTACCTTCCACACCGGCAAAGCTCAAAGTCGCGTCATCGTTCGTGCCGGAAATCTTGCCGGTATTCGTTGCTCCATTCTTCAGGGTGGTCGCCGTCACCGTCCCGGCTATCGTCAGACCTGCCCCCGTTCCACCCAGCTGCAAGCTACTCATGCTGCTGCCACCTGCCAGTTGCAGCGTACCGCCGCTCACAAGCACATCCTGGAGGGTCTGCATGCCCAGATTGTGCGTACCGGAACCGGCCAGCGTCAGGCTCGCATCCGTACTGCCCCCGTTCACCTTCAGACTACCGGAGAACGTTTCGCTGTCGGTGCCCTTACCGGTCAGCGTCAACGTTGTCTGGGCGCTATCCAGCACCAGGTCGCCATCGCCCGTCAACTTGCCCAGACTCAACTCCCCACTGCCCGTCACGGTCTTACCATCATCAATATCCAACGTGCCGCCGAAGCTCGTGCCCACGCTCAGCGTGAAGCTCTCCTTCGCCTTCACCGTGCCGTCGCCGGTCAAGCTGCTCAAGGTGCCCGCACCCATCTCCAAGGTCCCATCCACATCCGCGGTCGTAACATTATTGGTCGCGCCGCTCAGAACCAGCGTGTTCTTATCAGCCACATCCGCGCTGCTCACGGTATTCGTCTCTCCTTCACCGCTCAGTGTGAGCTTCGTTCCACCGTCACTCGTGCCATTCATCACGACCGCGCCGCTGAACCCGCCGCTCAGCTCCTGCGTGCCGCCGGTCACCTTCAGGGTCGCCAGATTCACCGCTCCCGCGTATGCCGCATCGCTGCCCGTCGTGATGGTCAGGGTTTGACCCGTGCTCAGCTCACCGGTGCCCTTCAAGCCGCCAACCGACAGATCACCTGTCCAGTTCAGCTTGCCCTTCGCACCGTTTTCACCAGTTTGCAGCTCCACGACTCCCTTCACCTCATTCTTGCCCGTGCCCTCGAAGTCCAGAGTCATACCGCTCTTCAGCGTAATAAGTTCTCCGTCCACCGTGTTGCTCGTGCTGCCCTTCAGGACCAACGTACCTCCCGTGAACTCATCGTCGCTATCGGCATGGATCGTCACTTCTCCACCCAGCACATTCAACGTGCCGCCGGTCAAACTGAGCACATGCTCGTCTGTATCTTTGCCTCCGAAGGTCAGTGTCACACCATCTGTGCCGATGGTCAGGTTACCGTTGCTCACGCTGAGCTTCTTGCCACTAAACTTGCTCACCGTGAAATCACCCGCACCCGTGTAATTCAGGTTCGCCGTGAAGGTTCCGCTGAACGCGCCCTTCCCTTCTTCGCCGGTGCCTGCGTGAGTGAGCGTCAGCGTGCCGTCACCCTCAATCCTGCCTGAACTGTCGTCTGTCAAGTTAGCCACCGACAGATCGCCATTCAGCGTCAGGGTATTCGCACCCACATCCAGTGTGCCGATCGTGTTACCTTCGCCCGTCACCTCGGCAGCACCACCCAAGGTCAGGGTACCAGCACCACTCAACCCCGTCACGGTCGCCCTCTCCGTGCCTGCTCCGCCCAGCGTCAAGTTGGCCGTCGCATCAGTAATGTTGGCACTACTCAGCGTTACACTCGTACCCGTGAATTTTTGTGCCGCCGAACCACCACTCAACGTGATGTCCAGACCGCTCACTGTGCCATCGAAGTCGCCGGTCGAGCCCGTGATCGTCACCTTGCCGCTCAGAGTTCCAGCTTCAGTCCCCGGCACCGATGCCCCATCACCGTCGATGCCAACCACAGACAGCGCCGTGGTGTTACCAAGCGTCACATGCGCTCCATCCAGCACCGTCAGCATGCCGCCCAGCGTTGCACTCTCCAGCGCGTCCAGCGCCACATACCCACCTGCCTTCAGATTGCCACCATTCTCGCCTGTCAGGTGCAGCGTAAGCGCCTTTCCTGCCTCTGTGCCACCGGTCACGGTACCTGTTCCAGTCGAAACCGTCAACTTCGCCTCACCCTTCGCCGTCAGCGTGCCGCCTTCCAAGATGATTGTACCCGTGTAGGCGCCCGCCTCCGTCGTCTTCAGCTCGTCCGTGATGGTCAACGTGCCGCTTGCGCCGGACACCGTCACGCTACCCTCACGTGCCAAACTCTTCAAGCTCGTCGTGCCCTCCAGGGTTAGCGAGCTACCGCCGTTCACCGTGGTCGCCGCGCCGCTTACCGTCAGCGCCGACTCGAAGGTCACGGTCGCATTCTTTGAACCACCTTCGACGCCGGAACTCCTTCCAAGTGTCAATGTACCGTCCGTACCCGCGCTCAGCGTCACCGATTCACCCGTGAAATTCCACGTACCACTCACGACCTCCATGCTCTTCGCCGTCACGCCAGTGTGACCTTCCGTGTCACCCACGGTCACGGTGTTGGCGCTCGAACCGTTGTCCACGAACACAACCTCATCGCTTTCGCCCTGGAAATAGGTCAAGCCCGCCTCTCCGGCGCTCCATATCTTGTTGCTGACGTCGTTGGTGTTCCATGCGAATGTCGCCCCTTCGCCAATCTCTGTGTTGCCATCCAGCGTGATCTTGTTGCTCGCTGTTTCGTACGTCAGCAACCCTTGATCACTCAGCTTCAGATAATGGCGATCCCCCACCATTGCCTTCGTATCATCCGTCCAATCGATCTCACTCGTCCAGTCCTTCTGGGTACCTTCAAACAACTGCATGCCGGCTCCGAGATTGCTCAGATCCCCGAGATCGGTCAAATCGATGAGCAAGCTTCCTTTACTCAGCGAACCACCAGAGTCCTTCGTCAGTGTCAGTGTCGTCAGATCCTTCGTGCTATCACCCACCAGTCCCACCTTGATGGTGGCTTTCTTACCCTCACCGCCCGTGATGCTCAACCTGCCCAGATTCGCCGAAGCCAAATTGCTCAGATCCGTGACGGAATCCGCCGCAAGCTCCAACGTGGTCAGCGAACCCTCCATCTGATTGATCGCCACGTTGCCGGCGATAGATAGCTTCTTTGCAGAGCCGGCGCCTTGTGCATCCAAATCGCTCAGTGTGACACCGCTCGCCAGGCTCAACGTACCATTCGTCAAGGTCACTTTGCTGACAGTGGTATTATCGCCCTTCAGGGCCAAGTTCAAGTTACCGCTGCTCAGCGTCAGCTCCGAGCTTGCCCCCACTTTCTCCAACGCCAGCGTACCACCATTTGTGTTCACCGTGACACTACCCGACACCTGTCCTGTCAACGTCACCACGCCGCTTCCCGTTGCCTTGTAGCTCAGTGCACTCTCGATGTCGTTGCTAAAGCTCGTCGCACCCGACTCTCCATACGTCAACTCCAACGTACCCGCGCCCTTGATAGTTCTGTCTCCGCCCAGCTTCTCAGCCGACACCGTTCCCGAAATCTCAAGTTCTTTTTCGGCCGCCACCGTCAGCGTACCAGTCAGCGTACCGCTCCCCAGACTTCCGCCGTTCGTCAGCTCCAAGTCCGCCGCATTGATCGTACCATGACCAAAGTCGAGAGAATTGGTCACCGTCACCTTCTTACCCAACGCACTCAGTGTGCCAGCGGTTTCCCCTGTCCCACCGCTCAAGCTCGTGATCGTGCCGCCGTTCGTCAACGCCAACGTGCCCGCCTCCACCGTCACGCTCTTGTAAGTGGTATTCTCCGACTGAGCCAACGTCAATTCACCGCTCTTCACCGTCAGGGAGTCACCGGAGAATTCACCATTCAACGTGAACTTATCGTACTTCGATGAATCGTCTCCCTTGCTTCCGGCGTAAACGAGGTTCACCTTGATAGATCCGCTGTGGCTACCACCTTCCTCCGTATCACCGCTGTACGTCAGCGTCAACGTGCCTTGGGTGGTGTCGCCCTTGATCTCACTAGAGCCTTCCAAATCCGTCGCCGTCAGCTTGCCGGTCAACGTCAGCGCACCCGTCAAAGTCAGCTTGCCAACACTGTTGGTATCATCCGAGGTGTTGCTGAACGTAAAGCCGCCATTCGCCACGGTGAAGTCTCCCGCCGTCAACGTACCGTTATACGTGCCCCCGTTCACCGTCAACGCGCCGGTCGCGTTCACGGTTCCCTTTCCATCCGTCACACCATCGGCGCTGTTCAAGCTCGTCAGCTCGACAGCCGCGCCACCCAGCGTCAACGTGCCTTCTCCCACGGTCGTCGCCCCGAGCTTCGTTGCCTGCGTGAACTCCAAGGTACCGGCCGTCACGGTGACATTCGTATCAAGCGCCCCGGCCGCACTGAACTTCTGCGTGAAGCCCGCCCCACTCATCGTCACACTCGTGAGTCCACTCAGAGATCCCTTGTAGTCCTGCTCTCCCCTCGTGCCGTTAATGATCAAGCTGTGGGTCTTGCCTATTTCCGCCGTCGTTGACAGCGTACCATTGCCCGACAAGCCCTGCACCGTGAGATCACCATCCCACACCAATGTGCCTGCAGCTTCTGCACCCCCAGCAGTGCCCATCGTCACCACGCCACTCACCTTGTTCGTGGCGCCACCCGTCTTTCCTTCATTCGCGAAGGTCAGCGTCGCGCCGTCCACCAGCGTGACAGCACCGTTCACCGTGTTGTTCGTGCTGCCGCTCAGCGTCAGACTACCCTTCAAGGATGTCCCATCCAACGCACCAACCGTCACATCAGTCGTACCCGCACTGCCCAGCACCAATGTGCCTCCCTCAACCGTCACGCCCGTGGTCAGCGTGATCGTGTTCGCTGTCTCCGTCTGCGTCAGCGTCAAGGTACCACCCTTCACCGTCAGGCTGCTGCCCGTGAACGCGCCCGTCAGCGTGTAGCCGTTCGCATCCGCTGTCTCCTCCCCGTCGTACACGAAGT
>CANPYO010000069.1 GCA_947588645.1 uncultured Akkermansia sp. | reverse complement strand
AAGTTTTACGAGCGATTAGCGAGGCGAGAGAACATATACGATTAGTAGAAAGAAGGTTAGGTACAATCGCTGAGAACATCCTACCCCCCCTGGCGGCGCCATTTGCAAAGGGTGCGACTCCGCTACGCTCCGTCGCCCCCTTTGCAAATGCTTTCTGAGGACATCAAAAACTATGACGGTAAACCATCGCGGAACACTTCGGTGCGCTAATTATGTCCGATCACTTTTCTTTTTTCGGTGCACTATTTTTGTCCGATCACGGGCAAACCACACGTGTCCCAATAAAATCTTCTCCGGGCTCATTCAACCCATTTTTTCGCGTATGGAATGCGAGATACACCACTTGCCTCCGCGCAACGCGCGCTCACTTTGCAAATCGTACATGGGCGGACTCTGTCTGCCATCGTCGTACCTCGTACCTCGTAAATCGTACATAGGCAGGATCCGCCTGCCCCCACCGCTTGCCGCCGCGCAACGCGCGCGAACTCTTCAATCGTAAATCGTAAATCGTAAATGACCAGGCTTTTTCTCGGGACGGATGTGGCCGTAGAGAGTCGAGATACTGATTGCGCTGTGCTCAGATTTTTATGAGGAGGCAAGCGGTCAAACGAGCCCGACGGCAGAGCGAACACGGGCAAGGGTGCGAGCAGCCTCCTCCCGAGCGCGGGTAGCACCTGTGCGGAGCACATCATCTACGTACTCGGGGTGGACGAGAAGCCAATCACGTTTCTCTCGAGCGTCTCGGAAGTACTCCCAGTATGCATCGAAAAGATCTTTTTTAAATTGGCCATAGCCAAAGCCACCGGAGCGGTGGTGGGCAAGCATGGTGTCGTAGTCTTGCTCGGAAGCGAACAGTTTGTAGAGAGCAAGGATGATGGAATGATCCGTGGGCTTGGGATCCTCCAACGGGGTGGCGTCGGTGATGATTTTTTTATTAATGAGCTTGCGGATCTCCCTTTCTGAACCAAAAATGGGCAGGGCATTGCCGTAGCTCTTGCTCATTTTTTGTCCGTCCAGCCCAGGGACAACGGCAGTAGATTCGGAGATGATAGGCTCGGGAAGTTTGAAGAGATTTGAACCGAAAGCCTCGTTCATTTTACCCGCCAGATCGCGGGTGACCTCAAGATGTTGCTTTTGATCTTTACCGACGGGCACGGCATCGGAATCGTAGAGCAGGATGTCTGCCGCCATAAGCACGGGATAGGCGAAGAGCGCATGGCTGGAGGCTATGCCTCGAGCCAATTTATCCTTGTAGGAATGGCAACGCTCCAGCAGACCCATGGGACAGACGGTGGAAAGAATCCATGCGAGCTCATTCACTTCCGGAACAGCGGATTGCTCGAAAAAGACAGCCTTCTGAGGGTCGAGACCGCAGGCGAGAAAATCTACGGCGAGGGAGCGGGTGTTTTCGCGCAAGGCCTGAGGGGATGCCATGGTCGTCATGGCGTGGTAATTGGCGATAAAGTAGAAGGCCTCACCTTTGTGCTGGAGTTGCACGGCGGGGAGGATAGCTCCGAAGTAGTTGCCGATGTGGAGTTGACCGCTGGGTTGGAGACCTGTGAGAAAACGCATGGTAGTTGTCTGTGTGGGTTAAGGGTTTGAGCGCAGTACGGCGTCTGCGGGGGAGACTTGGGCATCATCATCTCGAGAGAGCACTCGGTGCAAATAGCTGCGCAGGCTAGCGGCATTGTAGGCCCCTTCAATGGTGCGCAACTTCACGCCCTCCGTGTAGAGGATCGTGGTCGGAACTTTAGAGATGCGGAATTGCTCTGCAAGAGCGGGATAGGCATCAGCGTTCACTTCCACGACTTGAACATGCCCTTTTTCCTCTTTGGCGAGTTGTTTGAGCTCCCGAATCATATCTGCAGAATGGGGGCACCAGGGGGCGGTAAAGCAGAGCCATAGAGTTCGCCCGGACACGCCGGTGACCTGGCGGATATCCTGCCCGCTGTACGAGCTGTAGAGCTCATATGATTGGGAGGTAGAGAGCTCGGTGGGAATAAGGGGGGGAGTGGAAGGGTTCACATCCAGCGATTCCATGTTGGGCTGCGGAGCAGGACGGGAGATAGACGTGGGGATATTCTGTGCGGCGCCCTGCTGCTCATCAGCATCATCGCAACTGACGAGAGTGGCGCTGAGAAGCGCAAGGGCGAGCATGCATTGGTGGGAAATCACGTAGTGTATCATCTCTCTTTTAATGGTAGGATGGAAGCCGATAATGTGTCCTACACCACACGTGCCCCCATAAAATCTTCTCCCTCCTCATTCAACCCATTTCTTAGCGTGTAGAATGCGAGACACACCGCCTCCCCGCGCAGCGCGCGCTCACTTTCCAAATCGTACATCGTACCTCGTACATCGTACATGGGCAGACTCTGTCTGCCATCGTCGTACCTCGTACCTCGTACCTCGTACATAGGCGGCGTCAGCCGCCTTGCCCCTTTCGAACCACGCCCGCGCACGGCTTTAAAAATTCCGCGTCGCTTCTGCTCCGCCTCCCCGCAGCTTTGCTGCGCGTTATTTGCAAATCGTAAATCGTAAATGAATGGTTTTTTCTCGGGACGGATGTGGTCCTACACCCGATGTTGGGAAAGCGATGCGGTGAGGAAGGGGGAGGGAATGAAGCGGATGACGGAGCGTGCCGGAAGTTGGATGACCTCTCCGGTGTGCGGATGGCACAAACGACGAGAGCGTACTTCCTTGCGTCGGAATGTGCCGAAGCGCGAAATCTTGACAATTCCGTCCTCCAACAGTGCGGTTCGAAGAGCGTGCAGCACCGCGTCGAGCGCTAGTTGAGCTGCGGCAGGGGTAGCCGTGCCGCCCAGCTCGCGTTGGATGGAGAGAATGAGGTGGGGAGTGTTCATGGCTGCAGTGAATCAGCGACGGGATCGAGCCGAACTTGCCAGCAGACGCAGGGCGTAGTACAACAGCATGGCTATGGATGAGAGAGCTGCGGACACATAGGTCATGGCGGCCCAGCGCAGAGCGGTTTGGGCATGTTCGTGCGCGGTGTGCGAGGCAATGTCAGAACTCTGAATCCACGCAAGGGCACGACGCGACGCATCAAACTCCACCGGCAGGGTGACCAGGGAAAACACGGTGGTACTGGCGAAGAGTCCCAGACCAATCCACGCCACGAGCGTGCTGCCGCCACTGGCTGCCAGCACCAGACCAAGCATAAGCACGATTTGTCCAAGACGCGATCCGATATTCACCAGAGGTACCATGCGCGAACGTAAACCCAGCCAAGGGTAGGCAGAGGCATGTTGCACAGCATGACCGCACTCGTGAGCCGCCACGGCCATGGCAGCGACCGTGGCTTGGGAGTACACCACATCGGACAGGTTGACAGTGCGGCTAGCGGGATTATAGTGGTCAGTAAGTTGCCCGTTTACATGGGTGATTTGTACATCCGTCAGCCCATGGGCATCCAGCATGCGGCGCGCAACTTGCGCACCCGTGAGATGAGCGGGTTCAGAAGAGAATTTTTTCATACTCGCCATCATACGATTTTGGACAACGGCACCGATAAGGCCGACAAGGAGGAGAAGAACGAGTCCTACCAGAGAGGAAGAACTCAGTGTGCCGTGCGCCGGGAGAATGAAGCCGGAGGAGGCGGAGTCGCTGTAGTCATAAGCATATTGAGCTAAGGGGAGGAGTATGGAATTAAACAGTGAAATCATGATGGGAAGGAATTGGAAAAAGTTTGAATATTGCGACGCAAATGAGCTACTCCGGTGCGGCGCATGGGGGAGTTGGCAATCAAGTGCATCCAATCCTCCTCGGGCAGATCAGCCAGTGTTTCCTGAGGCATGGCTGCGAGGCGGGCAGGCATAAGCAAGTGGAGATCCACATCGTGGGGGGATGAAAGGCCGTTCCATGGACAGACCTCTTGGCATGCATCGCAGCCGTACAAGTGACCATGCATGGCTTTTTGAATTTCGGGCGGGGCAGAGGTTTGCTTGCTCTCAATCGTCCAATATGCGAGACAGCGGCGAGCATCGCAGCGCCCATCTTGGAGTGCGTGGGTCGGGCAGGCTTGCTCACAGCGATGGCAGGTGCCGCAGCGATTGGGCATGGGCTGGTCTGTAGGGAGCGGAAGAGTGGTGAGAATGCACGAGAGAAAACAGAAGGAGCCACCGTGTGGGCGCACAAGAAGTCCGTGCCGCCCGAGCCAGCCTAAACCGGCGGCAGCAGCAAAAAAACGCTCGCTTACCGGGCCGGAATCGCTAAAGCACTTTTGAGTGCCCCCGTATAACTGCAGCGTTTCGTCCAAGTCCGCCAATTTGGGAGCAAGCAACTTGTGGTAATCTTCTCCCTGTGCATAACGAGCTATGGAACCGGGTCCCCGGCGGGCATCCAGCCGTGGGTATTCGTAGGTAAGCATGATCACGCACCTCACGCCGGGAAGTAATAGCGCTGGGTTTTGTCGCATGGGCAGGTGATGTTCCAGCCAGTGCATATCGGCATGGCAGCCATCACGCAGCCACTGGGACAGCATGTCTCCTTGGTCGGCGCAGGCCGGAGCCACGCCTAGTCCGGAGAAGCCCAGTTGCTCAGCAGCGTATTGCACGGCCTGGCGGGCGGCTTTCATGAGTGAGCAGTGGCGGCAGCCTGCAGCGGTGATTCCAAATACCTGCGCAGCCCCGGCGCAAGCGGGAGAGCTTGCAGGACTCGCAGGGTGGCGCGTGAGAGCCTCTGCTGCCACGTGCTGATGGCAGACCTTTTGAGGCGGAAAGCCATGCGCTGCATATTCGTGGAGGCTTCACGACAACCATGCTCGGCAGCAATGCGGTAATAGTGGAAAGCTTTAGCGGGATTTGGAGCCACCCCCATGCCGCGTTCGTACATGAGACCGAGGTTGTTGGTAGCGCGTGCATCATGCAGCATGCGGCCTTTGTTGTAGAGGAAAAGAGCCGTTTTATAATCCGGACCGCCGTATATGCCCAGACCCTTCATGTACA
Source organism: uncultured Akkermansia sp. (assembly GCA_947588645.1). Lineage (GTDB taxonomy): Bacteria > Verrucomicrobiota > Verrucomicrobiia > Verrucomicrobiales > Akkermansiaceae > Akkermansia. Next base: position 8,505 of record CANPYO010000069.1, on the reverse strand, counting down.
TGTAGCCTGCGTAGAAGAAGAGGTTGGGGGCCTCCGGGTTTTCTTTTGCGAGTTTTTTGAGCACGCGGATGGCGGCTTGCGGGTTGCGGGCGGTGCCAATGCCGCGCATGAGATAGCGGGCGAGTTCGGCTTGAGCCTTGGGTGAGCCCATTTTCGCAGCAAGATGCATATTGTGAAATGCGTTTTTGAGGGATTGGCGAGTGCCACGCTTCTCCTCGTAGCGAGCCAAGCGGAAGCGAGCTTCCGCAGCAAGAGCTCGATTGGGGGAGTGTATGGCAATGCGGTTGGCCCAGACAGTCGCTTTGCGCATGTCTGCGTCAATCCCCTTGCGCTTCCCCTCATACACATCCAGCAGTAAGATAGTTGCCTCTGAGTGTCCGGCCTCTGCGCAGCTTTCCAGCATGCAGGGCACGTCGGATACATCGTTTACTGCGGTGTCATTCAGAATGGAAAGCGCTTTCTCATAGCGCTGTTGAACCTCTGCGGCCGAGATATCGGCAACGAGCGGTAGGGGAGCAGGTCTGGCTGCATCTGCGGAGTCCACACGCGACCATACTGCTATCGATCCTCCGATGAGTAGCAGTATGACAAGCAACCCTACGACTTTCTTACGCATGCCAACGATACTTTTAGCACAATTTTCATAACTTGTCCACGAGAATAAACCGTAACACACGGCAAACGCATTTGGATGAAATGGAAAAGCAGAGAAAACTCTCCAAACGTTTGATCACGTGTCTGTTTCCGAATACGAGAACCGCAATGGCAGCGCACTCTGCGATGCAAATGAAGTTGTTGCTTTTTCGTTTTTGAGTACATCTGCCATCCAGAACATATCTGCGCAACGCGCACGAATTTCCCAAATCGTACCTCGTACATCGTACCTCGTACATGGCAAACGCATTTTCTAATGCGTTTGCCTTGACGGCCCCGTTTAGGGTGCTCGCGTCAGCGGGCAGTGAAGCGGTTGGACAGCGCGGATGCGCTGTCTACTCGCCACCCGCAGCTCGGCTGCGCATCATATGCAATCGTACATAGGCAAATGCATTTCCAATGAGTTTGCCTTGGTTTCGGACTGCCTGCTAGGGCAAACGCATTTGAGATGAAGAAGAAAATCTCGATGCGCGAAAAATGCGATGGCAGCATGCTTCGCGCTGCGAATGAAGGTGTTCCTCTCTCATTCCCGAGCATGGTCGCCATTCAAAACAATCTACGCAATATGCGCATTATCAATAAATCGTAAATCATAAATCGAAAATAGCAAATGGGAAAACTCATTTTCTAATGCGTTTGCTCTGGCTTATTCCCCTCCTTCGTGCTACCATACGTGCAATGGGCCAGGAACGGATAGAACAAAAATTAGCATATCATTTCACCAATAAAACCCTGCTGGAGCAGGCCCTCACCCACCCGAGCGTCGGTCATACTCCCTCTGAGCCTTCAGCCTTTGAACGATTGGAGTTCTTGGGAGACGCCGTTTTGGAGCTCGTGGTCTCCATGGAGCTTTTTTCCATGCACCCGATGGCCGATGAAGGAGAGCTTACCAAAATGCGTGCCTCCATCGTGAGCCGTCGCCATCTGGCTGACATAGCCGCTGCCCTCGACATAGGCGAAGAAGTGCTCATCAGTCCGCGTCTGGAAGCCGCCGGCGGTCGTTCTTCCGTCACCGTGTTGGGTAACACTCTCGAAAGTCTCGTGGGCGCAGTCATGGAGGATGCCGGATTCCCCGCCGCATACCGAGTGGCGATTCACCTGCTGCGCGAAAGTCTGGATGACGCCTGCCCGGCACTCATTACCAACCCCAAGGGCGATTTGCAGGAGCTGCTGCAGGGGCGTTCCGGCGAAGCTCCTGTGTATCGCGTCACCCAAACCTCTGACTCTCCCGTACGTTTCTCCGCCACCGCTCTTTGGCAGGGCGCAGCAATCGGTACCGGAGAAGGCTCCAGCAAGCGGAAAGCCGAAATCGCTGCTGCTTCTGCTGCCCTCGCGCAGCTTCGGAATTAGCCTCTATTTTTCGCCAAACTTCCGTACAGCCGTCCTGCGGCTGTCCATTTACGATTTAATTCATTTACGATTTACGATTTGCAAATTTGGCGAGCCGCCGGCTCGCGGAAAACGGCCGGTGGCTGCAAGGTCGCTTTCAGGGTGCTCGCGTCAGCGGGCGGGGAGGTGGTTGGACAGCGCGAGTGCGCTATCTACTCGCCACCCGCAGCTCGGCTGCGCATTATATGCAATCGTACATCGTACATAGGCAAACGCATTTGAGAGAAGTCAATCAACAGAGAAATTGATCTTATTGACTGATATCACCGTTTATACGTATCAAAAACCGTGATAACCAGCGGTCATAATGATGATGGCTCTAAAGGAATCACAGCATACATTAATGATCCGAAAAAATCTTTACAACGCGCACATTATTAATAAATCGTACATCGTACAAAACTGCCGACGGCGTAAGGCAGTTTGGACAAAAGCGCAGCTTTTGCCCGAAGGGCGAAGCTGAGTCATCGTAAATCGTACATAGGCAAACGCATTTTCTAATGCGTTTGCCCTGGACTGCCTGCTGGACATCTTGGCGTTCTTCTGCTATAAGGGAGATATCATGAAGGATTATTTGAATCCACTGTTCACGCTTGTGGTCATTGCAGTGATGGCTTGGCGTTGCGCGACGGATGGGGAAGCCACCGCCACTCAACTCAATGGATGGTTGCTCACGTTGTGCGCCGTAGGAATCATCGTCAATGGAGTACTTTCGTTGGCGCGCGCGTTCACCAAGCGTCCCTCGCTCATGCTGGTTGTATGGGCGGTCATTTATGTTGTGCTGGGCTGTTGTGTGTGGTCGATGCGCTTCATCCTGCCGGAGGGAGAAGAAGCTCTCTACGCTGAGCAGCGCTCTGCTCCTCAAATCGATCCGCTGGCTCTCGATGCCGAGGGAGAATCGCTCTTCACACGCGCCGCAGCTCTCGGCAAGGTGCGCGATGTGGAGCATATCCTCAATACAGCCTCCCCCACGGCAGACCAAATTGAACGAGCAGCCTTGCGTGCCGCGGAAAATAACCGCGTCCACGTGCTACAGACTCTCGCTAAATCCGGACTTTCTTCCACCGCATCGGTGGATGGTTTGCCCCTGCTGCATGCCGCAGCACAGAACGGCGCCTGTGAAGCCATGGACTGGCTTATCCTAAGCGGCGCTCGTACGAATGAACGCGATGCCGGCGGCTCTACTGCTCTTATCCAAGCCACTCTTTCGGAAAGTTTGCCTGCCGTCAAGCTACTTCTGGAGCGCGGCGCTGATCCCAAACTACGGGATGAAGAGGGCAAGCGAGCCTTGGACTACGCCCGCTCTCCCGAAATGACAGAATTGCTGACCCCTACTCTTCCCGCTTCATGAAGTTATCCTTCCCCATTCTTTTTCTTCTCGCTGCCGGGCTTTGTTTGGCGGAGGATTTTGTGCTGGTGGACGGCACGGTGCTGCAGGATGCCAAGATGGTACGAAAAGATGCCGACAGCGTGGTCATCAGTCATAGCGCCGGCGTGCAGCGCGTAAGCTACGATCGACTCACGCCGGAACTTCAGCAGCGCTTCGACCTTACGCCCCACGCTGTGCGTGAATATTACGACAAGGTGGAGCAAGCGCGTCGGGATCTCGCCGCAGAAGAAGATAGAAAGGCTGCTGCCCAACGCTCCGCTCTGCAAGCCAGTGGGCTCTCCCCGCGCTACCTGACCGGGGCAGACGTCAGCGCATTGATGAGTACGTGGGAAACGCTTCCCGCCGTCTGCGCTGAGTATCTGGCGGCTGATTGGAACAGACGGGAGGCCGCTCGCTGCAATCTGACCGTGGAAGCCAATCGCTTTGACGACGAGGCGAAGCGATTGGTCGCTCGTATGGAGAATGAACGCGAAGCAGCCAAAAAGGAAAAGGCTCGAGCTGCCTCCTTGGAGACCAAATTGCATGCTACAGAGAACGACCTCAAAGGAGCACGCGAGCAAATTTCTTCTCTTCGACAAGTCATCAATCGACTCAACGAATCATCCTCTCAATCTTCCGACACAGTCATTGTCTCGCGCCCCACGTACGTGCCCATATACAGACCGGCGCCCATCGTTGTACCACCCGTAGTACGTCCCCTGCCGCCACCACGACCACCGGTGATGCGTTTGCCCATTTACGATTTAATTCATTTACGATTTACGATTTACGATTTGGGAAGTGAGCGCGCGTTGCGCGGGGCGGCTGACGCCGCCTATGTACGATGTACGATTTTGGATTTGCCCTGCGGGTCACTCATGCATATGCTCAGAACCGAGTTCGAGAATACGCTGCACGTGGTCGTCCGCCAGGCAGTAATAGAGCTTTCTACCCTCTCGCCTCACGCGCACCAGGTGCTTCTGGCGCAGTATTTGAAGCTGATGGGAGATAGCGGGCGTATTCATGCCCAACTGCTCAGCCAAGTGCGTCACGCACACTTCGCCGTGGTGCAGCGCCCACAGTACCTTGAGCCTCGAGCTGTCTGCAAACACTTTAAAAAAATCTGCCAGGTCGTAAATCTCTTCCTCCTCCGGCATATTTTCATTGATATGGCACTGATCAGTCATGATTTCGAGGAAAGCGACGTGTGTTAAATCTTGTTCACGCGGGAAAATTGCTTGAGACGAAGGCCATTAAGATGGATGAAGCCCGAGGCATCGTCCTGATTATAATCCTCGTCCGTATAATCACCCTCCATAGTAGCAATGGCGTAGCTGTAGAGCGAGTTCGGACTGCGACGGCCGGCATACATCACGTTGCCCTTGTACAGCTTAAGGCGCACCTCGCCGCTGACTGTCTGCTGGGTCTGATCCACGAGCGCCTGAATGGCCTCGCGCTCCGGGGCAAACCAGAAGCCGTTGTAGACCATGGCAGAATATTCCGGGATGAGCGAATCGCGCACTTTCTGCGCTTCTCGATCCATGGTGATGGTCTCGATATCGCGGTGAGCCGCCAGCAGAATGGTGCCGCCGGGAGTCTCGTAGATACCGCGACTCTTCATGCCCACAAACCGGTTTTCCACAATGTCCACGCGTCCTATGCCGTGCAACCCACCCAAGTAGTTGAGCACCAGCATTACTCCGAGTGGATCCAGCAGGGTATAGCCTTCCCTCTCGCCGGTCGCTTTTACCCCCACCTTTGCCATAATTTCGGTCAGCCCCTCCGTCTGCAGCCCCAGTATGTCCCCCTTTTCAAAAAGGCACTGGAGGTACTGCGGCTTATCCGGCGCGTCCTCCGGGGCATTGGAGAGCACATACATTGCGCGATCCTCCTGCTTGGTGGCATCGTACCACGTATCCTCCAATATGCCGGCTTCGTAAGAGATGTGCAGCAAATTGCGATCCATCGAATAGGGCTTCTTCACGCTCTGGCGGATGGGGATGCCATGGCTCTCGGCATACTGAATGAGCTCGGTGCGCCCGGGAAATTGGTCGCGCCATTCTTTCATACGCCAGGGAGCTATCACTTTCAGGTGAGGAGCAAGCGCGTTCACGGACAATTCGAAGCGCACCTGGTCGTTGCCTTTTCCGGTGGCGCCGTGGGCTATAGCATCCGCCCCTTCGGCCAGTGCTACATCCACCATCGCTTTGGAAATGCACGGGCGAGCGATCGAGGTGCCCAGCAAGTAACGTCCCTCGTACAGGGCATTCGCGCGGAACATCGGGTAGATGTAATTGGCCGCAAAGTCGGCCTTCAGGTCACCGATGATGCACTTGCTCGCGCCGGTCTTCAACGCCTTTTCCTCCAATCCATCCAGCTCCTCTGCCTGTCCCACATCGGCGCAGTATGCAATGATTTCCGCATTATATTTCTCCTTAAGCCACACCAAGAGCACAGATGTGTCAAGGCCACCGGAATATGCAAGCACAATCTTCATGTCTGTTTGCGTGGCGGGGGTTTTCCGCGCGCAACCCGAGTATATGCCACCTTTGCCTCGCTGTAAAGAAAAATGCCTCACTCCGCGGGGCAAACGCATTAGAAAATGCGTTTGCCCATGTACGAGGTACGAGGTACGAGGTACGATTGCGAAGTTCGCGCGCGTTGCGCGAGAATTTGGCGAGGCAGAAGCGACGCGGAATTGGAAAGCCGTGCGCGATGTTGGTTCGAAAGCGACGGGGCGGTGGCGGCTGACGCCACCCGGTGGCAGGCGGAGCCTGCCCATGTACGATGTACGAGGTACGATTTACGATTTGATTCATTTACGATTTGAATGCTAACGCGCGTTGTGCGGAGGCAAGTGGCGTGTCTCGCATACCACACGCGAAGAAATGGGTTGAATGAGCCCGGAGAAAATTTTATGGGGACACGCTGTGCTCTGTCGGGCAAAAATTGCGCAAGCGCAGCGCATTGGTCACCACACACAGACTGCTGAGGCCCATGGCCACCGCTGCCGCTGCAGGCGGCAACAGCCACCCGAACACCGGGTAAAACACCCCCGCCGCCAGCGGTATCATGAGCACATTGTAGATAAAAGCCCAGAAGAGATTTTGACGAATTTTATCCAATATGGCTCGGCTCAGCTGCAACGCGCGAGGTATATCCATCGGGTCGCTGTGCATCAGGATGATTCCCGCACTCTCGATGGCAATGTCCGTACCGGCGCCAATGGCAATCCCGACCTCCGCGCGAACGAGCGCCGGAGCATCATTGATGCCATCGCCCACCATGGCCACGCGCTCACCCTGCGCTTGCAGCGTGCGCACCACTTCCTCCTTATCCCGGGGCATGGCGGACGCGTGCACCTCTTGCACTCCAACGCGAACGCCAATGGCCCGAGCCGTCGCGACGTTGTCACCGGTAATCATGAGGATGCGTAACCCCATTTGCCGCAGTTCTTTCACTGCCCGGGGCGCACTTTCGCGCGGGGCATCCGCTACCGCCAGATAGCCCAGCCACTGCTTGCCACGCGCCACGTGCAATACGGTTTTGCCTTGTTCGACAAGCTCTGCCGGATCTTGTGCTTCCGCCCCCAGTTCATGCATCAGTGCGATATTCCCAACGGCGCATGAATCCCCCTGCACAGAGCCTCGCACACCACGCCCGGGGATGTACTGCAGGTCTGCCACTGCCGCTGCGGGAGACGCCGCGCAAGCCACTACGGCACGCGCCAATGGGTGATTCGCGCCGCTTTCCAACGCCACCGCCAGCCCCAGCAGTTCCTCTCGCGAACATCCGTGCGGTTGCACATCGGTGATGCCAGGCTCTCCCCGGGTAAGCGTCCCCGTCTTATCCAGCGCCACACAGCTCGCTCGCCCTGCAGCTTCCAATGCCTCGCCACTGCGGAAGAGGATTCCCCACTCAGCGCCCTTGCCCGCGCCCACCATGATGGCAACCGGGGTGGCAAGTCCCAGCGCACAGGGACAGGACACAACCAGCACCGCCACGGCACGCGCCAACGCCACATCCCATCCTGCCCCGCACGCCCACCACACCGCAGCCGTCACACCCGCCGCCGCCACCACAGCCGGCACAAACACACGCGCCACACGATCCGCCAAGCGCGCCATGGGGGCTTTTTGCGCGGCGGCATTGCTCACCAGCCTTATCACCCCGGACAGAGCTGATTCTTCCTGCCTCTGCGCCACATGCACGTACAACGCACCCTGCATATTCACCGTACCGGCGTACACATCCGCCCCCTTTCGTTTTTCCACGGGCATACTCTCACCCGTGAGCGCCGATTCATCCGCCGCCGATACCCCGCGCAGCACCGTCCCATCTGCCGGGATGCGGTCTCCCGGGCGCACCAGCAAACAATCCCCCACCTGCAGTTGCGCTGTGGGTACCTGCACTTGCTCGCCCTCGCGCACCACCGTCGCTACCTCCGGCAGCAAGCGGCTGAGCTTTTCAACGGCTTGTCCCGTCCGCCGCGTAGCTCGCGCCTCCAGCCACTTACCCACGGAGACAAAAGTGAGAATCATCCCGGCAGACTCCAGGAACATCGCCCCGCTGCCGCCGCCACACAGCTGCACCAGCCCATCTGCAAGCGCCACTCCGCTCCCCATTGCCACCAAGGCATCCATACCCGGATCACCCTCGGCCAATGTACGCACCCCGCGCGTAAAAAATCGATAGTTCAGCCCGGCTATTCCAAGCGCCAACACCGCTTGCGCCCACTCTGCTCCATGCACCACATGGTGCAACGCAACCAGCGGTATGAGCAGCAGCACCGATGCCGCCACCGCCCATCCGCGTCTTCCTCCGGGCTTGCTCTGCGCCGCCACGCTTTTCTTTTCCTCCGCGCCGAAACCGTAGCTTTGCACAGCGTGGATGATGTCCTGCACCGTGCTTTCCTCGGTACTCACCACGTGCATCTGCCCGGTCACCAAATTCACCTGCGCTTCCACCACTCCCGGCACACTGCGAGCGGCTTTCTCCACACGCGCCGCGCAGGCGGTGCAGCTCATGCCCGTCACAATAAAGTCCCGTTCCTGCATGGTCGTGGGCAACTGTGGCGCTTACTCTTGCGGGCC